>CANQJF010000015.1 GCA_947624225.1 uncultured Clostridia bacterium
TTTTTACAAAATTCGTCTAATTATGAAAATAATTGTCGAACGGACAAAATGCGACAATATTCCGCAAAAGGCACGCGTATAGGGCTTTCAAGCGTCAAATCGCGCCTTTTTCACATAAAAATCCCCCATCTTGTGGATGAGGAATTCTTTGAATACTCTATTTTGTGGTGCCCGCCTGCGCGTTATGACAGGTCAATGTATTCGTCGAAAGTGATGTTCTTATCGAACACTTTCTTCCCGTTGATGACGATGATGCGGTTGCAGGCCGTGTTCATGAGCTCTTGGTCGTGCGAGGTCAGTAGCATGCAGCCCTTGAAAGCGACGAGGCCGTTGTTGAGCGAGGTGATGGATTCGAGGTCGAGGTGGTTGGTGGGCTCGTCGAGAATGAGAAAATTTCCGCCCTCCAACATCATCTTGGCAAACATGCAGCGGACTTTCTCCCCGCCCGAGAGCACGCGCGCCTCTTTGAGCGCCTCCTCCCCCGAGAAGAGCATGCGCCCCAGCCAGCCGCGCAAATATTCTTCATAGTGGTCCTTGGAATACTGCGAGAGCCACTGCACGAGCGTGAGGGAACAGCCGTCGAAGAATTCGCTGTTGTCGAGGGGGAAGTAAGACGCGTTGATCGTCTTGCCCCACTTCACGGTGCCCGCATCGGGCTGTTGCTTGCCCATCAGAATGTCGTATAGCATCGTGACCGAGGTGCTCTTGTCCGAGATGATGCCGATCTTATCCCCCCGCTGCACGGTGAAAGAGACGTCCTCGAAGTAGCCTTTCTTGGTGATGCCCTCCACGGCGAGGATGTCGTTGCCGATCTCCCGCTCGAACTTGAAATCGATGTAGGGATACTTCCTGAGGGAGGGCTTGAAATCCGAAAAGGTGAGTTTTTCCAGCTCCTTTTTGCGGGAAGTCGCCTGACGGGACTTGGAGGCGTTGGCGGCAAAGCGCGCGATGAATTCTTTGAGCTCGGCGGCACGCTGCTCGGCTTTCTTGTTGGCGTCACGCTGTTGGCGCGCCATGAGCTGAGAGGTCTGATACCAAAAATCATAGTTGCCGAGGAACAGATTAATCTTTCCGAAGTCAACGTCACAGATGTGCGTGCAGACCTTGTTCAAGAAATGGCGGTTGTGGGAGACGATGATGATGGTGTTCTCAAAATCGAGCAGATAATTTTCCAGCCAGCGCGTCGTTTTGAGGTCGAGGTTGTTGGTGGGCTCATCGAGCAGCAGCACGTCGGGATTGCCGAAGAGCGCCTGCGCGAGGAGCACCTTGACTTTCTGCTTTGCGTCCAGCTCCCCCATCGTCATGTTGTGCAACTCGCCGGGGATATCCAGCCCGTTCAGCAGCATCTCGGCCTCGCTCTCGGCCTCCCAGCCGCCCAGCTCCGCAAACTCGCTTTCGAGCTCAGAGGCGCGCACGCCGTCCTCCTCGGTGAAGTCGGCATGCTGATAGAGTGCATCCTTTTCGTCCATGATCTCCACGAGGCGCTTGTGGCCGAGCATGACCGTGCGGAGCACCGTTTCGAGGTCGTATTTATTTTGGTTTTGCGCGAGCACGGACATGCGCTCGTTTTTATCCAAAATGACCTCGCCCTTGTTGGGCTCGATTTCGCCCGAGAGCACCTTTAAGAAGGTGGACTTGCCCGCACCGTTGGCGCCGATGATGCCGTAACAATTGCCCTTGGTGAATTTTAAGTTGACATCCTCAAAAAGTTTTTTGCTCCCGTATTGCAGACTGACGCCGTTGACCTGTAACATCTGACACCTCGCTTGATTTCAAAAAGAATTATACCATACTTTTCCGCTTTAATCAAACAAAAAAGGAGGGAAAAGCAAATTTTCCCTCCCGAGGCGCGTACCTTTCCGATTTTGTTGCATTGGATAAAAACCTGTTGCGCGCCTAATAGAGTTGTTTGTGCATCTAATAGAGCTGTTTGTGCGCCCCCGCGTATCTTACGAACGCATAGGAGAGCGCGATCCCAACGAGGAGTGACAGCAAAGAGGCCACCCATGTCCAAGGAGAGGCTTCAAAAACAATGGAAGTATACACACAGGGCACAGAGCCTAAGATGAAGCCGAGGATGGCGGAATAGGTCTCGCACGAATACTTTTTCAAGAGATAGCGCATGACGGCGGAGAGTGCAAAGAAGCCAAGGACGATGCCGACGGCGGCCACCGCGAGCACAGAAAAACTTTTGAGGGGTTGCGTTCCGAACAGGATGAGGTCGGTGATGAGCGCGACGAGGGGCGTGTAATAGCCGAAAATGAGCAGGAGCATTGAGCCGGAGATCCCCGGGATGACGAGCGCGCACGAGGCCGCAAGCCCGACGAGGAAGAGGAGTGCGTATCCGCCGAGGTCCAAATGATAGAGGAAGCCCTCGGGGCGCGTCGCTTCGGGCAAAAATACCAGCGAGGCGGCGAGCAACAGGGCCGCCAGAAAGAGCGCGATTTTTTTTGCATTGCATGTTCCCGCGCGACGCTTGATGGGCGGCAGCCCCCCCAGTGCAAGCCCGACAAACAGCGACACGGTGGGCAGCGGGAAGTATTCCATCCCCCAACGGATGGGCAAGATGAGCGCGGCCGCGCCAAGGAGCATCCCGCACGCGATGGGGAAAAGCGTTGCGATGCTTCTTTGGAAGTGCTTGAAGAAGTCTGCAATTGCGCCGACCAGGCGCTCATAGACGCCGAGGATGGCCGCCACGGTCCCCCCCGAAAAGCCGGGAATGATGAATGCGATCCCGATTGCCGCGCCGCACAGCACGTCCTTTAAAACTTGTACGGCGCCTACCCTCTGCTTTGCGCGCTCCATGTCCCCCACCTCTCATATCAGTATATTGCGGGACAGGGCAAAAACATGCACGCCGCTGGGAAAAAACCTCGCACCATGGAGAGGGGGCACTTGCCCTCCCCTATGGGGAAGGTGGCACGGCGAAGCCGTGACGGATGAGGCCTCATCACCCGCTTCGCGGGAGCTGTCTCACGCGGGTAGAGTCCCGCGTTCGGTCACCATTCGCGCCATCCGATGCGCTACTTCGCCTTTGGCTCGTGACGTCCTTAGTAGCACAATTTGAAGAGCGGACGGACACTCACCGCAAAACGCCGCCCACAGCACACTGTGCTGGTGTGCGAGAAATGCGTTTTGCGACCCAAAGGGGAAGCCGAGAGCGACGGACTTCGTTTTAAGGGATACACTCGACCCCGTTGGGGTCTCGGTATGACAGCGGAGGGACAGCAAGGGCTCGACCATGCCTTGTCGCCACCCCCCTCCCATGGAGGGGGCGACGGACTTCGTTTGAGGGGATACACTCGACCCCGTTGGGGTCTCGGTATGACAGCGGAGGGACAGCAACGGCCACTGCGCCCCGTCGAAAGGAAAAACAAAAAGCCACAGGGCAACCTGCGGCTTTTGCGATAAACAATTTCCGGTTTTTACATTTTCCGTTCTTACATTTCCCGGTTCTTAACAATTTTCCGGTTGTAACAATTTTCCGATTCGTAACAGTTTTCCGATTTTAAGGTCTGAACCATCCGACCCTAAAATCTTCTCGCGGTCTTGTCACTGTTTCTTGTTCTTGTCCTTCTTTTTGCCCTTTAAGCTGTCGAGGTCCACCTCTTCGACCGTCTGATCGGCAGGCTTCACGACGCACAGGACGATGATGGCGATCCCGAGGAGAGCGGAGATGGAGAAGAGCACGATTGCAACGATGTTGTTGGTCAGCCAAGGCGTCTTGCCCGGAATCTGCACGATGGGATTGCGGATGTTGATGACTTGGTAAGCCGTCGTCGTGGTGTTGACGAGGTAATCATCCGTGACGTCGAGTTTGACAAAGTAGAACCCTGTCTTTTGCGGCACGAAGCTCAACGAGCTATCGGGATTCCAATTGTAGGCGTTGTCCGTATCGTCCCACTCTGCGTCGTCCTCGGTCACGTCCGGGTTGTAGACATAGATCTCTTCGAGGCAATCCTCGATCCACTTTTCGAGCGTGGACTTGCCCTTGGCGGCCTCTACCAGCTCCGAATAGGTGGGCGCCGCATGCTCGCCGAGGTGCTCGCTGTTGAAATAGTACAGGGTGTACTCGGTCTCATAGCCTTCGAGCGCGACGACATCAAAACTCGAAATGGAATACGACCGGTCGCGGTAGCCCTCCGTCTGCTCCTCCATGTCCTCGATAGTGGGGCCGTCGTAATCGATGAAGAACTTGAATTCGGGGATGCCATCGATCTCCCAAATGTTGCTCGAACTCAGCGTGACGAGCTCGCCGTCCTCATCGTAATACTGCATGGCGTTGCTCGAAGCATCCTGCGCCAAGATGCGGAAACGGTAGTCGCCCACTTCATCCACTTCGATGCGGAGGTTGTTGTAGCGAAGAGAGGTGGCGCTCGACGCGCTGCCGCCCGCCGCCGTGCCGGGCTTATAATAGTAGATGCTGAACCGAAGATTGCGGTAGTCGGCATAGTCGCTCGAAATGAGCCCGCGGAGCGAGGGAAGATACAGGTAGGCGCCGTCGCCTGCACTGAGGCCCTTTGCCGCCTCGTCCAATGCCTTTTGATATTGCTCGACTGCCGTGAGCCCCTCTGCGTTCTCCGTCCACGTGGAGACGTTGGCGTTCTTTTGGGTCTCCTCTTCGGCCTCCTGTGCTTTCAGGCCGACATACGTGGGGCCCTTGGCTTCGAGGTCTACCTTGATGTAGTCGAAATAGTTATCCGAGAACAGCTCGGTGTAATCGTCCTTGGTCGCCGTGCAATCCACTTCCGTGGTGTTGCCCTCGGCATCGGTCGTCTCTTCCTTTCCGGGGCACTTGAACGTGGCGCCCTCGGCCGTGGCGGCTTCGTATTCTTCCTTGGTCATCACGTGGTCGCACTTGCCGCACTTGAAGCCCTCGGAGACGGTCTCGCCCTCGTCGCCCAATCTCTCCACGACATTGTCGTTTGCGGCATACCATGTCAGATAGACATAGTAATCGTCGTGCGTGCCGTCGTCGAGCTTGAAGCGGATGGAGACATAGGCATAGGGCTTGCCGTCCTCATCCAAGGTCATGTCCTCACTCGTGGGCATGAAGAACGTGGAAGTGGTGAGCGTCTTATAGTCGTTGTCCGTCGTCTCATCGGGCTTGTGCCATACTTCCTTGGCCTCTTCGCCCTCGCCCTTTGTGTCCTTTTTGAGCATGTAGTAGCTGCGGGTGACGCTGACGGAGTCGTCGCAAACGTCGATGGCCTCATAGGTGAGGCTGAAACGCTGGCCGAGACGGAAAGAATACACCGCCTCGTCGAGCACGAGCACGGGCTTGGCATCGTCCTCGATGCGGCCGTCGGAATTTTGCACTTTGAGGCTCTGGCCGTTGAGGGATCTCATCAGAATGGCCTGTTCGGGTGCATTCTTGCCCTCCGTTGCCTCGGGAAGCGTGACGGTGAACGTCATGGGGATCTGCGGGGTCGTTGCGGCGGAGGAACGGTATTCGAGGTAGTTGCCGCCGATGTTGGTGAAGTTCGCAAGCGCATACGACTGCTCGCCCGTTGCAAGGGTGACGGCAAATTCACCCACTGCGCTCCCGGCTGCGGCCGCGCCCAAGGAGAGCGTGAGGTCGTCGCCGGCGGTGTAGGCGATCTCCGTCTTGTCGGAAGCGGCGAGCTCATCCTTTTCGCTGTCGAAAGAGGCGTCCTTCACCGCTGCATACAGTTTCCCGTCGGTATATTCGAGATAGAGGATATTGGTCGTGATGCCGTCTTTGGTGATGTTCTCCTCCGTGCTCTCGAAAGCGATCTCCAAAGTCTTAAACTGCATGACGTCCGCGAAATTATAGCCGCACTGGGTGCACGTGGCGGCATCCATTGCGAGATGTTCCCCATCGCCGCCGCCGAAACCACAGACAGGGCATGTCTTATAGGTGACGGCATTGTCGCCCGAGCCCTCGGTGTGCGTCTCCACGGCCGTGGGGGCAAAGGCAAACGTCATGGAGAAGAATTTCTCCTGCCCGGGATTGGCGCGGACGGCCTCTTCCTCTTGGGCGGACTCGGCCTGGTCTGCCTCGGCGGCTTCAAACCAGCGGAGCGCGAGGTCGCGGCGGTAGTGCACTTTCCCCTCGTTGCGGAACGAGAACTGCACATAGTACTCTCCCTCGTCCTCTTCGGTGGTCCCTTCGGGCCTGTCCGAACCGACCTCGCCGCCCGTGCCCGCGGAAAAGACGGAGGTCGGGGCGTACGTCGCGGCGGAAACAGAAGCGCGCGGGATAGAGAGCGACCCGATCGCCAAACTCAGCGTGAGCACGAAGAGGAGGGCGAGGATCGCGAATGTGATAAGACGATGTTTCATCTTGCTCATGATTGTTGCTCCATACGGGCTCGGAGCCCGTGACATTTTCAAAATTATCTTTTATATTCTACACGAATTTTCCCTTTTCGTCAAGCGGTAACGCCCGCTTTCGGGGAGAAATTCTGTTATTTCCATGATTTTTAAGAATTTCACTCGGCTTTAATAAGAATTTCATTCGGCCTTGACCGCCGATCTCAGGTCGAAAATCCTCCACGGGGCCTCTCCCTCGGGGGGTTCCGCCATGAAGCGCATGCGCTCCTGCCGGACGGGATGGGTGAAAGAGAGCGAATACGCCCACAGGGCGAGCTTGCCCTTTTGCGCTTTCTCGCCGCCGTATTTCATATCACCGTAAACGGGGTGCCCGATGCCCGCCATTTGCACGCGGATCTGGTGGCTCCTGCCCGTGTGCAATTTGATTTTCGCGAGCGCATAGGGGCCCTTTTCCTCCTCGATCCAATAGTCGAGCATGGCGAGTTTGGCTCCGTCCGTGCCCTGCGTGGAGAGGTAGACGGTGTTGTTGACGGTGTTCTTTTTCAGCCAATTGGTGAGTTTGCCCTCCCGCTCGTGCGGCACACCGTTGAGCACGGCCAAATAGCACTTCTCAAAGTCGCCCGAGCGCATCTGCTCCGAGAGCCTCGCCGCCGCCTTGCTCGTCTTGGCAAATACCATAACGCCGCCGGTGGGCCTATCGAGGCGGTGGACAAGTCCCAAAAAGACGTTCCCCGTCTTGTGATACTTGTTTTTCAGATACTCTTTGAGAAGATCGAGCAAGTTCTCATCCATGCTCTCGTCGGGACAGCACGCAAGGTTTTGCTCCTTTAAGACGACGAGGATGTGGTTATCTTCATAGAGGATCACGGGTGCGTAAGTTTCAGTCATTGGTATACATTCCTCCCGCGCCACAGGGAAGCGCGATCCCCTCCGACGTCGGGAGCCCCACTTCATAGGCGTCGATGTGTCCCTTACGCCCTTTGAGTGCGAGCGTGAGGATATTTGCGAGCACGGTGGGCTGCAAGCCCGTCGTATAGCTGTTGATGAGAAAGAAGAGCGGGTCGGGCGAGAGCAACTGCGCGCACATCTCGGCGAAAGGATACAGCTCCGTCTCCAATTTCCACATCTCCCCTCCCGGGCCGCGGCCGTATGAGGGGGGGTCCATGACGATGCCGTCATAGCGGTTGCCCCGCCTGAGTTCTCGCATGACGAACTTTTTGCAGTCGTCCACGATGTAGCGGATGCCCGTGCCGATGCCCGAGAGCCGCGCGTTTTCGCCCGCACGCTCCACCATGCCCTTGGCCGCATCCACATGCACGACCTCGGCGCCCGCCTTGGCGAGGGCCACCGTCGCGCCGCCCGTATAGGCAAAGAGATTGAGCACTTTTACGGGCCGCCCCGCCCCTTTCACGAGCGCGCACATCCTGTCCCAATTGACGGCCTGTTCGGGAAAGAGCCCCGTGTGCTTAAATCCCATGGGTTTTATTTTAAAGGTGAGGTCCCGGTAGGAGACGTTCCAGCTCTCGGGCATGGGTCTTAAATATTCCCAGCTGCCGCCCCCTTTCTCGCTGCGGTGGTAGACGGCGGAGAGCTCTCGGAATGCGCGGAGGTCCTGCTGCGCCGGCCAAATGACCTGCGGGTCGGGCCGGAGAAGCACCACGTCTTTCCACCGTTCGAGCTTGTAGCCGTCGCCCGTCGCGAGCACCTCGAAGTCCTTCCATTCTTTGGCAAGACAAATCATGTGTCTATTATAATAGTTAGCGCGCGTTTTGTAAAGCAAAAATCATGCCGTAAAGCAAAAAACACGCCTTGCGCGAAAAAAGGGGCGGTCTCCCGCCCCCTGTGCTGCAACCAATCAATAATTTTCGGCGTGCACTTCGAAGAAACTCTGCGGATGCGCGCACACCGGGCACAGTTCGGGCGCTTTCGTGCCCACCATGATATGGCCGCAATTGCGGCATTCCCACACCTTGACCTCGCTCTTTTCAAAGACTTCCGCCGCTTCGAGGTTGTGGAGCAGGGCGCGGTAGCGCTCCTCATGCGTCTTTTCGATGGCGGCGACCATGCGGAACTTCTTGGCGAGTTCGGGGAAGCCCTCCTCGTCGGCCGTCTTGGCAAAGCCCTCATACATGTCCGTCCACTCGTAATTCTCGCCCTCGGCGGCAGCTTTGAGGTTGGCCGCGGTGTCTCCGATCCCTTTGAGTTCTTTCAGCCACAGCTTGGCGTGTTCTTTCTCGTTGTCCGCCGTCTTTAAAAAGATGGCCGCCATCTGCTCGAAGCCCTCTTTCTTGGCCACGGAAGCAAAATAGGTGTACTTGTTGCGCGCCTGCGATTCGCCCGCAAAGGCCGCTTCGAGATTTTTCTCTGTCTGCGTTCCCGCATACTTGTTGCTCATGATCGGATCCTCCTACGTCGGGGATATCCCCCTTGATGCCATCATTATATCACATATTTTCCCGACGGCATGCGGGATTAAAAAAGATTGAATGCAAGATGGTTTTCTCGACTTCCCCTTTGGGGACAGCAAGGGCTCAACGTGCTTGGTCGACACCCCACCCCCTTGGGGAGTCCCCCTCCCATGGAGGGGGCAACAGAATCGTACGACAAATGCCCACCGCGTGCGGTGGGCATTTGTCATCTGAGCGGACCTGTAAGCCGGGTTCTGTCGAGCGCGATCATTTATCTAGGCCCACGCGTCGCCGCGGGGCTCGAGCGTTATTCACAGACTTCCGCGGACGGGCAGCCCATGTGCGGAAGCCCCAAACTTGCATCGGACGGAGTTTACATGGCACGGCATGTTACCACGCCGTCGGTGAGCTCTTACCTCCCCTTTCCACCCTTACTCCCCGGGGGCAATGCCTGTTCCCGAAGAGCGGTCTATTTCTGTTGCACTGGTCTTGAAGTCGCCTTCACCTGACGTTATCAGGCGCCCTGCCCTGTGATGCCCGGACTTTCCTCATCGCAAATTGCTTTGCGCCGCGACCGCGCAGTCCGCTCAGATCTCTTCGATTATACCACACCGCTTCCCTTTTTGCAACCTTTTTGCACGTTCGCTTTTGCGGTTGCGTTGGAATTCTCGCCGAGAAATTTTAAAAAAGGTCTTGTTTTTTATAAAAAACATGCTAAAATAGAAGTGAAATTTTCAGAGGGGGAATTATCATGAAAAAGACAAAGATCGTCTGCACGCTCGGGCCCGCTTCCGAGACAGAGGAGATCATCTCCGCCATGGCCGACGCCGGCATGAACGTGGCGCGCATCAACTTCTCGCACGGCACCCATGAGGACCACGCCAAAAAGATCGCCATCATCAAGGCGGTGCGCGAAAAGAAGAATATCCCGCTGCCCATCCTGCTGGATACCAAGGGGCCGGAGTTCCGCATCAAGACGTTTCGGGACGGAAAGATCTTTTTGAAAGAGGGCGACACCTTTGCTTTCACCACCGAGGAGATCGAGGGCGACCAGACGCGCGTCTCCGTCTCCTATAAAAACATCTGTGCGGAGATGAACCCCGGCGACAAAATTTTGCTCAACAACGGGCTCATGGTCTTTGAAGTCGTCGAGGTGAAAAAGCCCGACGTCATCTGCAAGGTCGTCATCGGCGGAGAGCTCTCCAACCGCAAATCCATGTTCTTCCCCGAGAAGCAGCTCGACCTCGTCTATCTCTCGGAACAGGACAAATCCGACCTGCTCTTCGGCATCGAACACGGTGTGGACTTTGTCGCCTGCTCCTTTGTCTCCAAAGCGCAAGACATCCTCGACGTGCGCCAATTCTTGAAAGAACACGGCAGCACGGACATCGACCTCATCGCAAAGATAGAAAACCGCGCGGGCGTGAACAACCTCGACGAGATCCTCAAAGTCTCCGACGGCATCATGATCGGCCGCGGGGATATGGGCGTGGAGATCCCCTATGAGGAACTGCCCGACATTCAGAAACACATCATCACGGCCTGCCGTAAAGCGGGCAAGCGGTGCATCACGGCAACGGAGATGCTGGAAAGCATGATCCACCAGCCCCGCCCCACCCGTGCCGAGATCTCCGACGTCGCCAATGCCGTTTACGACGGTTCGAGCGCCATCATGCTCTCGGGCGAGACGGCGGCCGGGGAATACCCGGTGCAGGCGGTCGCCGCCATGGCGCGCATTGCAATGCAGGCCGAGACCAAGACGGAATACATCCAATATGTCGAGGACAAGGAATACCTCATCCGCGGGCTCTCCGACGCCCTCTCCCACTCCGCCTGCCTCCTTGCCCATGACGTCCACGCAAAGGCCATCGTCGTCTGCACCAGAACGGGCGGCACGGCGAAAATGGTCTCCCGCTTCCGCCCCAACATCGACATCATCGGCATGACGACGGATGAGAAGAGTTACAGAAAACTCGCCCTCTCGTGGGGCGTGCTCCCCGTCCGCAGTGAGGAATACTTCTCCGTCGACGTCCTGTTCCACTTTGCCAAGCGCGCCGCTATGGAGAGCGGGCTGGTCCAAAAGGGCGACGTCATCGTCATCACGGGCGGTACGCCCAACGGCAAGAGCGGCAACTCCTCCCTCATCAACCTCGAAAGCATCTGATCTCGCCCGTCAAATCGCATCGTTAAGACGCATGATTAAGACACATTGTTAAGAGGCCGCCCGCGGCATGCCGCGGGCGGCCTGTTTTTTCTCGCTTTTCACCAAGCTCTCTCAGGAGACCTCCCGTAAGAGGCGGTCCAGTGCGAGGCCCAGCGCCTCCACCGCAAAGAACTCGGCCATGCGGTCTTTCTCCGGGCAGGCCGCGAGCGCGAGGTCGCAGCGCAGCCGCTCTTCCCCCGCAACCGAGACGGTGCGCATCCCGCGCGCCCGCGCCAACGCCAAATCGTGCTCGGCGTGCACATCCGCCCCGAAGAGAAGCAGCACGTCGGGGATCCCGCGCGACGCGAGAAACAGCTCACAGAGCGCCCCGTCCCGCTCGCAAAAGGAGGCGACGCCAAGCGCAAGAAGCCGCTCGTGCATTGCCATTGCCGCACAAAACGAGGCACCCATGCCCAAACAGCACACCGTGCGCGCCTGTTTTATGAGGTTTGCCGCCGCCTCGATCTCCCCGTCTTGAAAGCGGGCGGCACACACGCGTGCCCGCTCCTCGAAGCGCTCGGAGAGTGCGGCAAGACGGCCCTCCGGTTCCGCCGTAAGGCTCTCCGCCGCGAGCGCCATGCGGAAGTCACGGTATCCCTCGAAGCCCAACGCACGGCAAAAGCGCAACACCGTTGCATCGGCAATGTCCAGCTCCCGCGCGATCTCGGTGATGGAGCACCGCAAGAGCTTCTTCGCGTCCGCGCGCTCGAAAAAATCAAGGAGCCGCCGCTGGCTCTTGGTGGTTTTCTCTGCCCGCATCCGTTGCATCCGCTGCGTAAGTCTTTCCCCCATCCTCTTTTCCCCCTTGTTTTTATCATTATAGTACGTTATTAACGTACTTGTCAAGTATTAGCGTACTTTTTGCATATAATTTTTTTGTGGATACGATCACCAAATTCCAAGCGCGATTCAACGATTGTCTCAAATACGGCAATAAGCGCCAAACCGAATTGGCCAAGGCCGTCGGGGTCTCCAAGCAGTGCATCTCCGACTACAAGTCGGGCAGGAGCGTGCCGAGCATCGACACGCTCTACCTCCTGTGCAAGGCGCTTGACGTCTCGGCCGACTACCTTCTCGGGCTGACCGATTGACCCGCACTTGCCGCCCCGAGAGGGCATGCGCCACCCAAATCCCGTGTGCGACAGGAGGTCATTCCGTACACGGCCGAAAACAATTCTGTGTGCAAAAACCGCAAAAAACAGCGCGGGGAGATTTTCCCCGCGCATTTTGCGTGTTCTGAAAGGTGCGAAGTTTTTCGGTGTGTTCAAACGCTTTCTCAGACGATGCCCTGTGCCATCATGGCCTCCGCCACCTTGACAAAGCCGGCGATGTTGGCCCCCGCAACATAGTTGCCGCGCATGCCGTATTCGCACGCGGCGCCGTCCATTGCGCGGTAGATGCCCACCATGATGGATTTGAGCTTGCGGTCCACTTCCTCGAAAGGGAGATACATCCTTTGGCTGGATTGCGCCATTTCGAGGGCGCTCGTGGCGACGCCGCCCGCGTTGGCAGCCTTGGCGGGGAGGAACACCGCCCCTGCCTGTTGAAAGACCGCGATCCCGTTGAGCGTCGTGGGCATGTTGGCGCCCTCTCCGACGTATTTCACGCCGTTCTGCACGAGCGCCTTTGCGGAGGCTTCATCGATCTCGTTTTGTGTGGCGCAGGGCAGGGCGACCTCGCAGGGGATGTTCCAGATGCCGCGGCAGCCCTCGCGGTATTCCGATCCCTTGACGCGCTCCGCATACGCCTTGATGCGGCCCCGTTCCCGCTCCTTGATCTCTTTGACGACCTCCAACTTGATGCCGTCTTTATCGTAAATGTAGCCGTCGGAGTCGTACATGGCTACCACCTTTGCGCCCAAGGCCTGTGCTTTTTCGCAGGCGTAGATGGCCACGTTGCCCGCTCCCGAGATGACGGTCGTCTTGCCGGAGAAGCCGTCGCCCCGGCACCGCATGGCCTCCTCGACCATGTAGACGAGCCCGTAGCCCGTCGCCTCCGTCCGCACGAGACTGCCGCCGTAAGCAAGCCCCCTGCCCGTGAGCACGCCGGAGTGCTCGCCGCGGATGCGCTTGTATTGGCCGAACAGGTAGCCGATCTCCCGCCCGCCGACGCCGATATCCCCCGCCGGCACATCGGTATCCTGCCCGATATGGCGGAAGAGCTCCGTCATAAAGCTCTGGCAAAAGCGCATGACTTCCCCATCGGACTTGCCCTTGGGGTCGAAGTCGCTTCCGCCCTCGCCGCCGCCGATGGGCAGACCGGTGAGGCTGTTCTTTAAGATCTGTTCGAGGCCGAGAAATTTGATGATGGAGAGATTGACGGACGGATGAAAGCGCAGGCCGCCCTTGTAGGGCCCGATGGCGCTGTTGAATTGGACACGGTACCCCCTGTTGACGTGCACGGTGCCCCTATCGTCCACCCACGGCACGCGAAAGATCACGGTGCGCTCGGGCTCCGTAAAGCGCTCCAAGAGCGCCGCCTTTTCATACTCCGAGTGCCGCTCCAAAACGGGCGCGAGGCTTGTGAGGATCTCGGTGGCGGCCTGATGGAACTCCGGCTCGTCGGGATCCCTGCTCTTTAATTGCGCGAGGACGCGTTGAATGTATGTCATTGTGCTCACCTCGGCGGCCGCGGGCCGCCTTACTTAAAATTTTGTGCAAAGAATGGGCCGTATCATCTGTGTTTGCCCACAAAGAACACGGCGAACGTGCCCGCTCCCGAGTGTGTGCCGATGACCGGGCCGATGGGAGCGACGTAGATCGCATGCCCCCCGAAGCTCTTTTCGAGCAGTTTCTTTAAGAACTCCACGTCCTCCTCGCAATCGCCGTGGCTGATGAAGATGGGGTCGTTGGGTGCCATCACCGAGAGCTCCGTCATCTTATCGACGAGCGCGGAAATGGACTTCTTGCGCCCCATCGCCTTGCCGATCGCGATCAAATGTCCCTCGTCATCCACGTGCAAAACGGGCTTGATTTTGAGCATGGTACCCACGAATGCCGTCGTCGCGGAGACGCGCCCGCCCCGTTTCAAGTGATAGAGGTCCTCCACCGTGAAGTAGTGGCAGAGGGCGGGAACGAGGCCCTTGACATAGGCCGCCGTCTCCTCGATGCTTGCGCCGCTGTCTGCCTTTTTTACGGCATAATCGACGAGCAGCCCCTGCCCGAGCGAGGCACAGAGGGAATCCACCACGATGAGCTTGCAGGCGGGATATTCCTCCGCGAGCTCCTTTGCCGCCGCCACATAGCTGTTATACGTGCCCGAGAGGCCGGAGGAAAAGGCGATCAGGAGCACATCCTCCCCCGCCTTGACGTGCGGTTCGAGGTGCGCCCGCGCCTGTTGGGGCGTGGCCTGAAAAGTTTTCGGCATTGCGCCGCCGCGCAAACGCGCATAGAATTCCTTGACGTCCATCATGGGGTTTTCATCCCCGCCATAGGAGACGCCGTCCATCGTAAACCCGAGGGAGATCTTTTCTACCGCATGCGCTTCATAGTACTCGTCGGGAAGATCGCTCCCCGTGTCCGTCATTAAGATAAACTGCCGCATAGTTAGTTCACCTTCTCTACTTTTTCCCATATTATACCACGATGACTGCAATTTGTCTACTGTTTTTGCGGGCCGCCCGCATTTTACGCGCTCAGCGGAGGGTGCGGAAATTTTTTACGCGGACGATCCTGCACACAAAGACGATCTCCATCCCCTTTTTGCCCTCGCGCACGGCCAATTCATAGCCGCCGTCCGTCTCGAAATACTCCTCCGCGACCCGTTTGAAATCCGCGAGCGCGGCGCGGTGCGGGGCCTCCCCGATGATCTCCTTGTCGCGGTCGAGGATGTTTTTGAGCCGTTCCTTGGCTTTCATTTTCTCCCCCATGTGGCAAAGATCCCGCGGCGCTCCTGCTGCTTGGGGCAGGCCAAGGCGTCCGTCAGCACGCGAAAACAGCGGGAACGTTCGAGTGCGCTTCCCCCGGACAGGCGGTCGTCCTCATAGATGACCGCGCACAGCGGCAGGCGCAACGTGCGGGCGATCTCCTGCGGCGAGAGCACATCTTCCCGACGGGACAGCTCCCTCCGCGCCCTGTTGACGACGAGGGACACGGGCAGGCGGTAGTTTTGCAGAACGCCGTTCAAGCGGTCGGCATCGCGCATGGCGGGGATGCTCGGCACGGTCACGAGCAGGGCCTCCTCTGCACAGGCAAGAGCGCGGTGCACGCCCTCCCCGATGCCCGCGGGGCAGTCGATCAAGAGAAAATCAAATTGGGGGGCAATGAGCTCCAAGATGAGTTTTACCGCCTGCGCGGAGATGTGCTGTTCGGGGATGCGGTTGCTGGAAAGAATGTAGAGCGCGGGATAGCGCGGGTGCTGCACGAGTGCCTGCCGGATGCGGCATTTCCCCTCGATTGCGTCGATGAGGTCGTAAGCGGCGAGCCCCTCCATGCCCAGGGTCACATCGGCATTGTTGAGGCCGAAATCAAAGTCGCAAACGACGGTGCGAAGTCCCCGCCGCGCAAGCTGGATGGCAAGATTGCAGCACACCGTCGTCTTGCCGACGCCACCCTTGCCCGATGTGATCACGATTTTCCTTGCCATAGTCCCTCCCGCGCACATTTTATCACAGCGTTTATTTTATCACAGTGACCGCACGCCTTTACGGCAAGTTTTGTCGAAGAAGAGCACCTCTTGCCGGAAAGGACGAGGAGGATGTTCACGAAATTTGTTTTCTTTTTCGCTGCCCCCTCCATGGGGGTGGAACGGCGCACCAATTGTCATTCCGTCCGCCCGAGGCTTCTATTGTGGACTAAGGGCGTCACGAGCGCCAACGGCGCGAAGTAGCCGACGGAGTTTGACTTTCAACGAATTGTATCTCCGCGAGGGAATCTTATTACGATTCGGCTCAAATGGTACGAGAAAGCCATGCTCTTTTTATTCATTCTGACTTGACTTGGTCGTAGTAAGATTTCTCGCAGATGGGCAATTCGATGAAAGCCATGCTTCTGTCATTTCGAGCGAAGTCGAGAAATCTCTACCTTATGATTCGTTCTACCTTGGCTTGGTCGTAGTAAGATTTCTCGCAGATGGGCAGTTAGATGAAAGCCAAACTTTATCGGCTCGAAATGACAAACAAGCCTCGGGCGGGCGAAATGACAGCAGCAATCCAAGCCTCGGGCGGATGGTATGACAGCGGGAGCGACGAGACCTCATCTGCCCCTTTGGGGCACCTTCCCCAAAGGGGAAGGCAAGATTGATGCGCGGAGTTTTCTATTTGAGCATTGCGCTTGTCAAATAGTAGATCTTCTCGTCCGTCCAGCCCATGTCGGCATTGCACATTGTCTGATGAACGGTCGCCTCGTGGACAAAGCCGCAACTCTCCACCGTTCTTTGCGACGCAAGATTGGCAGAGGAAATACGGGCGCGGACGGCATTCAAATGAATCGCCTTTTTCCCGTAAACCCCTATCTGCACCCGCTCCACGGGCTCATAGAGCCTGCCTTTCAAGGCGATCCTTGCGAGCGCCTCCACGGCCTCCTTGCAGTATCCCTTTCCCCGCTCCTCTTTGAAAATGTAGTATTCGAGCAGTCCCGTTGCGGTCTGCTTTTTGATGCTCAGCCCGAGATAGCCGAGCAGCTTTTTATCTGCCTTTCGCTCGATTGCAAAACACATCTTCCGCCTTAAAAGCAAGGTAAATTCCCATATCTTTTTGTTGGTGGGTCTGTGCCCTCCGAACAGCTCAAAATCGCCATCCTTTTTGAAATGGTCGGCAAGAATTTTTTCATCTTCCCGCTCAATGGCGCGCAACACAAGCCGCTCCGTTTGGATCGGCGGGTTGACGTTTGCCTCCTCGGGCTCCCGCACTGCTCTGAGCGCCTCTCGGAGAAAGGCGTATTCCTCCTCCGAAAAGTCCCTTTTGCAAAACTTTGTATCGGGGGCATAGTAATTCACGATCATGTTCCAAAGAGCCAACCGATATCCCGTTTCGCCCGCTTGGAAGAGCGCCTTGAAACAGGACAGCCCCTGTTGATATTCTTGGGGAAAAGCCCTCTTTTCGCGCGAAGAGATCCCGAAATGAATATAGCGGGGGCAATTTTCGGGACACGCGGCAAACAGCCCCTCCCTCAAAAATTCAATGGCCTCTTTCTCGATCCGTTCCCTTGCAAAATAAAAATCTTTCATATTCTTTTCTCCTGTAAAATTGCTTTATTTTTTAACATCCCCCAAGCGCCCCTGTTTTTCCGGCGGAAGTCTGCCTCCCGTTCCTTAAAAAAGCGGCTTGACGAACCCGCCAAGCCGCTTTCCATGGAGATAACTATGAGCGCCCGCAAGATCTCCGCTATTTGTTCAGGAGATCTTTGAGGTATTGTTCGTATTCCTCGTCGGTAAGTTTCTTGATCTTCTTCTTGGCCATGCCGCCACCTCTATCTTTAGATGACGGTAGTATGGCCAAAGTGCATGCGCTTTATTCTCACTCCGTCCGCAACGCGATGACGGGGTCTTTCTTGGCCGCCGCCTGTGCGGGAATGAGCCCGGAGATGAGCGTGAGCACGACGCTGACCACCACCATGATGAGCGCGGTGAGCGGAGGAAGCGTTGCAATGCCCGCGATCCCCGACAGCGAGAAGATGATCCACGAGATGATCCACGAGAGCAGGTATGTCACCGCGATGCCGATGAGACCCGCCGCAAGCCCGATGATGAATGTCTCCGCGTTGAAGAGGTTGCGGATGTCCTTCTTGCGGGCGCCGAGGCTCCTGAGGACACCGATCTCCTTGACGCGCTCCACGACGGACACATAGGTGATGATGCCGATCATGACGGAGGAGACGACGAGCGAGATGGCCGTGAATGCGACGAGCACATAGGTGATGACGTCGAGCATGGTCTGCACCATTCCCATGAGCAGGCCGACGCGGTCGGTATACGTGATCTTATCCTCCTCGGCACGCCCCTCCATGGTGTTCCATGCGTCGAGGTAGGCGAGCACCTCCTCCTTGGAGTCGAAGTCGGCGGCATAGATCTTGATGTCGTTGGGCTCGATGTTGCCGCCCAAGTTGCGGATGACCGCTTCGGGCAGCACCGAGTAATAAACCACGCCCTCGATCTTGTTGAAGCCCGAGAGATCGTCATAGTAGAGCACGAGCGCGTTCCCCATGGCATTGGAGAGCTGCGACCGCGAGATCTTGCCCTCGGCGTCCGGCTCGATGGCGAGGCAGTTTGCATAAATTTGGTCAACGAGCGTCTGCGCCTTTTGATTGTCCCCGCCGAACTGCATGGACAAGAGGCCGACGAGCATGAGCCGATTGGTCCCGAAATACGTCTCAATGCCCTCCTTGGTATCGGGGATGGGCGAGGCGGGAAACATTGTTTCGAGGACGTTCAAGAAAGCGGAGCCCATCAGCGGCGCGCGGTATTGGGCGAGGTTGAGGGCGCTGTAATAGGAATTGAGATGCTCCGCGGGGGAACGGTATGCCGTCATCGTATCAATGCCGAGGTCGAGTTCGGCCTCCTCGCTCGTGATCCATTTGAGCAGCGAGGAATGCTCGGCGTTGTAGCGGATGTACGACTCGACGATCGCCTCGGTGAGGTTGAGCCCCTCTTCGAGACAGCCGTATGTGAAGTTATCTTTGAGGCGGAGAATGCCCGAGATCTTGAAAGGAATGCCCTGCTCGGGCGTCGCGTTCATGTCCTCGCGCGTGCCGCAATATTCATAGGGGTAGTCGGTGGGGCCCGTCTTGCCCGTCTCGCGGTAGAGCTCGTCGGAGTAATAGAGCACATAATCCTGCGAGAACACGCGGTTGAACGGCAGAAGATTGACGTCCTCCTCCGTCTCATCCGTCTGCTCGGCATCCGTGAGCACCACGGAGGTGGGAGCGGGGAGCTCCTCGGGGTCGGACTCGCTGAGACCGGCGTTGAAGAGTTCGAGGAAGCGCTCCTCCGTGAGGAAGCCCAACTGCACGAGCGTGAGGTCCAAAACGGCGTTGTTCTCCCCCACCACGAGCACGGCTTCGTTCTCGTTGTTGGGGAAGTGGCCCGCCACAATGTCGTATTGCGACTGCACATACTTGCCGTATTCCTCGCTCGCAAAGTCCGAGGTGCCGGGCATCTTGTTGATGACGTCCGTGAACAGGTTGACAAAGCGAAGGAGGGACTGGTATTGCGGCGCCTCCTCGATGAGCTCGTTGATGAGGAAATTTTTGAGCTCGGTGACGGAGTTGTTGCGGATGGTCTCGGGATCGCCCGTGTCGCCGCCGCCCACCGTCATGGAGGTGAACAGCGCGTCGGTGAGATCGAACCCGTATTCATATTGAATGGCGGAGAACCACGCGGGGTGCTCCTCTCTGCCCGTCTGCACATAGGAAATATATTCGTCGCTGATGTTGTTCTGCACGGCGACGCCCTGCGCAAGGCCGGTGAGGAAAGAGTTGATATACACCTTATCCGCCACCTCGTCCATGGACGGAAGATCCTGCGGCGAGGTGATGGCCGACATCACGGAGTTGACGTCGAGCGCCGTCTCGGACACCTCCACGGGATAATAGGAGAGCATATCCTCCTCGGTGTGGCGGATGTAAGTATTGAACCCGCTCGACAGCGCCAGCACGAGGCAGACGCTGATGATGCCGATGCTCCCCGCGACGGAGGTGATGACGGTGCGCCCTTTCTTGGTGAGCAGGTTGCGGAACGAGAGGGCGAGCGACGTGCCATAGCCCATCTTTGCCTGCGGCGCTTTCTTGGTCTTTTTCTTACGGGAGACCTCACCGGCGGGTACCATGTCCCCGATGTAGGGGTTGGAATCGGCCTCGACGAGCCCATCTCTCAGACGCACGATGCGGGAGGCATATGCTTCGGCAAGGTCTCCGTTGTGCGTGACCATGATGACGAGACGCTCGTTTGCGATCTCCTTGATGAGCTCCATGACCTCGACGCTCGTCTTGGAGTCGAGCGCGCCCGTCGGTTCGTCGGCGAGCAGGATATCGGGGTCGTTGACGAGCGCACGCGCAATGGCGACACGCTGCATCTGGCCCCCCGAGAGCTGGTTGGGGCGCTTTTTGAGCTCGCTCCCGAGGCCCACCCGTTCAAGCGCTTTCTTGGCGCGCTGTCTGCGCTCGGCCTTACCCATGCCCGCGATGGTGAGCGCAAGCTCCACGTTTTCGAGCACGGTCTGGTGCGGGATCAGGTTGTAGGTCTGGAAGATAAACCCGATGCGGTGGTTGCGGTAGACGTCCCAATCGCGGTCGCGGTATTTCTTGGTGGACTTGCCCTGAATGACGAGATCCCCCGACGTGTAGTGGTCGAGACCGCCGATGATGTTGAGCAGCGTCGTCTTGCCGCATCCGCTCTGCCCGAGGATGCAAACAAATTCGCTCTTTCTGAATTCCAAACTCACGCCTTTGAGCGCATGCACCGCGCCTGAAGCGATCTTGTAGTCTTTCTTGATGTCGGTGAGTTTGAGCATGGCGGGCTCACCGTGTTCGGGCGTCCCGTTTTCGGGATGTCTTTTGAGGGGCGCGGGACTCTGCGCGGGGGCCCCTTGAACAAATTGCCCATACCCATATCCGGGGTTCGCCTGTCCGTAATACCCTTGGGCATAGTAGCCCCCATAGGTATAAGGGACATAGGGCGTCCCCGCCGCGGGAAAGCTGCCCTGCCCGCTCCAAGCGGCGGGCGTACCGCAATACGGACAGAAGTTACTTCCGTCCGCAAATACCCTTCCGCATTTTGTACATTGTGCCATTCTATATCCTCCTCTTTCGCGGAAGGCCATGAGCCTCTCCGTAATTTTTTTTAGTGACGCACGATCTTGCGCGCACGACCGAGCGCCGCCGCAAATTCATCGTAAACGGAAATGAGCTGCTGCATCTTTTCCTCGCCGAGCTCGTCTACCACGTATTCCATGATGGCATTGGCCTCCCTGCACTGCTCCTCGAAGATGGCAAGACAGCGGTCGGAAAGTTTGATGTAGGCAATTTTGTGGTCGTTCGGGGATGGCGTGCGCTTGACGATGTCCTGCTTTTCCAACTTGGTGACGACCTGTGAGACGGCCGAGCGCGTGATCCCGAGACGGCGCGCGAGTTCGGAGGAGATGATGTCTTTCCCCCTCTCCCACTCCAACAGGATCTCACGGATGAGACGGAACTCCGTCTTGGTCAGTTTGGCAGCGTCTGCAAAGAGGTCGAGATCCTCCATATCTTTCAGCGTTTGAAATAGTTTCAGAAGATATTCATTGATTTCCATACATCCCTCTTTTGCATGTCTGAGACCGGATCCGCCACGGCAGTGTGTGCGTCTACGGCCTGACAGTCGCGCCGACAGTCGCGCGCGCGGACCATATTTCATCCCGAATATTTAGATTATACTCAACTCTTTTTGTAAAGTCAACAAAATGACCCAATAAAATTAAAAGATTCACAATTTAATCACGCAAGGAAGCCCCGTCGGGCGCCAAGGGAGGCTTCTCCCCATAATATGCGAGGAGAGAACATTTCAGGTCGGCGTTGTAGAGGATCCTCCGCTTATCCGGACGGCCCAGCGCGCGCTGTGCTCCCTCGTATGCCGAGAGGATGTAAGCGCTCCACGCGGGCAGGGCGCGGAACATTTTGGAGAGGTCCCGATAGAGCGGGAAGAGGTCCTCGCGGTCGTTCATGCGCGCGCCATAGGGCGGATTGCAGACGAGCACGCCATAGCGCTCCGCACAGGAAAACTTGCGCATGTCCCCCACCGAATAGGTGATATCCCCAAGCACGCCCGCCCGCTTTGCATGCTCTCTCGCGATCTCCACGGCCCGCGGCGAGAGGTCCGAGGCATAGACATGCCCCATGTCTCCGCTCCATTCCAGCGCCTTTGCCTCCTCGCGGACAGCCGCAAGCACCCCCTTGGGAACACATTTCCAATGCGCAAAGTCAAAATCCCTGCTCTTGCCCGGCGCCACGTTTTTGGCATACATGGCCGCCTCGATGGCAATGGTTCCGCTCCCGCAAAAGGGGTCGGCAAAGGCCTTGCCGCGGCGGTAAAAGGAATCCTCGACAATGGCGGCCGCCGTCGTCTCCCGAAGCGGCGCATCGTAAGTAAGCACGCGGTAGCCGCGCCTGTGCAGTCCGTCCCCCGAGGTGTCCAGCGTGATCGTGGCCACATCCTCGAAGATGGAGACGCCCACGACGGCCCGCTCCCCGCGCTCGTCCACCGTGTTCGTGCGGAAGCGCTCTTTGAGGCGGTCGATGATCGCCTTTTTTACCACACCGCCCGCCGCTTTCACCGCAACGAGTTTGCTCCGAAAGCTCTTGCCGTCGATCAGCACATGCGCATGCGGGGTGAGGAATTCCTCCCAGCAGAGCGCCCGCACCCCGTCATAGAGCGCATCGAAAGTGTCGGCGGGAAATTTGCCAACTTCCACGAGCACGCGCTCTCCCGCACGCAAAAAAACATTGAGACGGGCGACTGTATCCCAGTCGCCCGAAAGCTCTATTCGACCTCGTATGGCAGGGGCATGTCCGAGACCAAGCCTCTCGATTTCACGTTTGACTGCCGCTTCCACACCTGTCTGTACACAAATTTGCAGTTTCATGGAGCCCTCCCGTGTCACTCCTCCGTCTCATCCACCGCCTCGGCATCCGCGGGTTCCGGCTCGGGGATATAGGGGTGCAGAGGCTCGGTGTCGGGGGTGAGGTCATACTTGTCGTCGATATCGTCGCCGAGCAGTTCCTCGATCATATCCTCGCGGGTGATGAGGCCGAGCGCGTTGCCCTGTGAGCCGACGATCACCATGTGCTCCCGCAAGGTCTGCATGCGCTCCATGAGGTCGGAGACCTTTTCGTCCGTTGTCGTATACGAGATGGGACGGATGATGTTGCCGAAATCCCTGCGGCCGGCCAGCAAGTTCTCATAGAAATCGGCGCGATAGAGCACCCCGATGATGTTTTGCTTGGTGCCCTTGTAGATGGGCAGGCGGGAGAAGTTGGTCTCCCGAAAGATCTTGTAGACGAGGCGGGAACTGTCGCGCACTTCGGCCAAAATCACCCTGTCGAGCGGGATCATGCACGAGCCGACGTGCAGTTCATCATAGCGCAACGTGCGCTTGATGAGGTCGTGCTCGGTATCGTTTAAGACGCCCTCTTCGCGGACGTCGGAGACGAGCATCTTGAACTCTTCCTCGGTGTATTTCTTCTTCTTTTTGTCCAGGCCGAAGATGAGGAAGATGAGCTTTTTCCACCAGCCGAAGATGTAGGAGATGGGCCAAAACAGGATGCTGCACACAAACAGCGGATAAGCCATGAAGCAGGCAAACGACTCGGGCTCCTCCTTTGCGAGGGACTTCGGCGTGATCTCCCCGAAGATGAGCACGGCGACCGTGAGCGCAACAGTGGAGATGGCCGGGCCGAGCTCGGCCCCTATCAAATGCGTAAACAATACGGTGGCGATAGTCGCCGCCGCAATGTTCACAATATTATTCCCGATCAGCAGTGTCGTGAGGACTTTGTTGTAATCCTCGCTCATGGAGAGCGCCAACCGCGCCGTCGGCCGCTTCTGGGCATACCGCCGCATGCGCACCGTGCTGAAACTGGTATAAGCTGTCTCCGTAGCCGAAAAGCATCCCGAGAGAAAGATAAGTATGATGAGTGCGACCAACAATCCTATGTCGCTACTGTCCATTGAAAACTACAACCTCCGTGGCGGCCTTGCGCCGCCGCAATCAATCTTTATGTTCCCTTTCACCGGAAATTCCCCTCGTCGGGGATTCCCTTTTAAGATTTTTATTTACTCCGCGTAAAATGCGAGGAACAGGAAAGCGCTGAGGCCTTGGTTCCACACCTCGAAGTTGTGCTTGCCGCCCTCCACGGTCTCGGAGACATAGCGCTTGACCACGCTCCGGTCGAGCCCCTCAAAGGCCCTGTCGAGGGACATGTAGATGGGATAGGAGCCCTCGTCGGCGTCTCCGCAGATGAGGTAGAGCGTCTCGATCCCCGCGCCCTCGCCGAGGGAGGCGAGCAGCTGTTCCGCAGGCTCCGTCGTGGTGCCACACGAGAACGACCCGAGGTGCGCAAAGAGATCGGTCATCTTCGTGCCGAAGTTGAGCGCCTGCATCCCGCCCATCGAGAGACCCGCAAGGGCACGGCCGGAGCGGTCCTGTATGACGGAATACTGTGCCTCCACGGCGGGGATGATGTCCCTCCGCAATTCTTTCTCGAATTTAAAGAATCCGCGCACGTTGTCTGTCATGACGACAGTGCCGTTGATGATACTGCCGGCGCGGTTGCGGAAATCCGTGCAAGTTCTGCCGTTGGGCATGACGACGATGGTGTCACGCACCGCCCCGCTCGCGAACAGGTTGTCGAGGATAGCGACGGCGCCTCCGTTCTGCCACTCCGTTTCATCGCCGTTGATGCCGTGCAACAGATACAGCACGGGATATTTCTTTTCGGCGGTATAGCCGTGGGGAAGATAGACGAGCGCGCGCTTCTCGGGCGAGCCCTCAATCGACGTCGCAGTGTAGTAGAGCTCTTTCACGACCCCCGGCCCTGCTTCCTCGGCGGGAGCCTCTTCCTCGGGAACTTCCTCCTCGGCGGGAACTTCTTCCACGGGCTCCTCGGCGATGACGGGCTCTTCTTCGGCGATGACGGGCTCCTCGGCAACGGGTGCCGCTTCTTCAACGGGTGCCGCTTCTTCAACGGGTGCCGCTTCCTCAACGGGAGCTGCTTCCTCAACGGGCTCTTCGGTCATGGGTGCGGCCTCTTCCGCGGGTTCCTCAGCGGGGGCCTCTTCTTCAATAACGGGCGCGGCTTCTTCAACGGGCTCCTCGGTCATAGGTGCGGCCTCTTCGGTAGGAACAGACTCTTCCGCAACGGGGGCCTCTTCTTCAACGGGAGCCGCTTCTTCAACAGGAGCTTCCTCTTCGGCGGTTGTGACCGTTTCAACAGGAATGGGCTCTTCCTCGACAGAAGCCTCTTCAACGGGCTCCTCGGTCATGGGTGCGGCCTCTTCTGTGGGAACAGGCTCTTCCGCATCGGGTGCCTCTTCTTCAATAACGGGTGCCGCTTCCTCAACGGGAGTTGCTTCCTCAACGGGAGTTGCTTCCTCGATGACGGGCTCCGCTTCTTCGGCGGGGGCTTCCTCTTCCATGGGAGCCTTTGCGCCTTTCAACCATTGCGGGCCGGTTTCCCGCCGTTCAAGCTTTACGCGCAGGGTGAGCCCCTCTGCAAACTCATCGGCCTTTCTATCCAGATGAAAGAGAGGAACGATCGGCGCTTCGGCGGTTTCCGAAGGCGAATCCTCAGACATGGGTACCCCGTCTTTTGTCTCGTCCGGCTCCTGAGCGGCAACCTCGCCCGCTTTGAGAGCATCTTTGCGGGTAAATGCGGCAGTCAGCAAAGCCACGTATTCCTGCTCTTGTTCCGCATCTTGGCACTGAATGTCCTTTTCCATGCTGTTTCCTCCAATCGTATACTTTTCTATGTTACTACTATTATACAATGCTTTCCGAAATTTTACAAGAAGATTTTGTAAAAAAATTCTATTTTTTTATATTTTCTCGCAAAAAAAGGCGAACACTGTGCGCCGCCACGCACCCCTCCCCCGCCGCCTTGGCATATTGGAAAGGTCTGCCCGTAATATCCCCCGCCGCAAACAGGCCCGCGAGGTTGGTTGCGAGGGTGCGGTCCACCTTCACATAGCCCCCTTCCGTCTCGACGCCGAATGCAAGCGCATCGGGGGGCGGACTGTTTTTCAAAAAGAAAACGCCGTCCACCTGCAAGCTCCCGTCCTCCAACACGAGGCGGCGGACGCGCTCCTCTCCCTCGACGGCGACGGGCCGCTTCTCGATGCAGGTGATGTTCTCGCCCGCCAAGCGGCTTCCGTGATAGCGCGTGACGCAAAAGACGGTCTTGGCAAATTTTGCGAGGTAGAGGACTTCGTCCTCGAATTTGGGGGAAGAGAGCAAGGCCGCGACGGTCTTGCCGCGGTAGAGTGCGCCGTCGCACACGGCACAATAGCTCACGCCTTTGCCGAGAAACTGCTTTTCGCCGGGGAGGCAGCCGCCCGCTTCCACGCCTGTGGCTAAGATGACCGTCCGCGCGAGGGAGAGTTCGCCGCCGGAGGAGAGGGTGAAATAATCCCCCGTGCGGTAGATCCCGTCGATGCGCTTGGGCGTGAGGGTGAGGTTTTCCGCGCGCATCTGTTCTTCGAGACGGGCCGCAAACTGTGCACCGCTCCCCTGCACCGAGGGGAAATTGGTGACTTTCTCGGCGAGCCGAAGTTTTTCGCCGAAGGCATCCTCGCCAAACCAAATATAATCAAGGAGCAAATTTTTGGAGGTCAGCGCCGCCGTGTAGCCCGCGATCCCCCCGCCGACGATGGCCGTATCATAGAGTTTCATATCATACCTTAGCTTTTCTCTTTGAAAAAGATTTTATCAGCCCGCGTGCGATTTGTCAAGCGTGCAAGCAATTTCTCCCCCGCTTTTCCAAGTCCCGCGCGCCCCGAAAAAAAGATTTTTACGAAAAATGAGAAAAACAGCGGAAAACGGTTGCTTTTTTGCGCGGATTCGTGTAAAATAGAGAAGCTTCCCATCCAATAAGAGCTAAGGCATGCAGAGATGTCTGAGAGGCTTAAGGAGCGCGATTGGAAATCGCGTGACGGTGGTGAATCGTCCGGAGGTTCGAATCCTCTTCTCTGCGCCACAAAAAGGCACCCTTGGGGGTGCTTTTTTGTGGCGCAAGACAGAGACCGCTCGGAATACGGTCTTTCCCCGGAGGTTCGCGCGAGGACGCCCGCACGGGGAGAACATCTCTTCCTCGCGGCATGTCCGGTCGTCCGATGCGCTACTTCGCCTTTGGCTCGTGACGTCCTTAGTAGTACAATTTGAAGAGCGGACGGACACTCACCGCAAAACGCCGCCCACAGCACACTGTGCTGGTGTGCGAGAAATGCGCTTTGCGACCTTTCAGAACGGCGAGAACTCAACCATGCTTGGTCGACACCCCACCCCCTTAGCCCGTTGCGGCGGCAGGGACCACCGCAACCCCGGAGGCGCCATTCACAGCCCACCGGGCTGTTGAATGAGAATCGCGCCGTTCCACCCCCATGGAGGAGGCTCATGCGCTTCCCGTGGGGGGCGAGTGCAGGAAATGCCTTAGGCGTAAAACATGTCATCCGAAAAGAAATTGCACGCCGCTTTCCGAAAACGAAATCGTGAGCAGTACTCTGACAAATCCATACGTCTCAGAGAGCGACACCGTGTCCTTGATGGTGATTGTAAGGCCGTCATCTGTCTCCATGATATTGAGTTGGTCGCCGAGCTTGTCATAAAAGGCTTTAAATTCTTCCACCGTGTGCGACGTCTGATAGACAGTTTCATCGACCACATAAAACGTCTGCCTCCATTCCTCCCGCGGTTCGAGAAGGTGATAGGGAATGACGATGGCTGATTGGCTGCAATCGCTGACGTAATAATATTCCCCGGAGGGATGGTGATAGATGGCATAATAATGCGTGTGCCCTCCCGCACTTTTTTCGATGAGGAGAATCTGTTCCGTGAGCGTCGTCTTTACGGAGGCGTCGCCGTAATCGGCGGTCTCAACCGCCGTTTTCAGTGAATCGAAATCTCCCTCCCATTCAAATCTCAGATGGCCGGGTCCCTCCAAAAACGCCTTCCCCTCGATGGGAAGTGTGAATTCATCGTCATCGTAAACGCACCGCACTGTCGGCTCGACATAGTTGGGCAGATACGCACCTGCAATACAGTATAGCACAAGGAAGAGCCCGAGCACGAGAAATACAACCAGCACACTCAAAAGAATAACGACAACTGTTTTTTGCTTTTTCATGGAGCCCTCCTATTCATTTTCATTATATCATAAGGCAACGTTTTGTCAATAAAAATTTAAAATTTCGGAAAGCAAAGCATAAAAATGCCAATGAGGCAGTATGGCCGAGGCCATGCTTGGTCGACACCCCACCCCCTTGGGGAGTCCCCCTCCCATGGAGGGGGCAGGAACCTTGTCGCCCCTGTAAGGGGAGATGTTGAGGCGAAGCCGAGACAGAGGGGTTTCTTGGCTTCCCCTTTGGGGAAGCTGTCGAGCAACGCGAGACTGATGAGGTTTCCCCCCACAATTCGAAATGTTGTGGAAACCCTTTCGGCGCACAAAGGCAGTGCGCCACTATCTCACGCGGGTAGAGCCCCGCGTTACTTTGCCTTCGGCTCGTGTCGCCCTTAGTCTACAATAGAAGCCTCGGGCGGACCGGTCACCGTTCGCGCCATCCGATGCGCTACTTCGTCGCTTGCGCTCCTCGTGACGTCCTTCGTAGCACAATATGAAATGCGGACGGACACTCGCCGCAAAACACCGCCCACAGCACACTGTGCTGGTGTGCGAGAAGTGCGTTTTGCGACCTTTCAGGGACAGCAAGGTCTCAACGTGCTTGGTTGCCACCTACCTCATCACCCGCTTCGCGGGAGCTTCCCCAGAGGGGAAGCCAAGTCCCCCCCACCACCGCCCTCCGGGCGGAGCCTCCCCCCCAAAGGGGTAGGTCTTCCAATCTCATGCGTGCAGCCGAATTCACTTCGGCGGAACGCACCCAATTTGCCGAGCCCTGTCGGCTTGTTGCCCGTTGAAACGAATGAGAGACCAAATCCGTTAAGGCGCCAACCCCCATTTCCGTCACGGAAATTTGTTTTCTGAACCATACCATAGCGTTCTCCCAAGGGGATACACACGCCCTTAGACCACAATAGAAGCCTCGGGCGGTCGGTATGACAGCGCGAAAAGAAAACAAATTTCGTGAACCGTTTCCCCCCCACCACCGCCTTGCAGGCGGAGCCTCCCCCCGTTGGGGGTAGGCCTTTCTGTCATTTCGAGCCGACGGGGTTTGACTTTCAACGAACGGCTCATCCGCGAGAAATCTTACTACGACCAAGTTAAGGCAGATCAAATCATAAGGTAGAGATTTCTCGACTCCGGCTTCGCCTCCGTTCGAAATGACATAAAGAGCGCCTGCGTCGCCACCCCACCCCATACAATAAAAGGCAACCCGAGGGTTGCCTTTTTCCTTATCAATATATCAATACTTTGTATTCGATTCTTACTGCACTATAAAATACTTCGTACGATTCTTGCCTCGCTATGGCAATATCTTGGGCCTATTATTTTCTGCTCCCGCGGAAAGCCGAGGGACATCCGCGGAGGCTCGCTTCAATGAGGGGCACTGCAAAGGGGCTCACTTCAAATAGAAGCGGTATTCCGCACAGTAGTCATAGACCTGCCCGGCCGCGAGATAGGAGCTGCCCTTTTCCGCATATTCGGCCACGTTGACGTTGTTGGGAATAGCCTGCGTTTCGAGGCAGAAGCCCATGCGCTTGCCATACTTAGACCATTTGCCCTGCTGGTTGAGGCCGTTGCCCGCATAGAACTGCACCGCCGGCATGTCTGTGTAGCAATCCATCGCGATGCCCGTCTTGGGGCCGTATGCCGTGGCGTATTGCGCAAAATTGCCCGCGCCGTTTTTGAGGACATAGCAGTGGTCGTATCCGTTACCCTGTTTGAGGTCGATGTCGTCCGCATCGATGTCCTGCCCGATGGGCTTGGGCGTGTTGAAATCGAAAGGCGTGTTTTGCACTTTCTTAAAGCCGCCCACGGGGATCATGGTGGCGTTGGTGGGCGTGATCTCGTCGGAATCCAGCCACAGCACGTTGTCGAGAGCCGTCCCGCTCGATTCGCCGTTCAAGTTGAAATAAGCATGGTCGGTGAGGTTGACAGCCGTCTTTTTATCGGAGACGGCGCGATAGTGGATGCGCAAGATCCCATCTTTGAAAGTGAACACCGCGGTGACTTTGAGGTTGCCGGGATAGTTCTCCTCGCCGTCGGGGGAGATGATGGAGAGTGCGAGCGTGTCGCCCACGATCGCATGCGCCCAGATCTTTTTGTTGAATCCCTCTTTGCCGCCGTGCAGGTGATTGCCGCGGTCATTCTTGAAGAGGTCATAGCGCACGCCGTCCACCGTGAGCATGCCCTCGCCGATACGGTTGCCGAAGCGGCCGATGAGCGCGCCGAGATAGCCGCCATTCTCCTCATACTCCTTTACCGTGCGGTATCCGAGCACGACGTCGGTGAGCCGCCCGTCCGCCGCGGGGACGACAAGCCGCTGGATGATCCCGCCGTAATTGAGCACCGTAACGCTCCTCCTGCCGTCGGCGATGGTGAAAGCAAGCACCTTTCTGCCGTCCTTGGTCCTACCGAAAACTCTCGTTGTGATCATACTGCTCCTCCCTTGTTTTCATCATTATAACACATTCTTTGATAAATGTAAATATTTTTCTGCGATTTTCGCAAACTCGGTGTATGCAAAAAAGATGGATCACAGCAGTTATCTTTTGCCTTGCCGTCATCCTCATCCTTGCGGCACACCTGTGCGGGCGCACGATGGCCATGCCCGCATTCACCTTTGCGGAAGAGAAAGAGGTCTACCTCACGTTCGACGACGGCCCCAGCACCAAGGTGACGGGGAGCATCCTCGACACGCTCCAAGAAAAGCACGTGAAAGCGACCTTCTTTATCGTGGGCGAGCGCGTGAGCGGGCGCGAGGAAGTGTTGCGGCGCATCGTCGCCGAGGGGCACACCGTGGGCGTGCACTCCGAGACGCACAGATACGACCTCATTTACAGTTCCGACGAGGCATTCCGCGAGGACGTCACCGCCTGCGCGGGCGTCATTGAGCGCTGTACGGGGGTGTTCCCCCACGTCTACCGCTTCCCCGGGGGCGGGCGGCACCCCTCCAAGGAGGCCATCTTAAAAGAGCTGGGCTACGAGATCGTTTGGTGGAACGCCGTCTGCGGCGATGAGGAGATCCCCAACGCCGACGCGGAAACACTCGTTACGACTGCCCTCTCGACGGCGGCAAACAGGGCGCACGTGGTGCTCCTGCTGCACGACTCCGCATCGCACATGGCGACCGCGGAAGCCCTCCCCGCGATTATTGACCATTTCCTCGAAAACCATTACACCTTTAAGACATTCTAAGGACGCCGCAAGCTCTATGTGGCGACGCCTTTTCAGCGCCTCGAACGGAAAGGCAGGGAGATGATGAGGGCGAGCAGCGCAAACACGAGCGCGATGGCAAAAAAGCTCAAAAGATACCCCGCGGCCACCATGCAATACTGCGTGAACGTATTGAGCACGGGCATGGAGATGAGCCCCATGATGAGGTCTGCCGCAAAGAGCAGCACTGCGACGAGCGCGAGCCCGCCGAGGGCGCCCTTGATGTCTGCCCCGCTCAAAGTCATGTGCAGGGAAAGGAGCATCCCGATGAGCAAAAACACCCACCACTGCCATTGCACAGCATAGGAGAAAAACACGCCGATGGCATGAAAGAGGCATACCATGACCGAGACAAAGCCTTCGGAAAGGTTGATGTTGCCGATTGCCGAGAAGAACTCGGAGGTCATGGCGGGCAGCAGCAGCCACGCCACGAGATAGAGGAGCGCCGTGATGACGACGATGGGCGCAATGCCGATGAAGAAGTTCCCGATCTGCTGGTAGATGTTGCGGCGGTTGTAGGTATGCGCGACATAGCCGAGCGTGCCGTCCTCGTCGCTCACCTGAAAGAGCTTCATATCCACGATCTTGTGCCCGAAGAGAATGCACATCAGCGCGTGCGAGAGCTCATGCACGGGGGTGCCGAAGAAGCCCGTGATGTAGCACACGGCCCTCCCCCGCCGCCCGAAATTGCCGTAAAAGGCGCGGTTGCAGCACGCGATCAAGAACCCGAAGAGGAAGATGACCCCCACCGTAAACACGAGCTGCAAGAGAAAACTGATGAGAATATCCACAAATACCATAAAAACTCCCTCGATCCACCGGCCGCACCCGCATCTGGGGCGGGAACTGCGTGCCCTGCCCGGCTACGTTCGCCCCATCCCAAGAGGCGGCCGTGGGATCATCAGTTGGAAAAGAGCGGGACGGAACCCGCTCTTTTTTTTGCGCGTTGCCGCGCGGAAGCATCAATACCAAGCGTAACCGCCGTTGAGCCACTCATCCAGCCACTCGTCGAACCAATCGTCCCAATCCCCGCCGGCATTCTCGGGAGGCGTGACGTGCACGCCATCTTCGTCGAACGATACCGTGTACTGGTAGTCATAGGAGGTGACGAGGTAGGTGCCGTCCTCCTGCACCGCCGTCGACGAAACGGGCATGTAGGTCAGCGCATAGTTGTAGTAGTCGGCATAGAGCATATACGCCACTTCGAACACGGCCCCGTCCTTGTAGACGGCAACGAGGTAGTCGCCCCAATCCGCGTCCACATAGGTGGTTGCGGTGCGCACTTCGGCCACGGCGGCCTCATAGTCGACGATTGCATTGCCGACGGTCGTGGTGTTCTCGGTGAACGTCACCGTGAGGAGCTCCTCGGTGTTATTGTTGTCGTCCTCGGAGAGCACGAGGATGGCCTTGTTCTGGGCGGCATAGATATCCACGCATTCAACGTTCTCGTTGGTGACCGCGTCCTTGACCGCGACCGTGTACAGCCCGCCGACGTCGTAATACTCGGAGGAAATGACCCGATCCGCCGTGATCTCATATTTGCCCGTCGTGTCCGTGAGCGTCTGCCTGCAAGTGAGGGCCACCGCGTCGAACATGTAGATCCCATAGAAGAAAGCATACGTCGGGTCGATGTCGTAATAGAGGAAATACTGCTCGCCGTTGTGCTCGAAGGCAACGGTGTACAGGCCCGTATAGATGTCCTCGGGTACCTCGCAAACACCGTTCTCAAAGCTGAGGATGGGATCGCCGTTTCTGTCGGTGAGGCCGAAGTCTGCGTCGAATTCGCCGTTCATCAACTCCTGTCCGTCGCCGATCGGCGCCCCGGCTGCGTCATAGTTGGTCCACGATTGCAGGATGCCGTATGCGCCATTGTAGCTCATCATGTAGTCGGAGGCGTAATACACCATGCCGCTTCGCATGGCGGTGACGGCGTAAGTGCTGCCGCTCTCGCCCTTATAATCGATGGCGATGGAGAATTCCAGCGTCTCGCCGTAATCGTTGAGCACGGAGACCGTAAACTGCCCCTCCTTGCGGGAGATCGTGCAGACGGTTTGCGAATCGGCGCCGTCGACCGTCAGGATGATGCGGCCCGTCGCGGTGAAGTCGCCGCCGTTGCCCGGGATGAATATGAGGTTCCCGGCCGTGGTGCCGTCGTCAGCCCCCATGCCCTCGGGGATGGGATAGGCGCCCGCGTTGGACTGAGCGCGCTCAAAAGTGATGCTGTAACCGTCGTTTCTGAAATAGTGCTTGCCCTCGAAGTCGATCTCGGAGTTGAGGATGCCGAAAGCGCGCTCCACAAAGCCGTATTTGTTCTCCACGTCGCCCTCTTTGCGGTCCTTTAAGGAGCTTGCGGGGTAGTAGAGCGTGACGTTGTCATCGTCGGCAATGCTGTAAAAGACGGTGTCGTCTCCATAGGTGAGGGTGCCGAGGCTGGAAAAGAGGAGCGCATCGAAATCCTTGGTGTAGTAGCCGGTCTCATCATAGTCGACCTCCACCATCTCGCCATTCTCGGAATCGAGGGCAAAGAGGTATTCCTGCGTCTCGCTCATGTCGAGATAATAGATGAGATCCTCGTCGATGATGTAGTAGGTGCCCTGCTCTATGAGGCCGTTTTTGAGCAAACGCTCTGCGCCGCCGAAGCCGTCGAGGTAGAGGACCGTCCAATCCGACCTGTTGAGATAGACGTTCACCGTCTCCTCATAGTAGACATTGAAGAATGCAATCGTGATGGAGCCGAGGCTCTGGACCATCCTCGCACCCACGAGCGTATCGTGCTTGGAGGGGTCATCCGTGTAGGTGAATTCGAGCGCATAGAGCCCGTCGTCGCGGAGGGAATAGGTCCCCTTCGCAACCGTCTTGGTGGTCGTCGTGTCGCCGTCCTTTTCATCCAGCAAGATCGTGAGGCCGTTCTTGCCGTCAAAGACGTAATATTCGTCGGCGAGATCCCCGTTCTTGATCACGAGATATTCGCCGTATTCCCCGCCGATCTTCTCATACGTGAGGGCGCCCTCCTGCGTGGAGGAGATGCTGAACAGGAATGCCGTCGTCTGATCGAGACTGAGGAACAAATAGATGTCCTCGTCATAGACGGCATAGCTGCCCGCTTGTGCGGGGCCGCCGTTTGCGGGCGTGTAATATGCGTCGAGATAGCCGTCGAGGATGAGCTCGCCGTCCTTTGCGGCGGCGTATGTCCCCGCCATTTCATCCTCGCGGATGCAGTAGCTCACACCGGTGCTCGCGTTGGTGTAGAAGCAATAGTGGAAAGTGAGCTTGGAATCCTTGGAGGTGAAAGTGTAGATGTCGAACTTCAATCCCTCAAAGGCCGCAAAGTCTTTCTTGTAAAGGGCATAGGTGCCCTCCGTCTTGTTGAGGACGTATTCATTCGTGTCGGGATCCTTCGTCAGAACACAGTAGTCGGCGCCGTCCGTGCCATAGGTTTGGATGAAGCTGTTGCCCGTCACGGTGCCCGACTTCTCGACCTCATAGAGGTAGGTCACGATCTTGAAAGTCTTTGCCGTCTCGTCGAGCTCGACGTCGAGTTCCCCGAGTTCATCGCCCTCGAAGAATGCGACATAGCTGCCGGTCTCGTCCTCTTGGTACACCCCCTCGTGCTTCTTGCCCTCTTTGTCCGTGTAGACGGCATAGCCGTTGGTGATGTCGAGCGTCTGTCCCTCGGCGCCCGCCGTGCCCTTGTACTGCGCGGAGAGCAACTGCTTCTGCTCTGCGCCGTCGAGCGTGACGGAGGACCAGAACATGAGCGTGACCATCCCGTTCGTGGTATTGAGCGTGATCGAGGTGAACTCGAAGCCCGCCAATTTGGAGAGCGAGAAAGGAAGAGGAACGAGATTTGTGTCGCTCTCGATCTTCTCCGTGACGGTGGCGGTGTAGACTTTCGTCTCCTCGTCATAGGCGAGCGTGCCCGAGGCGATCTCTACCAAGTTGTCGTCCTCGGTCTGGCCATACAGCGTGAACCCGCCCGGACTGGAGGGATCCTGCCCCGCGATCATGTAGGGATAGCCGTATCCCTCGTTTTGGGAATAATAGTATTCTCCATATGTGTCGGCGTACTGCTCATAGTAGTACATATACATGCCGAAGATGGAGGGCTCCATGAACAGCGAGAACACTTTGGTGTCGTATCCGCCGTCATCCCGTTCGATATAGAGATAGAGAATTGTTTCCGAATTGCCGTATTCGACGTCGTAATAGCCCTCGGTCTCCTCCGTCCCCACGGTGAACGTGGCGCCGCCGAACCCGTCGAGCGTGAGAACGCCATCGCCCTCATACTCGTGGAAGCCGCCGGCGAGCGAATAGTCAAAGTAGGCATAGAAAGTACTGTTGCCCTCCGTCAGAATGGCAAAGACACCCCAGATCTGCTGGTAAATTTGGTCGGCAAGGATGAGAACGGGGAAATCGAAGGACTGCTCATCCATCTCATAGAGGAAGGACTGCTGCGTTCCCTGCTGCTCGTCTATGACGGTGGCAATGCCCAACCCGTTGAGCTCGATGGTCATCCCGAAATCCTTCTTTTCGCCCAAGAGATAGTAGTAAACTCTCTTGGCGCCGCTCGAAACTTCCTCGTCGTTGCGGACCATGAACACTTCCACCGTCCCGCTCTGCACGGTGCTGCGGAGGAAGATGAAGTTCTCGCCCGAAGTGAATTGGGTGTGATAGTAGCCGTCCTCGTCGATGAAATAGGTGCCGCTCTGCGAAGAGGAGACGACCCCGTCCGCATCCGTGACGGTGTATGTAATGCCGTTGTATTCATCAAACTCCATCGTCACCCCGTCGATGAGGTCGCCGCCCTGATAGAGGGTAGCCGTCCCCTTGCGTGCATCGTTCTCATAGCAGAAGAAGCCGTCGCTTGCAAAGACGCGGCAGGTGAGGATGGTGCGGTTGTTGGAGGCAAAGGTGTAGACATTGCTCGCGGCCGAGCGCCCCACAAAGAGATAGCCCGCGCGTTCGAGATAGATGGTCTTACCCACGAGGAAGATGTGGTCGTTGCCGCCGAAGATATCCACACAGGGCGACTGCCACACGGCATAGAGGATGGTCCTCTCGGTGAGCGTGTACTTATCCGCGGCGGGTTTGGTGCCGTTGAGGACGTCATGCGAGACATGGTATGCCTCTTTGCCGTCGGAGGTCTCGCTCCAACCCGTCAGAAGATGGCCGTCGCGCTTGAACGTATCGGCGGGGAGCTCGATCTCTTCCCCGTATTTGCCCGTGACGGTGTCGCTCTCTGCATCCTGCGAGGCGTCCGAGCGCAAGAATACGGTGATCTCCTTGCGGTCATAGTAGAGGACAAAGGCATTCTTGGAGGGATCGTTTGCATCGAGCGTGCCCGAGCGATGGTCCCCCGCGTGCTCCACGACCTCGAAGCCCTCGGGCGCATAGTCCACCGTGAAGGGCGTTCCGTCCGCATATGCAAAGCCCTGATAGTCCTCGACCTGATTGTATTTGCTCCCGTCTTTGAGATCCTGCTGGAAGATCTTCACGGAATAGCCCACCTTGTAGTGCGCCGTGAGCGTGAGGTCTTGCTCGGGCATCTTGGCGTTCTTGGAGAGGGGCGTGGTGCCGCTCAGCCATTCACCGAATTCAAAGCCCTCTTTTTCGGGGACGCGATCTGCCAAGGCCGCCGCCAAGTCTGCTCCCTTTTTGAGGTAGAACGTGTGGGCAGAGGGATTGCCGTCTCCCACATCCAGCGTGACGAGATACATCTTCTCCCACTTGGCATAGAACGTCTTGCTCTCCTCCGCCTTTTGGGTGACGACGGGCTCGCCCGTGAACGAGGGATCGAGATACCATCCCTCAAAGCTATACCCCTCCCATTCGGGCGTGGGAAGCGTGCTCTCTTCGCCCGCTTCAAGCTCGATCGCGGGGACCTCGGGAGCCCCCTCGCCCGTGACGAAGTTGAATTTGATCCCGCTCTCTCCGCATGCGGCCACAGCAAGGCACAGCATGGCGATGAGAGACAGGATGCCGATCCAAAGACTTCTTCTCATCTTTTTCATAACTTATCTCCTTACCGAAAAGGTTTCTCAAAAATAATCGTCGCCGAACAGGTCGTCGAATCCGGGGAACACGGGAGTATTGCCCGGCGTTTCGGGATCCTCCTCGGGCTCTTCGGGCTCGCCCTCCTCCCAGACGGCATAGAGCGTGACGTCATCGAGCGCTCCGTTGACCCATTGCACCAGCCATTCGTTGGCGTCATAGACGACGAGTTCGCCCCCCTCCGACGTGGCCCAACCCACAAAGGTGTAGCCCGCCCGCACAGGGCCCTGCATGCCGCCGCGCGCATAGGGATTGGTGAGATTTTCGGCGCTGACGTCTATGGAAGTCACGTATTGCTCCTCCGAGACCGCCGCATTCCAGACCACGGGGCGGAACGCGGAGTTCCAGCGCGTGTTCCAATATTTTCCCTCCGTCTCCGAGCTGTCCGCCGCGATGTAGAACGTGAGGTTGGAGCTGCCGTAAAAGGCGTGCATGCCGATCTCCTCGGGGATGCCGAGCATCAGAACGGAGGCGAGACGGAATGTGCTCTTGAATGCATAGTCGTCCACCCATTGGAGGGAAGCGGGGAGCACGAGGGAGCGGATGGCCGTATTCCCGAAGGCATACGTGCCAATGTATTGCACCCCTTCGCCGAGGTCAAGGGAGGAGAGTGCGTCGCAGTGGTAGAACGCGTAGCCGCCGATTTCGAGGACGGTATCGGGCACCGTCACCGACGGCAATGCCGTGCAATATTGGAAAGCGCCCGCGCCGATGGCTTGCAGGCCCGCCCCGAAAGTGATGCTTTCGAGCGCGGCACAGTTGGCAAACGCATTGGCGCCCACATAGACCAAGCTGTCGGGAAGCACGAGGTCTTTCACCTTGTCGATCCCATAGAACGCGGCGTCTCCGATGTATTCGAGCGTCTCGCTGAGCAAAACGCTGCCGACGTTGGTGCAATTGTAGAAAGCGTTGTCGCCGATCTCTTTCACACCCGTGAGTGAGAGGTCGATGGCCTCCAACCCGCTGCACTCATAGAAAGCGCGAAGCCCTATGGTTTCGAGGTAGAGGGGCATTTTGACGCTGACGAGCCCCGTGCAGCCACTGAAAGCGTTGTCCGAGATCTCGGTGAGGTCGACGCTGAGGGCGACCTCGGTGAGCGCCGTGCAGTCGAAGAATGCGCCGCGGCCGATGTGCAGCGCGCGGTCGAGGTTCTCCACGCTCACGAGCTCGTCGTTTTTATAGAAAGCATAGTCGGCGATCCCGACGATGTCGTCGTCGAGCACGATATCGGTGTGCGACGCGACGGTGTCCTTATTGAAGCCCACCACCCAATTGCAGGCATACACCACGCCGTCCGTCTTGGCCGCATCCGTCCACCGCCCCGAATTGTTGAAAGCATAGGTGCCGATGCGCTCCACCGTGTCGGGGACGAGGCTGCCCGTGCGGTTGGATTCGTTCTTTGTGAGCGAGCTGCATTGCCAGAAAGCATAGCTCCCGATGTCGCGCAAGCCGTCGCGGAAGCGCACCGTCTGCAAATTGGTGCAGCCCTGAAAGGCATAGTCCCCGACGGAGACGAGTTCGCTCCCTGCCTCTGCCGTAAAGGAATTGAGTTTGAGGCAGCAGTAGAACACGTTCATGCCGATGTAGCGGACGCTCGCCGCCAGCTCCACCGTGAGCAGTTGGGGCGCCCCTTGGAAGATGACGGTGCCCCTATCGTTGACCGTGCTCAGCACGAAGAGCTCGTTGGCAAGGCCGACGGTCCCCTCCCGGAGCAGATCGGGCGTGAAGTTTTGCAGAGTGGCCTTTAACTCATCCGTTGCCTCGACGACCCAGTCGCCCGCATAGATGAAGCCGTTGCCCTCGGCGGCCTGCGTCTCATAGAGCGCGGTGCCGTGGAACGTATACGACCCGACGGCCGTGACCGTCTCGGGGACAGTCACCTTAGCGAGGCTTTCACATCCATAGAATACGGCATCTCCGAGCAGCTCCGTGCCCTCGGGGAGCTCGATGCTTTTGAGCGCGGTGCAGCCCTGAAAGACGCTGCCGCCCAATTGCAGGGCCTCTGTCTCCTGGAACGTGACGCTTTCGAGCGCGGTGCAGTTGCTGAATGCGAGCTGGTCCACCCCCCACAGCCCGCTCCCGAACGAGACGGAGGTGAGTGCGGTGTCGCCGTCAAAGGCATTCTGCCCGACGTAATACACGAGATCGGGGCAGGCGATGCTCTCCAATGCCGAACAGTTGTAGAAAGCGCATGCGCCGATGTAGTAGACCGTCTCGGGGATCTCCACCTGTGTGAGCGCACGGCAATAGGCGAACGCAAAGTCGGGAATGACCGAGAGTTGGGCGGGCAGCCTGACGGACGCGAGTTTGGAGCACCCCTGAAAGATGTTCGCCCCGATGGAGACCACCGAATCGGGCATGGTCACCGAGGTGAGGTTGGTGCAGTTATAGAACGCGCCGTCCCCGATCACTCTCACGCCCTCGGGGATGACGATGGAAGAGATCCTCCTCGTCGTGCGGAACGCGTTCTCGGCGATGGCCGTGACGGGTTTGCCGCGGTAGACATTCTCCAAGACGACGTCTCCCGATGCCGTGCCCACGCCCGTGACGGCATACTCCGTGTTGCCGTTAAAGACGGTGTAGAGGAGGCCGGATTCCCTGTCGCGGTGGAACTCCACCGTCTCGGACCAATCCGAAGTGACCTCGTTGTTGCTGCCGCCGACGGCCATGACCTTGATCTCATAGTCCCCCTCTGCGAGGTGCGCGAGGGAGATGTGGGTGACGCGCGAGGGAATCTCCTCCTCATAGTTGCTGTCCACGCCCGTAACAAGCACATTGTAGCTTCGGGCAGCGGGCACAAACCGCCAATAGAGCGTGTATGCGTCGTCTATCACGAAATTTACGGGCGTATCCAGCGGGACCGTCCGCGTGCAGGCAGCGGCAAAGACAAGCATCACGGCAGCCAAGAGGATGGTTGCAATATACTTTAACTTCTTCATTTCTTTTCCGCCTTCTTTGCTCTGTGTTCCCGAACCAACTCGTGGATCCACTTGAATTTGAATTTGCGCACGGCAATGTCGCCGAGGAAGAGCACCATTGCGATGATGATGAAGATCAAGCGGGGATCGAAAGAGCGGTGGAGCGACGTCACGAACGAATCAAAGACCTTCCACGGCTCCTCCTCCGAGACGGCCATGCCGTTGCCGTTTTCGGCGAGGAGGCCGAGGGTCTCCTGCCCGCTCATCTCCTGCCCGTCGAGGAAGCTATCGTATTCCTCGGAATAGGAGAATGCCTTGTAGATCTCCGCGGTGGCCTGCAAGTTGCCGTCCGCATTGTATTTCTCGATGAGGATCTTGTAGATCCCGCTCTGCTTGATGACAAAGTCGCAGCGGGAGAATCTGTTCTGTTCGGTGAGGAAATCGGTGACGTAGACGCCCGCCGTGGCCCCCGTGTCCTCGTTCATCGAACAGCCCTCTTCGCTCTCCCCGCCCGATGCGGGCAAGATCTTGCCTTGGATGTACTGTCCCTCGTTCAGCGTCGTAAAGACGTTCACGCGGTTGATGTAGTTGCCCTCTTCCAGCTCCAACCTGATCTCGCCCGGGCGGAGGTCCTCCGTGGGCATGAGGTTGGCGATGACGTTATACAGGAACTGCCTGCCGTTGGCGTCGGCCATGAATTGCGTCGACCAGCTCGATGCGCTGCCGTCGAGGTCGCAGAGGAAGCTCCCCACCATGCCCTTTCCGTATTTCCACTGGGCATAGATGGGCACGCCGTAGTCCCCGACGAGGAGCACTTCCGCGCTCTCGCGCTTCTTCACACCGAAGAATCCCGAGAGGGTGACATCCATCTGCAACTTGTTCTCGCCCATCATGCCATACTCCACATTGTGGAAGAGGGGCGAACGCGCGTCGTTGACGACGGGGGCAAATTCTTGGTATTTGAATTCCGTGATCTGGGGCGCGTTGAGATCTTCACGCATCTCCGCCATGATGCCCGCACCCGTGTCCGTGGGGTGCAGGTTTCCGCCGGCCGCCGCAACGAGGGCAGACATGTCTTTGTAGGCACTGTTGTCACCCTCGCGGATGCCGATCCCGATGACGGACAGCGTGATGCCGCTCGTCTTGTAAAAGTTCTCCGCGATGGGGATATAGTCCTCGGGTTTGTCGTTGTCGCTCGGCATGCCGTCGCTCACGATGACGATGTGGCGCTTATCCACGTTTTGCAGCTGGCGAAGGCGCTCGCCCGCCGTCTTGATGGCATCCGAAAAGACGGTCGCCTCCCCCTCGCCGACGTTGCGGATGGCTTCGCGGATGCGGGAGACCTCCGTGAGCGAGGTGGGATTGAGCACGACGCCATAGTTGCTGTCCAAAGTCATCACACCGACGTAGTCGCGCTCGGTGAGCACTTCGAGACATTCGAGGGCGCCCTGTTGCGCGTAATAGAGGTTGGTATTGCCGGCGCCGTCCTCGACCATCATGGAGCCCGAGATATCGATGACGAACATGACGGCCACGGGGGGCGTGTAATCGATGACCTGCACGGGCAGCATGTCTTGATAGAGCGTGTTGTAGAGGTCGGCGCGGTTATAGGCGTGCGCCTTGGCGTCGCTCCCATCCCCCTCCTTGCCGCCGACGGTGAACAGGCCGCCGCCGTAATCGGAGACATAGGAGTTGAGCATCTTGACGAACCAATCCTTGGCATCCCTTTCATCCAGCTCCTCGGGCGCATCCAATTTCCTCAGGTCGGCATTGGAGACGTTGTTGAGGATGATCTGGTCATAGCGGCGCAAGTCGTCCACCGATTGCGGGATATCCGTCTCCGTTTCGAGATTGAGGATGTCCACGTTGTCCTTGTAGATGTCCAAATCGGTGAGCATGGATCTGAGCGCCTCGGATTCCCCTCCCTTGTGCTCGATGATGAGCACATGGCTGAACACTTCGAGGAAGTAGTAAGAGGAGAAATCGTTGTTGTAGACAAAGCTGTCGTTTGCGTCCGAGATCTTCACCGCGATCTCGTGCAGCCCCACCGTGTCGAAGCAGGTGTTGAACGGAATGCTCTGCGTGCCCGCGGAGAGGTCCAGAGTCTGCTGCATCCCCTCGGCCAGCTCACCGTTGTCATAGACCTGCACCGTCGTTCCCGGCGACGCCTGCTTGCATTGCAGGTTGACCGTGAGCGTGAAGTCCTCCCCCTGGTTGATGTGATACGCGGGATACTCCACCCCCACCGTCTGCACTCTGTCCTCCGTGAATTCGGAGGAGATATACACCGTGTCGACGAGGATGCCCTGCCGCGCAACGGCGCCGATGGCCGCATTGGCCTCCTCATCCGTCTCCTTGCCGTCGGAGATGAGGACGATCTTGGCCGTCTCGGGATTCTCGAACAGCTCCTGCGAGGCGACAAACCGGAGCGCCGCGGCGATGTCCGTCGCACTCGTGTCGGGCAGTTCGGCCGCCTTGTAGGCGGCATAGACGCTGTTGGTATCATAGGTGAGCGGCACGGCATAGTGCTGATCGAAACCAAAGGTGACGATGCCGATCTTGTAGCCGTCGTAACCGCTCTCGGTGACGATGCTCTGCACGAATTGGTCCCGCCGCTCGGCCGAACGCTGCTCGGTATCCGAGACGTCGACGAGGAGAATGATCTCGTTTTCGAGGTTGGCGACGTCATAGGTGAACGTGATCCCCGCAAGCACGCAGATGCACAGCACCATGACGATGGAGTGAAAGACGAGGGAGACGATGCGGTTGCGCGTCCTCCTGAACCGCTTGTTGACCATGAGGTACAAGACGAGCGTCAGCGCAAAGGCGGGAATGAGAAGCAAGAGAAGCCAAGGATATTCGAAATGAATGGCAAAATTTCGCATGATCTCCTCCTTACCTATTTTCGCGCGCGTGGAGGAACCACTCCACAAAGAGCAAGCCAACGAGGACAGACGCAAGAATGATGAGCAAATCGCGATAGAACGTCTCCGGCTCCGTGCCCTCATACGGGTCGGCCAAGCTGTCCTCTGTTTTTAAAATATTACTCTCCGCTGCGGGCGGCCTGATGAAGATATCGGTGGCGATCACCTCGTCGCTGTAATAGGTCGTCTGCGTGAAGCGATAGGAGCCCGGGATGTCGAGAGAGAGGGTCGCGGGGAGCTCCTCCGCGGAGAAAGTCTGTTCGGGCTGCGTGAGCGTGATGCTCTCGCCCCATGCGTTCAAGGTGAATTCCTCCCCCACTTCGAAGGAGCTGCCGCTCAAAACGGTGGGGAAAAAGTATTCGATGAGCGAATACATGAGGAGGAAGTTTTCGGGCAATTTGGCGAGCGTGGAATTGTGGATGCTGAATGACATCACACCGATTTTGTTGGCTCCGTCGTTGCGCACCATGAGCATGGGGTGGCTGTCATAGGAGAGCAGCACGTCATAGGCGGAATCGTACTCGACGATGCTGTCATAGGAGGTGATCTCGATGTTGTCTGCCATGATATAGCGCATCACGGGATGGCCCTCGAAGTCCTCCCCCTCCGCGAGCGAGACGCTCTCGTTCAGCGTGTTGACCTGAGACACCGTGAATCCCGCCTCGGCCGCCACCGCGCCGCTGCCCTTGTCGTAAGTGGGATCGGGATCGAGGAGCAAAATGGCGCCGTCCGTGGGGAGATGCGCGGGCATCTCATGCTCGAAGATGTAGAGATCGAAGCCTTCGAGGATGGGATCTGCGTGCCACTTGATCTCGGTGATATCCAGCTCGAAGTTGTTGCGCGCGGCAAGGGCATTGCCCGCCTGTGCGAGCGCCGTCTGGATGAAAGGATTGGGCCCCTGTGCGCCGCCGCTGAAATATTCCACCTTGATGCGCTGTTTGATGCCGCCATAGAGGTAAAAGACATTGTCCACGGCATAAGAATCGTCTGCTTCGATGCCGATGCGGATGGATTCGTACGAGAAGAACTTCTCGGTATCCAGCATGTCGTAAAAGTGCAGATCGTCCCCGTCCTGTCCGCCGCCGACGCGGAAGATGACCGTTTTGACGGCATCGGCGTTGCAATCCACGGGTTCATCGAACGAGATGGTCTCCCCGGGATTGGCCGAGGCGGGAATGGCGTTGGCGCCGTCGACATAGACGCTCACATTGAGCTCCTGCGAGATGCCGTAACTTGCCACCTGCACGGTGAGAGTGTAATACCCGTCCTCGAGCGAGGCCTGTGCATTGAGAATGGCCGCATTCCACTCCGTGTCGTCGCGGATGAGCTCCACATTGACGCGGTCGGGCAGGTGGCCGTATTGGGTATCCGTGAAAAAGACGAGCTGGGCGCTCGGGTTTTCGAGCAGCACCTGCTTTGCGAGGGCGAGGGAGGAATCGACGTCCGCGACCGCATAGGAGGCGCCGCCGCTCGCGAGCGTGTCGAGATCGGAGAGCAGCTTCATGCGGCGGGAGGAATCCACTCTGCGCGCAAGGAAATAGGGTTCGCCGTTTGCCACGATGACGGTGACTCTGCCGTCCTCGGTGAGCACGCTGTCCGCACGGCCGCGGACTTGCTCCAACGCGCGGTCGAAGCGGGTCACTCCCTCCGTCTCGGCGTGCATGCTCGCCGAAGCATCGAGGATATAGATGACGTCTGTGTCGTCGGTCACGTTGCGGTCCACGAGGGAGGGCCATGCCATGATCAACGCCATTGCCGTCAAGATCAAAAGTTGGCAGATGAAGAGGATGATGTTGCGGATCCTGTTGACGGGCGGGCGCCGTCTCTTGTAGTTGAGGCTCAGTTTCCAGATGTAGGTACTCGTGACGGCCTTGGTCTGATAATTGGGGCGGATGAGGTAGATGATGATGAGCACCGCGATCCCGATGAGCCCCAAGAGCCCCAAAGGCACCAAAAGTTCAAAACTCATGACATGATACCTGCCTTTAAAAGCTCACCGAACAGCACGCGTTCGATTGCCGTGTCCGTGGAGACGGAGATATAGCCCGCCTCCCGCCTCGTGCAAAAGTTGCGCATGTCCTCACGAAAATCGGACAGCGCCGCCTGGTATGCCTCCAACATCCCCCGCGTGATGCGGAGCTTCATGTTCCTCGGGTCCTCCACGTCCAACGACTCGGAGTCCATCAGGTGCACGCGCCCCTCATACGCCGGCTCCAATTCCTCCGGGGTGAGCACTTGCAACAAGAGCACTTGCCGCTTCTTGTAGCAGAGATAGTCCACCGCCTTCTTCCAATCGCTCTCCGTGCAAAAGTCGGAGATGATCACCGTGAGCCCGTTGTTCTCACTCACGTTTGCGCAACTTGTGATGCAGCTGTATAGGTCCGTCTCGCCGTCGAACTTGATCTCCTCCAACGTTCCGATCGCGCGGAAAAAGGAGTTCTTCCCCACGATCGTCCCGAACGGGTCGTTCGCGCGCGTGCCGTGCATGAAGTACATGTTCAATTTATCCATGTTCTGCACAGCCAAAAAGCCCAGCGCTGCCGTCGCCGCCACACAGTACGAAGCCTTTTGCGGACTATCCTTTCCCATCGATCCCGAGCAGTCTAAAAAGATCTGCACCTGCATCTGCCGCTCGTCCGTGAAAAGTTTTAAAAAGTACTTCTCAAACCGGCTGTACAGATTCCAATCGATCCTACGGATATCGTCCCCAAGCTGATATTCCCGGTAATCGGAAAACTCCACCGTCTGACCGTACGTCTTGACCAAGTGTTTCCCGCCGAAATATCCCGCAAGGCTGGATCTTAAATTCAATGACATCGTCTCCAACCGACTGAAAAACGCGTCATTCAGCTCGTTTTGTTTCATCCTTTACTCCGCGCTTACTTCTTCCCGAACAGTCCTTTCTTCTTCTTTTTCTCTTCTTTCGGCTCGTCCGGCTCCTCTGCCGTCTCCGCCGGCACGATCTCCGCTTCCGCCTCCGCCGGCACCGGCACTGCCTTGGCGCCCGGGATCTTCTGCTTGCGCCCCACTTCTTCCAAGATCTTGCCGATCACGTCGTCTGCCGTCACGCGCTCCGCGATTGCCTCGAAGTTCAGCTTGATCCTGTGCCGCAACACGGGATATGCGAGCTCGTTGATATCCGAATAGGCCACGTTGAAGCGCCCCTTGATGAGCGCCATGACCTTGGCCGCCGAGATGAGCGCCTGTCCCGCACGCGGGGATGCGCCCAAGCGCACGTATTTCTTCGCCGCGTCGCTCGCGCACTCGCTGTCCGGGTGCGTCGCCGACGTCAAAATCATTGCATACCGCAACACTTCCTCCGCAACGGGGATCTGGTTGGCCGTCGCGCGCATCTGCAAGAGCTGTTCGCCCGTGCATGCCTTGTCCGCAACTTCCGCCATCGTCTTTTGCGTCATGCTCACGATCTCCATCAGTTCGTCGAGACCGGGGTTGGGCACCAACAGCTTGAACATGAAGCGGTCCATCTGTGCCTCAGGCAGCGGATAGGTGCCGTCCTGCTCGATGGGGTTCTGCGTCGCCAACACGAAAAACGGCTCAGACAATTTGCGGGACACACCCATGACCGTGACCGTGTGCTCCTGCATGGCTTCGAGAAGTGCCGACTGCGTCTTGGGCGTTGCACGGTTGATCTCATCCGCCAAGATGATGTTGCTGAACACGGGGCCCGGCTGGAATGAGAACTTGGAGTTTCCGTCCTCTCCCTTTACAATGATGTTGGTACCCGTCACGTCCGCCGGCATGAGGTCGGGCGTGAACTGGATGCGCGCGAACGGCAGATCGAACACGCGCCCCAATGAGCGCACGAGCCTCGTCTTGCCGACGCCCGGCACGCCTTCGAGCAGCACATTGCCGCCCGCGATCATGGCGATCACCGTCCCCTGTACCACCGATTCCTGCCCGATGATATCCCGCGAAAGTTGGTTGAAGATCTCTTCGCATTGTTTGCTGAATTGTTTGATGTCGTTTTCCGTTACCATGGG
>CANQJF010000016.1 GCA_947624225.1 uncultured Clostridia bacterium
GCTTTTTCGATTTCGAGCAAAGAAAAAACCTAAACCGTCACTATGCATAAGTGTTCGATTTAGGTTGAGAGTGGTGACCTTGCCGGGAATCGAACCCGGGATTGCGCCGTGAGAGGGCGCCGTCTTAACCGCTTGACCACAAGGCCTCAATTTCCGTGCCCGATGCGGAGGACACAGCCGCCCGATGCGGGCTCTTGCACAATCAGCGCGTTTCGCTCATTGCTTGATGATTATAACATACATTTCGCAAACTTGCAACCGTTTTTTACGCGCTATTTAATAAAATTTTTCTTTTTTGACAAAAAAAAGACATCCGCCTGTGCCGCATCTCGAAAAAAGTTTGAACCCGCATCTTTGCAGGTGGGTGCACGGTGAGCGAACATCAGACTTTCCGTATTCTCGTACAGACCTTGCCTATTCCGCTCAACCGTATCTCCCGAAGTTACTTTGTGGATTACGTTTTTCCCGAGCTCCGTACACCGCAGGTGTCATTTTATATTATAGCAGAATGCCGCGCAAATAGCAACGATTCCGAAAACTTTTTTGGGGGAATTTTTCCCAGGGCTCTAAGCCCCCTCTCCGTGCCCCATTCCCAAAGGCGTTCAGTCTTTGAAAGCCTCCGTCAGAATGTGCAGTTCCTTTTCGTAATTCATCCCGTACTTGATGTCGGGCACCTCGCGCATGCTTCTCTCGATGGAGCAGAGAACGAACTTCGCCGACAGAGTGAGCGCCTCCTCGATGGACTTGCCGCTCCCCACAGCCCCCGCAAAGGCCGCGGCAAAGAGGTCTCCCGCGCCGTGGAAAGAGCCCTCATAGTGCTTTAAGGGGATCCTGTGCTCGCCTTGATCGAAGTAGTAGAGATAATACCCGTCCTCGGCGTTGGCACCCGTGATGACGGGATGCGGGCAGACCGTTGCAAGTTTTGCGAGCGCCTTGGAAAAATCGCGTTCGCCCGTCAGAAGAAAGCTCTCCGTCTCGTTGGGCAAAATGTAGTCGGCGACAGCACAGAGGCCATACATGTCCGCGGCGAACCCCTCATCAAAGCCCTTGTAGAACTTGAAATTGTCCCCCAGAACAGGGTCCGCGACAAAGATCCCGCCCGACTTCAAAAAACGCTTTTTGAGGGACTTTACAAAGTCAATCTGGTCGCGGCTCCCGAGGTAGCCCGAGTAGATCACGTCATATTGAAGCCCGAGCGTATCCCAATGGTCGCAAATCTTTTTCATCTCCTCGTCGAGCGGGAGGAACGTGTAGCCGACAAACCCGGCCGTGTGCGTCGAAAGCAACGAAGTGGGCAAGATGTCCACCGTTGCACCGCACGCCGAGAGGATGGGAAGTGCCACCGTGAGAGAGCATTTCCCCACGCAAGAAATATCGTTGACTGCAAGTACGCGCATAAGATTCCCTCTATCCATTTTTTTTATCATTATACGCAATTTTCATATGCTTGGCAAGCATTTTCATGCGGCCGTAAAAATTTTTTTCTATTGGCGTTTCAGCGTCCCTTTGGGGATGTCCGACGGGTTTTTCTCGCCATTCAGAGACAAATTGTCCCCCTCTCCTTCGAGGAACCAATCTCCCGATTCGGGGAAGCGGACCCGGAGCTCTCCCTCCGGGAATGTGCCGTCCTCGTTTTCAATGAGGCGCAACGTATCACTGATCGTGATCTCTTGCAGGGAAGTGCAATTCCGAAAAGCCCATGCCCGCAACTCCTCGACGCCGCTTTCAAGGAATACGGCCGTAAGGTTGGTGCAATCCTCGAACGCGTGCTTACCGATGATTCCCGCCGCCACGCGCACCACCTTGATCTCCTCATTTCTTTGAAAGGCTCCCTCATGAATTTCCAGCACCCGATGTCCCTCGATCTCGGCGGGAATGACGAGCTCTCCGTTCTGCAAGGGATAGCCTCCGATCCCCGTTATCGTAATGCCATCCTCGGACATGGTATACTCGAATTCGATGGAGTCTGCCGCGCCGCAAGTCGTGCAACGGTGGTCGGGCCCATACACATGGTGCCCCGTGGCGGGCGTTGTCTCCGTCACCGCCGTCCCGCAAACAGTGCAATAAAACAGCGTGATGCCCTCATCGACGCACGTCGGCTCCGTGATGCGCACGCCCGTCTCCGACAGCTTATGCTCCGTGGCTTTCACCTCTCTGTATTCGCACGCCTCGCATCCCTCATGGGTGCATCTGCGCATTTCCAGCCCGATGGAGGTGCAAGTGGGCGCCGTCTGCATCTCCCACACATCGCTGAACGCGTGGCGGGCTTCAACGCCGAGGTCGGTCTCCCCGATCCACCAATTGTCGTTTTCTCCGATAAAGGGCGCATCGCCCGTTCTGCCCGCTTCGCCCTGTGCGCCCTCGGGTCCTACGGCTCCGTCCGCGCCATCTTTCCCGTCGGCACCTTTGAGGCTCCCGACGGACTCCCAACCGTCTGAATTTTTTCGGTAGACATCGAAAGTGTGCGTGTCCAAATAAAAATCGCCGTCCACGCCCTCCTCTTCCGGCGGAGTGCCCTCCCCCATGTACCATGTCGTCCCGTCCTTGCCGTCTTTTCCGTCTTGACCGTCTTGACCGTCTTGGCCGTCCGCGCCGGGCTCTCCTTTTTCGCCGCGGGGACCCTGTGCGCCCGTGTCACCCTGTGCGCCGTCTGCCCCCTTTTCGCCGTCCTTGCCGTCGGCGCCCTTGATGTTGCCGAACAGATCCCAGCCCGCATCCGTCTTGCGGTATATATTATAGGTAAGAATGTCCAAATAAAAATCATTCGGCGCGCCCGTTTCATCCATGGGCACGCCTTCTCCCGAATACCACGTCGCGCCGTTCATGCCGTTCGCGCCGTCTTTTCCATCCTTTCCGTCTTTGCCGTCAACTCCGTCCTCGCCCGCTTCCCCTTTCTCGCCTTGGGGACCCTGTATGCCGGGCTCTCCTTGGGGGCCTTGGGCTCCCGTGTTGCCCTGTGCACCGTCGGCACCGTTTTCTCCGTCCTTGCCGTCGGCACCCTTGATGTTGCCAAATAGGGTCCAGCCCTCCTCGGTCTTTCGATAGACATTATATGTGAGGACATCGAGGTAAAAATCATTCACCGTGCCCGTTTGCGCATCGGGCTTGTCCTCGCCCGTGTACCACGTCGCCCCGTTCGCGCCGTCCTTTCCGTCTTTGCCGTTGAGGCCGTCCTTTCCGTCCTCGCCCGCTTCGCCCTTTTCTCCCTGACGGCCCTCCGCCCCGGGATCTCCCTTGGCCCCGACGAGATTGCCGATGCACCGCCACGTCTCCTCCTCGCGAAGATAGAGGTCGTAACTGTCGAGATCCAAATACATGTCCCCCGCTTTCCCGGGCTCGGTGGGCACACCGTTGCCCACATACCATGTCGTGCCGTCCTTGCCGTCTTTTCCGTTGAGGCCATCCTTGCCGTCTGCACCGTCGGCGCCGTCTTGTCCGTCCGCGCCCAACGCGGAATATCCGGTATCATAGTCGCCCAGCCACCAAGTGCCGTTTTCGCCGATGTGCGGGGTGAGGCCGTCCTCTCCGTCTTTGCCGTCTTGACCGTTGAGGCCGTCTTTTCCGTCTTGACCGTTGAGGCCGTCTTTTCCGTCTTGACCGTTTACGCCGTCTTTGCCGTTTACACCGTCTGTCCCTGCCACATGTCCGCAAACGACCCTCTCGCCGTTGGAAAGTTCCAAGCAGAGATTGCCCTCTTCATCCACATAGGCGCGCTCGATCCCGATGCCGTCCGCCCCGTTCTCTCCGTCTTTGCCGTCGGTGCCGTTTGTGCCGTTTAAACCGTCCTTGCCGTCGGCACCGTCCTTACCGTCGAGGCCGTTTGTACCATTAAGGCCGTCCTTTCCACGAACGGCCCCGCAATTGATTTGATTTCCGTCGGAGAGCTGCACGATGAGCTCGCCGTTTTCGTTGATATATACCTCAGTGACGCTCACGGCGCCCTGTAAATTTCGTGTGTAGAAGGCGTCCACCCAATCCTCATAGGTCCCTTCATACCCTTGTGCCACGGCCCGTGTATAAAAATCCTGATAGAGCCGTTCGGCAGGGGCGCTTGAACATCCGAATGCAAAGAAACAAAAAACCGACATCAAAATGGTCAATATGGCGAAAAAATGCGCCATGCGTTTTGCCATGCGCTTCATTTGTATCCCCCCAAAAATTAAAAATGTGAAGAAAATTATAAATATTATAGAAGCAATTGTTTCAAAATGTCAAGAACTTTTCATACATTCTCGAAAAAAAATGGAAATAATTCCCAAATTACACCAAAGAATGAAGCGAGCCCCCCCTTCCCCGTCCAAACGGAGAAATTTCGTGTGCCCATTCCCCAACATTGCACTTCGGTCGGGAGGACGAGGCAATCAAAAACCCCTTGCAAGGAGGCTTGCAAAGGGTCTCTCGGTTTTGTATATATTCAATCTGATTTATAAAAATCATTCGTCGGGCAGAGTGCCTTATCAAAATTGCATTTCTTAGGGCAGAGTGCCTTATCAAAATTGCATTTCTTAAATCATGGCGACAGGGCTTCCTAAAAATCGCTCATTCGGACAGGATGGCGTCGAGGGTGGTTTTCAATTCCTCATACGTGACCGCGCGCGGCGGACGGTAGCGCACGATGCCCTCCCCGTCCACGATGAGCGTCATGGGATAGGGTCCGCGCCCGCCCAACAGCCGATACACCGCACTGTCCGTGGGGGAACGGCCGCTGTCCTGCGCAAAGAGAATGGGCGACGACGACCAAGGATAATTCTTGCCGATGAACGTTGTAGAGTCCAACCATGTCTGAACCCCCTCGCGCGTGGCGGGCTGCGTCGTGATCATGGCGCTGTGGATGGCGACAACGGTGACGCTGCCCGCATATTCTCGGGCGATCTCGTCGAAATAGGGCATCTCCCGCACACAGGGGCCGCACGTCGTGTACCAGAAGTTGACAATCACAATGCCCCCGCGGTGCTCCGAGAGCGTGAACGTGCCCCCCGCACCATAGAGGTCGACCGTGAAATCATAGAGCAGGTCCCCCACCTGATTGCCGTGGACCACACCCCCCTGCGGCGTGGGCGTCAGCGTGACGGTGTTGCCGCTCTGTAAATCAAAATAGGGTGTGTCGGTGCCGTCGGCACGGTAGTAGACGGTCATGCGCACGTCCTCCGCCACAACGGTGTACTCCCGCTCCTGCCGGGCGGTATAGAGGAAATAGACCGCGGCATCTGCACGCACCACGACCGCATAGTCCCCCGCAAAGCGGTCGAGGAGGAAAGGATCCTCCCGTGTCCCCGTGCCGCCCGTCGGGATGACGAGATCGCGCGCGCCGCCGTCCTCAATGGAAAATTGCAGAACTCCCGCCTTTCCGTCAAGACTTGCGACCTCGATCAAGAAGTCGGCAGACCGCGCCGTGGCAGAGGCGATCCCATCCGTATTGAAGTATACGAACGCCCCCACGAGCACGGCCCCCGCAAGTACACAGGCCCCCACGCGCAAGAAAAATGCCGCGTTTTTGTGCGTTTTTTGAGGCTTACCCTCGGACATGGGTTGCCCGTTTTCTGTCTGAATGGCCTTTGGGTTTTGCTCGAAAGCTCTCTCGGAAGCCTTCCCGGGGGCATCTTCCGCGGGATGCAGCATTCCCGTGAGGGGCTTTTCCGCGACGGGCACATCCGCCGCCGAGGGATGCACGAACAGCTTGGAGCCTTTCCACGAGATCGCCTTGGCGGGGCAAACATCGATGCACTCCCCGCAATTGATGCACTCATGGTCGCCCACCTTGCGGATATCCATCTTGCAGAACGAGACGCACAGGCCGCATTCCGTGCACTTGTTTTGATCCAACTTGATGCCGAGCAGGGCGATGCGGTTGAAGAATCCATAGATGGCGCCGAGCGGGCACAAAAACCGGCAGAAGAAGCGGAAGATGAACATGCACGCCGCCATCACCAGAACGAGGACGACGAATTTCCACGTGAAGAGGCCGCCGAGCATGCCGTAAAGGGCGTCGTTGGCAGGGTTGATGAGCAGCCCGATGGCGCCGCCGAAAGTGCCCGCCGGGCAGATGTATTTGCAGAATCCCGGGATGGCGAGCTGCTCGGAATACATGAGCGGGACGGCCACCACCAGCGCGGCGAGGAGTACGTATTTAAAATAGGATAAAATGTAGGTGATCTTGCTCTTTTTGAGCTTGGGAGTCTTGATCTTGTATAGAAGCTCCTGTCCCAGCCCGACGGGGCACAGAAAACCGCATACCGTGCGGGCAAAGATGAGCCCGAAGAGGATGAGGATGCCGAGCACATAGTAGGGCGCGCGGGTGTTGGTGGCGGCGAGCGCATTTTGCAGCGCCCCCAGCGGGCACGCGCCGACCGCACCCGGACAGGAATAGCAGTTCAATCCGGGCACGCAAAGATATTTGGTCGTCCCCGTGTAGATCTCGCCCGTGACAAAGCCCTTGATGTTTGCGTTGTAGAGCAGGGCCGCATAGACTTGGATGAGGCGGCGCTTGGTGGGCTTATGGCGGTTCCACCAGCGTTTCAGCTTGCCCTCTTTGGGGACATTTTCTTGCGTTTCGGAGGGGTTGTTTGCGGACATGGGTGCCTCCGATTTGCTCTCAATGTTTTCCCGGAGATCGGCGGGGCGTTCATCGGTTTTTCTTTCTTGCATATTCTCACCCCAATCCGATACATTCCGTGCAGATCATGACTGCCTTTTTGAGCACATCCCCCGCGCCGCCGTTCAAGATGCCCAGCACGAGGAACACCGCCCCCACCGCGAACAGCGCCAGCCAAACGGCGAGCCGAAGTTTTTGAGAACCCATCCACGCGAAATCGAGCTGCCTTTTTTGGGCGACGGGCGCTCCCTTGCCGAGCACCAAGAGCCGCTTTACGGAGGCGAGCACGTACTTTGCGGACACCTGCTCATACACCGCCGCGGCGATGAACAGCAGGAACGCCGCACCCACCCACGGGAGGACATTTTTGACGAGATTTAAGATCTCCGCGGAGAGGTCCTCCGCCATAAAGTGCGCGGCATCGGAGAGGTAGACGACGGAGAAGATCCCGCCCGCGACGGAGACAAGCGCCGCAATGCTCCAAAGGAGGATGCGCACGAGCTCGAAACGGCCGTATCGCTTCTTTTCTTGGAGGAAATCCGCACTCGTTCCCTGCGGGATGCGCCCTTTCATGCGCGCAAGCACGAGGAGCGCGTCGGGCTTTTGCCTCTGCGCGGGCGCGGGAAATTTGACCGCGATGACAAAGGCCGCAATTGCCCCGGCCAGCCACAGCGCCACGGGCGCGATGAGACGCGTCAGGTGCCGGCCGACGATCTCGCGGCTGTAAATGTCGCCCCCCGCCGCGAGCCCCGAATAATACAGGTCGGCGGTCTCGATGAGAAAGAGCAGCGCCACGAGCCCCGTGAGGACGCCGAGCACCAGCCCGCTTCCGATGCGTATTTTGCGCACGGTCATCTCCTGCATGGCTCGCCTCCTTGTCTTTTTACAACCATTATATACATTTATGCGCGCTCTGTCAAGTGTTTGCGGGGAATAAGGCGGAACGCCCGCCCATGGCAGACCCATGACGAGGAAGCGCGTGAAACATGCTTCTCGGAAGAATGTGAAACATGCCCCGCGGGAGAACGCCGAAATGCCCTCGGGGGGCCGTCATAAAGGCCCCCGAGGGGCTCGGATCACAGCGCAAAGACGGGCAAGACGGCGCCGCCGTATGTATCCGTGATGTAGTCATACACTTTCTGCGTTTTGAGTGCGGAGAGGAGCACGCGCGTCTTGTCGGTGTTCTCCTCCCCCTCCCTGACGGCGACGATGTTCGCATAGAGCTGGGCCGCGTCCCCCGCGGCATTTTCAAATGCGAGCGCATCGGTGGGGTCCATGTCCGCCTGCAAGGCGTAATTTCCGTTGATGACCGCAATCGAACCGTCGTCGGACTCCCGAAGGATCTGCACCACATTCTCCGCCAAAACGGGATGCACCGTGTTCCCTTTTGCGTCGGCGATGTCCAGCACGGTGAGCGTGCGCTCGGCCGTCGCGTCGGCCGCGAGCGTGATGAGCCCCTCATCCTGCAACACGAACAGCGCGCGCGTCAGATTGCTCCCGTCGTTGGGAACGAGGATGGTGCGCCCCGTCTTTGTCGCGGCAAAATCTTCCTTGGAGACATTCTTTCCGTACACGCAAAATGGCTCATAGTGGATCTTCCCCGCCGAGACAAGGTGACTGCCGTTTTCTCGGTTGAACGTGTTGAGGAAAGGCGTGTGCTGGAAGTAGTTGGCGTCCAAACTCCCCTCTTCGAGCGCCGTGTTGGGGAGGATGTAGTCGTCGAACACTTCGATGACGAGGTTGTAGCCCTGCTCCTTTAAGTCTCCCTTGATCTCTTGAAGAATCTCGGCGTGTGGCGTCTTGCTCGCCCCCACACGGATGGTGTGCGCCTCGTCGAATTCTCCCCCACAGCCCGCAAACGTGCAGGCAAGCCCGAGGGCAAGTACGGCCGATACAAAAATGAGTGCAATTTTTTTCATGATCTCTATCTCCTTTTTTAATTTCTAAATTGATTGAATTCTGTCCTTTTGAAACCAGACAGGTCGTCGGAATCAAACCGAATCAGTCGCTTTTTTAAACCGAATCGGTCCTTTGGGCCTTGGCGCGCTTGTTTTTTGAAATGCGCCTGTCCGTGCGCTTGGCGATCAGCATGCCGACCTCCTGAATGACCTGCACGATGACGACGATGAGCGCCACGCACAGCCAGATGACGTCTTGCGCGTTGGACGGCCGCGCCTGCGTGACGGCAATGGAGCCCAGCCCTCCCGCGGCGATGGTGCCCGCCATGGCCGAGTAGCCGAGCACGGTCACCGTGGAGATGACCGCCCCCACGATGAGCGACGGCTTGGCCTCCGGGAGGAGCACTTTGCATACGATCTGAAACGAGCTCGCCCCCATCGAGCGCGCGGCCTCGATGACGCCGCTGTCCACCTCTTTCACCGAGGATTCCACCATGCGCGCGACATAGGGCACCGCCGCAACGACGAGCATGAAGATCATGGCGGAGTTGCCGATGCTGGTCCCCAAAAGCGCGCGAGAGAGCGGGATGAGCGCCACCATCAGGATGATGAAAGGAATGCTCCGAAAAATATTCACGGCAAAGCCCACGATCTTGTTCAGCCACACGATGGGGCGGATGCCGCCGCGGTCGGTGACGCACAGCAGCACGCCGAGGGGCAGGCCGATGAGGTAGGCGGCCAAAGTCGAGGCAAAGGTGAGAAAGACGGTCTCCCACGCGCCGAGCAAAAATCCCTGCGCGCCGAGCTGTTCAAACAGTCTGCTCATTCAGATCTCCTCCTTGAATAAAACCTGCTTTTGCGTCAGATAATTTTTCACCGCCTGTGCCCGCGCGGGTGCCTCCGGAAGCGCAATCACCATGTGCCCAAAGGGCTTCCCGTCGATGATCTTGGTGTCGGCATAGACGATGTTTACGGCCTCTCCGGTATCCATGGCGAGCGCGGAGATGATAGGCATGTCTGAAAGCGTGCCGTCGAAAATCAATCTGAGCTTGTTCCCGCCCCTCGATTTCACCGAACGGATGAGGTCGGGAATGATGAGCTCGCGGGCGATTGCCGACTTGGGATCGGAGAACACGTCTGCCACTTTCCCCATCTCGGCGATGCGGCTGTCCGCAATGACGGCGACGTCCGTGCAGATGCTCTCCACCACCCGCATCTCGTGCGTGATCACGACGATCGTCACCCCGAGCGTTTGGTTGATCTCCTTTAACAGGGCGAGAATGGAGGAGGTGGTGTTGGGGTCGAGCGCGCTCGTCGCCTCGTCGCACAGGAGATATTTGGGACTTGTCGCAAGCGCCCTTGCGATGGCAACGCGCTGTTTTTGCCCACCCGACAGCTGCGAGGGATAGGCCTTTGCCTTATCGGAGAGGCCGACAAGCGCCAAGAGCTCCTCCACGCGCGCCTTGCGCTTGGCCTTGTCAAACCGGGCGAGTTCGAGGGGGAAGCGGACGTTGGCCTCCACGCTGCGCTGTTCCAAGAGGTTGAAATTTTGGAAGATCATGCCGATGTTGGCCCGCACCTCGGAGAGCCGCTTCTTTTTGGCGTGCGTGAGGTCCTCCCCGTCGATGAGAACTTGCCCCGCCGTGGGGCGTTCGAGCAGGTTGATGCAGCGCACGAGCGTGCTCTTCCCCGCCCCCGAGAGGCCGATGATGCCATAGACGGCGCCGTCGGGAATGGTGAGATGGATATCCGTGAGCGCTTTCACGGTGCCCGCGGGGGAGGGATATTCCTTGGTAAGATGGTTGAGTTCGATCATGGTTCACCTACACAAAAATTTTGGGCCGCTTGCAATGCACGGGATGCAATAGCGCGGTTTGGAGTAGTGCGAAAAAAAGCAATAAAAATCGCCCGAGACAAAAATCCCGAGCGAAAATGCACGATTTACGACCTGTCGCGTTACATTCGGACAACGGCAACAAGCCCGCGCAAATTTGCCCGGGAATGTAACATTCGCATCATTCGGTTGCCGCAAACGATGGTCATGGCCGCCGCCTCCTCGATTGATACCGTCATTATAGCATCGAATTTTTGCCAAGTCAAGCGATTTTGAAAAAATTATACGGAAAAAATGCAAATTTTTTTATATTTACACCATTTTATACACGCGCGCATTCGCGCATACGCGTATAGGGGGGATGCGTTATAAAGGCAGGGCGAGCCGAACGATTTCCAATCAATTGTTGCAACCAAGAACGACATAAAAAATCCCGCCACGCGAGCAGGATCCCGTAACATAAAGATTAGATTCTTTCGAGGAGCTCATCCGGTCTCAAAGCGATCACTTTACTGCCGGTGAAATCCTTCAAATTGCGGGTTATGATGTAGTCTGCCTTAATCCGCGCGGCGCATACGCTTTGGATCGCGTCCTCATAATCGGGAAATCCAAGCGCGGCCGCCTTTTTCAGATCGTCGGCTTTAAGATCCACGACATCGAACAATAGGGTGAGTTGTGAGAGGATCTCCTGCACCCGCTTTGCATCGAGCTCCTTGCGAAGGATGTAGACGATATTGGGAACGGACAGTGCAGAGATATAGCCCGTGATTTTCTTGACTTCACACAGCTTAAAGACTTTCTGTGCGGGTTCAGAGAAAGGGTTACGGTCAGAGAGAACGTCTAAAATGACATTCGTGTCAATCAAGATCTTCATGCTTCGAGATCCTCTCCGCGCGGAGCGCCTTGTCGTCATAGTTTCCTTTGAGAACGCCGACGAGCTCGTCGGTGAGGAAAGAAACGGTACGCTCACGGGAAATGAGCCGCGCGACTTCTTTTCCGTTGCGGAGAATGATGACCTCATTCCCCGATTGTACGGATTGAAGATATTTGCCGAAATTGTTTTGCAATTCGGTTGCGGTTACAGTCGTCATAAACGCACCTCCTGTCTATCGTCTACTAACAGTATACCCGCTTTTTGTCATTTTGTCAATCCTTTTGAAGAAAATAGTTAAATTTTCATCAATAAAAATTAACTAATATCCCTCGCCAAAGCATTCCGAGGGTAGGCCTTGGACTACCCGCTGTCATACAGACAGTCCGAGGCTTGCCCCCGCTGTCATACTAACCGCCCGAGGCTTCTATTTGTGCTTCAAGGGCGACACGAGGAGCGCAAGCGACGAAGTAGCCGACGAAGCATGGTCTGTCATTTCGAGCTGATGGGGTTTGACTTCATCAAACTGCCCATCTGCGAGAAATCTTACTACGACCAAGCATAGACAGAGCGAAAAAAAAGCATGGCTTTCTCGTACCATTTGAGCCGATTCGTAATAAGATTCCCTCGCGGAGATGCAGTTCGGACGTTGTAATGCCATTTCGGCTCGGAATGACAATTTGACTCCCGCAATCGCCTCCACCACCCCACGACCTCTTGGTCCCTCGTCGCCGCGGGCTGCACTTCTGAGCCCTTTGGGCAAGCGCAAAGGGCATGGTCGCTCCGCCGCGGCTCCTCTTCCCAAAAAATCTTGCAAGCAATCTTTTTTGGGAGCCCTGTCCCTTTCTTGGTTCGGGACCGCAAGAGCTCGCGCACACATCCTTGCCGCATACAACAAGAGAAGCAGTCAAACGACTGCTTCTCTTGTTGGTCGAGGAGACGGGATTTGAACCCACGACCTCTTGGTCCCGAACCAAGCGCGCTACCAAACTGCGCTACTCCTCGATGATTTTTGTTATGTGTCCGCTGCTCGTTTCTTTCTCAAAGCGTCACGAGTTTCTTTCTCGATCCGCTTCTCATTTCTTCCCCGATGCGTCACGAGTTTCTTCGTTGCTCGGTTTCCCTCTCGATGGTCTCGATGGCATCGGGCTTCTCTTGCTCGAACGCCTTTATTATATCAAACCTCTTTTTCTTTTGCAAGCATTTTTACACCCTATTTCTCAAAACCGTGCGGGATTCCTCTTGCAAACAAAACAATGCCCGGCGCCCGCAAATAAACGGCGGGCGCCGAACACGTTGCGCTCATTCGGCGGATCTGGTCACTTTCAAGGAATAATGCACGCCCTCGTCCGTCTCGTCGGCCCTCAGGCTCACCTCGTAATGCGCCTCGGCATAGTCGTCCGTCGCATTGAAACTGTAAACGCTCTCCGCCGCCTCATAGCCGCTGACATTGCCCAGCCATGCGTAACCGCCGGACGCGTTCAAATACCCGACCGCCAGCACATGTACGAGCGTTTCCCCGTCGAAGAACAGGTAGGCAAGGAAGTTCTGATCCTCGCTCAAAACAGAACGGAAAGTGTATTCCTCGACCGTCGCCGCGGTCACCTCGTTGCCCTGCATCGTGAAAGAAATGTAGTACCCAACTCCGACATGGGTGGCACTGTTTGCGTCATAGGAGACGATCCACACCGCATTCCCCGCGAGCGCATAGCCCGTATCCAGCGAGACGATCGCCGCCCCGTCCTTGAACAGCGTGGCGTTGCAGGGCTTGCCGCGCATCTCGTTGAGGAAGCCGTAGCCCGGCGTGTTCTCCACGTTGCAGTATTCCAGATACTTCACCCCCACCGCATAGCCGTCTCCGGCATCGATCCGTGCGTAACGGGAGAAAGAGAGCAGCGTGTAATAGTTGTCATATTCGAGGAAGTTGACCGCATAACTCGTCCCCTTGAACGAGAATACGATCTCGTAGCCGTCGCCGTATCCCGTGCGGTTGGCATTGACGGTGACACCCTCCCCCGTCACATTTTCAAACGTGATGGGCTCGGAGAAAGTCTCCGCGTCATAGAGATAGTGGAAATATCCGCTGTAATAGGGTCCGCGGAGCACGATGGGACCAAAGCCGATGAAGTCCTTGATGATCTTACCACCCGCGTGCACCGTTTCGTCGACGTAATTGCCGCGGTAATCTTGCAGCGTCACGGACTTGAACCCGGCCTCCACCGTGAATGTGCTCGCACTTGCATCCCCTTGGTGATAATCAAAGGAGATGGCATAGTCCACCGTGTTGTAAGTGACGCGGGGCGCGTGCACGCCATTTGTGTACAGATTCAGCGTGAAGCCCGTGTATTCCTTTTCCTCGATGATGAATAGAGCGTCGAGGTCATAGTTGGAGCCGCGGGCGAGCGTGAAGCGGATGGAGGCGGGGATGGGTTCCTCTTCGAGGGCGTTCCCCTCCTCGTCGTAGAGCTCCACCGTGCCGTCGACGGAAAGCGCCTCGCCGTCCCAGAGGAAGTAATCCTTTCCCCCGTAGGAATAGGCGGGCCCGCCCGTGAATGCGGGCAGTTCGAGATGCAGGAAGCCCTCGCGCTCATAGTCGGTGACATAGGCATGCACGGCGTTCTCCTCCACGAGATAGTAGCCCCGCTCCGTGCTGCCGATGTAGATGGTGCCCTCCGCGCCGAACACGATGTAGTCGAGTGCGGACGTGAGGTAGACCTGCCCGTAAGAGGAGTAGTCGTAAATCCGGAAAGAATGGTGCTCGTTGTCCAGCGTGAGATAGGCGGCCGTGCCGTAGCGCTCCGACGCATAGTTGAACGTGAAGTCCAAAAATCCTTTCTCTTCGTCGATGACGTAGTAGTAGCCCTCACCCGAGAAGCCGCGGTCGGCGGTGTAAAGGGTGCCGAGGCCGTAGCCGTCGAGCACGAGCACGTTCCAATCGTCGTCCACATAGTAGCCGTATGTCGAGGCGTCGTGGATGACGCAGGCGTAGGTGCCCGAGCCCTCGTAGTAGATGAGCGTGGCGCGGTAGGCGCCCAGCGGATACTTCTCATTAAAGGAGGCCGTGATGAGGATCTCGGGCACGGCGGCATCGAGCACCTCGTAGTAGCCCTTGCGCTCCGTTCCCAGCCCGTTGGAGGCGATGAGCCCGCCGCGGCCATCGAAAGTGACGAGGTAACCGCCGATCTGCACATAGCTGCTGTCCACGAGATACCAGCTCCCGTAGGCCGCATCCAGCGCATAGAAGCTCTTTGCGCTCAGCTCGAAGTAGCGGCCGCCCGTGGCGTCCTCCCGCGTGAAGTAGACCACCGAGCGGGAAGCAGCCGAATACACTCCCTGCAACGTGCCGTTCTCCGCATCGGTGAAAGAGGCGCGGTAGAAGCCGTCGAGCACGAGCGTGCCGCCGCCCTCCGCCGTATACTCGCCCGCGTAGGTCGCATCGTAGATGAAATAGACGGGTGTCACGTTCCCCAAAGCGTCCGCCATGGGGAAAATGATGAAGCGGAAGCGCTCCTGCCCGCCGATGAGCAGGGAATAGACGGTGTCGCCAAAGACGGTCTTGCCCGCCTCCTCGTAGCCGGCATTCTGCCAATTGCCGTCGCCGTGGTCATCGTTGTAGACGGCATTCCCCTGTCCGTCGAGGACGAGGTCGACGACATACCGTCCCTGCCGCAAGTCCTCGTCATAGTAGTAGATATACAGCTGCTGTTCGAGGAGGTCCTCGGCGGGAACGGCCGTCAGCGAGCCGTCGTCGCCCGGCTTCAACAAGAAGCGTAGCAGCACGTTGCCCTCGGAGGTGCCGTAGAGGAAAGTGGCGACATCGCCCGAGAAATAGCCGCTCACGGTGCGGGTGAAGCTCCCCTCGATGACCTCGTTCCCCTTGATGTACAGCGACCCCACACCGTCGAGCGAGGCATTGCGGTTGGCGAGCAGAGTCCCGCCGTCCGCAACCGCGATCTCGTCGTAACGGACCTCGTCGTCATACTTGAAAACAATGTAGACGCCGTGCTGCCTGAAATCCTCCGTTCCGATGACGGAGGTGAGGTAGAACACGAGCGTTTCGGGCGTCTCGGAGGCATAGCCCTCCATGGCCTGTGTGCGCGTGAACGTGTAGAGCGCATAGCCGCTGCCCAGCTGGCGGGCGGTGACGCTGCCCTTTGCGCCGCACTGCACCGTCTTGCCGCCGTCGTGCGTGACATAGATCTCCGCGCGGCCGTCCTCATAGAGCACGAGGAGGGGGAAGTCGAGCCCCTCGCTCAGCAGGTAGTATTCGGCATAGTCCGCCCGCTCGTTTTCCAGCGCGCGGAACGTGCCCCCCGCGCCCATGAGGAAGCGGTAGTGCTTGCCGTCGGTTGCGCTGAGCGTGATGACAGTGCCCGTCATGTAGTCGGTGGACACCTCATAGGTGCCGCTGAGCGTGCCGCTCTCCGTCTGCCAGATCGCGCTGTCTCCGAAGATCCCGTATCCGTCGAGGGTGAGGCGCTCCCCGCCGTTTTGGTATTCCCCGCGCGTGTCGTCGGCAAAGACATAGCCGTTGTAGTCGTCTTGGAGAGGCATCGTGTAGAAGTAGGCCTCCACCTCCTGCCCCTCCTCGCCGATGATGCCGTAGTTGTCGACGATGTCGCAGACGATCTTAAAGAATGGCGTCTCGGGCTGGCCGTACATGCCCTGCACGATGTAGGTCCCCATGAGGGTGACGGGATAGCCGCCGATGGATTGATAGAGCATGGCGGTGTTGTAGCCGTCGAGAATGAGCAGATCGCCGTAAGAGACGCCCTGCCCCGTCGTGCGGTCGATGAGCCAATAGTCCATGTAGATGCCCGCCTCGGCGCCCGCAATGGCAAAGTAGGCGGGATGCTCCGCCCCGGGATCGTCGTCCTTTGCAAAGAGACAGTTGAAAGAGATCCCGTCGCCTTGGAAGAGATAGTCGCCGTTGTTCTCGTCGAAGAGCAGCGCGCCCTCGTGCCGGGTGCCCGATTGGGTGAAAGCGGCTTCGAGGTTGGCGCCCACCGAGAGCGTCGTGAGGGCGTCGTAGTGCTCGCCCTCCTCATCGTAAGTGTAGAGGACGTATTCGCCCGTGAGATCGGCGCGGTCATAGCTGAAAGTATCGGCAAAGATCTTGCCGCTCAGCAGGGTGCCGCCCGCCGTGGTAAAGGAGAAGCTGTCCCCGTCGCGCGTGCCCTCGAATTCTCTCCCGCCGCGCTGCAAGACGGCCTTGTCGGGCGCCGTGCGCGGGAAGAAGATGAGGTCGCCGCTGCCGAAGCGGTCGCGGTAGCCGCGGTCCCAGACGGCGTACAGGAGGAGCGGATCGGTCACCTGCAACTGCTCGCCGGCCGCATATTTCACATTGCCCGAGGAGGAATCGCTCCACCCGGCAAAGCGGTAGCCCTCCACCGAGAAGCCGCATGCGGGGAGCTGCAAAGACCCCTCATATACCACCTGTTCCGCGGACATGGTACCCACTGCCGTCGTCCCGAGGGGGGCATTGGCGGCATAGATGACCGCGTATTCGTTGCGGTCGTAATACAGACGAAAGACGTTCTTTGCGGGGTCCTCCCCCAGCGTGAGGGAGGTGACAGCGCCGACTGCCTGCCCCTCGCTGAGGGTGAAATCGGCAAACGCAGGCGCCGCGGGCGAGACGGTCTCACCCAAGTATCCGCTGCCGGACGCGAGCGTATCCCCGCCCACATAGGCGTTGCCCGCCACGTTCTCGAAGAAGAGTTCGACGACATAGCCCACCGTATACTTGGCGGTGAGCGTCACGGCCTGTGCCGGCATCGTGCTCTGTGCGGAGAGGGGCTGCCCGTCCAAATACCATTCGCCGAAAGGAAGCCCGCCCTTGGTGGGGGCGATGTCCTTTACGGCCTCGCGCAAATTCTGCCCCTCTTTCAGCCAATAGGAGGTGGTCGCGAGGGTGCCGCCGTCGGGATCGAGCGTCAGAAGATAGCCCGTCTCCCAGCGCGCAAAATAGGTTGTGTCGCTCTCGGGTGCGGACATGGTACCCTCGTAACGCGTCCCCGAGAAATCCTCGGCGGTGTACCATCCGTCAAACGCGCTCCCCTCCTTGGCGGGAGTCGGCAGGGTGACGGTCTCCTTGGGGACCGCCGAATATTGCGTCTCGTTTGTGCCGTCGCGGAACGTGAGCGTGACGGTGCCCTCATTGCATGCGCCAAGGATGCACCCCGCCGCGAGCATGAGCACGCAAGAGAGCGCTGCAAGGAATATGCGAAAATGCTTTTTCATGGCGGCCTCCTTTTAAGAACGCTTGCCGGGCAGATATTGGGTGTGCAGGAGCGAGGCCTCCGCCGCGCGCACAAAGTAGGTATCCGCCGTGTATTTTGCAAACAGGGATTCAAAACGGCTCTCGGCCGTGGCGCCCACCAAGATCTCCGTGACGACGCCCTCGCCGTCGATGACCACCGTCGTGGGATAGCCGGTCACGCCGAAAGCCCTCACGAGCTCCGCCTCGTCGCGCGCCATGGGGAAAGTCAACCCGTTGACGGAGGCAAAGCTGCGCATGTCTTTCATGCCGTCGAAAGGATCGATGGCAAGGATCTCCGCTCTCTCCCGGTAGCGCCCATAGACGTTCTCCAAGCCTTGGAACTCGGCCACGCAATTGGGGCAGTTGACATACCAGAAGTTGAGGATGACCGCCCGCTTGCTCTTTAAGAGCTCCGAGAGCTTGATCTCGGCGCCCGTGGTGTTGTTGAGCGCGGAGACGGTGAAATCGTGCATGACCGATCCCACCTGATACTTCACCGAACTCGACGGCGCGGCGATGGGCGCGGCCGTGACATACAGCTTGCAGAGCGGGTCGAAAGGCGTCACCGCATAGCTCTCCTCCGCGGTGTATCCCTCGGGCAGCCCGCTCACGGTGACGGTGTATGTCTTGGGGGACAGCATGGCGCGGTATGACCCGTTCGCCATCTGCACGGGTGAAATTTCGAGCACCTTGGTCTGCCCCTCCGAGACGGTGACGGTGACCGCCTGTGCGAGCTGCTCGCCGTTGTTGCGGAGCAGGCGGAATTCATATTCGATGGGAACGTTCTCGTTGAGCTGGGGGATGACCGTCTTATCCAATCTCTCCCCGCACACCGTGCAGTGGTGAGACTTCTCCCCCGCGCTCTCGAACGTGGGCGGGACGTCGATGGTGAAATCCCCCTCCGGCCTGTGCCCGAGCGCGGCGATCTCCACCTGTTGCGTCGTCTCGCAACGGCTGCACACAAGCTCGCGCAAGCCGTTTGTCACGCAATCGGCGGGCTTTAAGATGTCGCCGTTCTCCCAGAGGTGCCCGAGCGCGGCCGTCGTCCGCTCCTCGGTGCCGCTGCACATCGTGCAGGTGTAGATCTCCTTGCCGCTCTGCTCGCACGTGGCGGGCGTCACGGAAGTGCGCACATAGTCATGGCCCAGCATGGGCAAGACGAGGTCGGCCTCCGCCCCACAGACGAGGCAGGTGTTGTGCGTCTTGCCCTCCACGGTGCAGCGCGCGGGTTCGAGGAGGGTGCCCTCGTCCCAATCGTGCCCCTTGGCGGGGATGGAAAACGTCTGTTCTTCGTTGCAGCGGGTGCACGTTCTCACCTGCTCGCCCGCCGCCACGCATGTCGGCGCAAGCGTCACCGTGCCCTCGCCCCAATCGTGGCCGAGCGCGGGAGCGACGCGTTCCTCCCGTTCGCCGCACCCATCCATAGTGCAGACGCGCTCTTCGAAACCGCTCTCCGTGCAGGTGGCCGCATGCCCCGGCACGGGACTCCAAGCGCCATAGGAATGCAATTGACCCTCATCGCATGCCGCAAGCCCCGCCGTGAGCGTGACCGCGGAAAATGCGAGCAAGATCCCGAGTATCCATTTTTTCATTCCGACCTCCTTTGGCGTTTTATGACGATGCCTTACACCGTATAAAAAATATACATTTTCTTTATTATACGCATACGGGCCCCTTTTGTCAAGGATACATGGCATTCCGCGGCGATTTTTCTTTGTTTTTTCTGTGAAAATCTGCTTTTCAGTTTCCAAAAATACGCATGAAACCCATGATTATACGGCCATATGCGAATATGACGAATTTTTATTCGGAACATGGGACGGGGCGGGGGCGCGCAAATTGTTTTACAAACGGCGCGCGCTGTGATATAATCCAGGTGGAGGTCGCAAATGAAGAATTTTCTGCTCGACTGCGCAAGCAAACTCTCGGAGGGGATCCTTGCCGGCATTCTCATCTCGCTGGGCGGCGCCGTCTTTTTGGCCTGTTACAGCCCCGACGTGTTCTATATGCGTGCCATCGGCGCGCTCCTCTTTTCGCTCGCCCTCATCTGCATCTGCATGCGGGGCTACGCGCTCTACACGGGCAAGATCGGCCTCATCCTCGAAGCGCATAAAAAAGACGACATCTCCCTCCTGCTGCTCTGCCTGCTCGGCAATGCGGTCGGGACCGTCGTCTGCGGCTATCTCATCGGTTGGATGATGCCCGCGCTCAAAGAGACGGCACTCACCCTGTGCACCTCCAAGCTGGGGCAGGGCTACGGGTTCGGCCTGCTGCGCGGGGTCTTTTGCGGCATCCTCGTCTACCTGTCGGTGGACATTTGGAGAAGCCACAAGCGCGTGATCGGCATCGTGTTCTGCATCCCCGCTTTCATCCTGAGCGGATTCGAGCACTCCATTGCGGACATGTTTTACTTTGCCGCCTCGGGCATCGTGTCCGGGGAGGCCTTTCTCTACCTCGTCATGATCGTGCTCGGCAACTCCCTCGGCGGACTGCTCATCCCCGCCCTCCGCTCCGTCAAACCCAAGCCCACCCCTTGAAAAAAAACGGGAAGCGGAGGTTCACGAAAAGCGAATGTTCACGAAATTTGTTTTCTTACGATGTCATACCGTCCGCCCGAGGCTTCTATTGTGGACTAAGGGCGTGTGTATCCCCTTGGTAAAGCGCTCCCCCATGGTTCAGAAAACAAATTTCCGTGACGGAAATGGGCGTTGGCGCCTTAACGACTTTGGTGTCTCACTGGGGAAGCTTCCGCGGAGCGGGTGATGAGGTCACCTCCTCATCCGTCTCACTCCGCTCGACACCTTCCCCAAAGGGGAAGGCAAGGGCTCTACCCGGCCTCGTCGCCACCCCACCCCCTTAATCCCCCTCCCATGGAGGGGGCAGGTCAGCCTCCTCATCCGCGGAGGGGGAAAGGATGCAGGTATGTCCTGCCGCGGGAACAGCGGATGCGCCCCGAGAGCGCCGAACGGAGCGCTTCGAACAGGGCGTCGGCCTCCTCCTCCCGCACGGCCGCAACAATGCAGGCGTCCGCCGCAAAGGTGCGCGACAGCACCGTGACTTCCCGCGCTTCGAGGGCGCGCAACAGCGGCGTCACCTCGGAGTAAGCCACCGTCAGCATTAGCTCCGTGCAGGGCTCGAAAGAGCGCTTCTCGGCAGCCGCCACGGCATCGGCCGCGATGTTCGCATAGGCGCGCGTGAGCCCTCCCGCCCCCAACTTGATGCCGCCGAAATACCGCACGACGGCGACCGTCGTTTCACACAGTTTTTGCGCCTTTAAGACGCCGAGGATGGGGAGCCCCGCCGTGCCCTGCGGTTCGCCCGCATCCGAAAAACGTTGCAGGTTGCCGAGCGGGTCGGCGATGTAGCCATAGCAGACATGGGTGGCCGCGGGATGCTCCCTGCGGATCTTTTCGAGAAAGGCCTTGGCCGCCGCCTCGCCCGCCGTGCGCGCACAGTAGCCGAGAAAACGGGACTTCTCGATGACGCGCTCGGCCTCCGCCTCCCCCCACGCGCCGAGATAGCCCGTCATGCGCGGACGACGCGGACGCGCACTTTTTTGCCCTTGAAGAGCGTGAATTCGCCCGCGGGCAGGGGCATGCCGGCGTCGGTCACCCGTTCGCCGTTGACCGAGACACCGCCCTGTTCGACAAGCCGTCTGCCCTCGCCGTTGGACTTTACGAGCCCGCTCTCGACGAGCGCCTGCAAGACGGTTTCACACGTTTTTGAGACCTTGACCTCGGGCATGGTACCCTCGTCTCCGCCGAAAGCCCCCTTGGCCTCGCGCTGTGCGCGCTCTGCTTTCTCCTCGCCGTGCACCATCTTCGTGAGCTCGAAAGCCAGCCGCTCCTTGGCCGCGTTGATGCGTTCGTCGCGGTGCTCACAGAGGCTCGCGATCTCGGAAATGGGCAAAAACGTGAGCATGCGGAAGCACTTCTCGACGTCGGCATCATCCACATTGCGCCAATATTGGTAGAATTCATAGGGCGTGGTCTTGTTCTCATCCAGCCACACGGCGCCCTTCTGCGTCTTGCCCATCTTCTTGCCCTCGCTCGTCGTGAGCAGGGCGGTGGTCATTGCAAAGGCCGCCTTGTGCTCCTTTCTGCGGATGAGGTCGGCGCCCGCGAGAATGTTGCTCCACTGGTCGTCCCCGCCAAGTTCGAGGCAGCAGCCATACCGTTGGTTGAGCACCAAAAAATCGTATGCCTGCATGAGCATGTAGTTGAATTCGAGGAAAGAGAGCCCCCGCTCCATGCGCGTCTTGAAGCACTCGGCCGTGAGCATCTTGTTGACGGAGAAGTGCACGCCGATGTCGCGGAGAAAGTCGATATAATTGAGGTTTAAGAGCCAATCCGCGTTGTTGACGACGATGGCGGCATTCTCGCCCTCGAAGCGGATGAACCGCCCCATCTGCCGGCGGAAGCACTCCACATGGTGGGCAATCGTCTCCTTGGTCATCATGGCGCGCATGTCCGTGCGGCCCGAGGGGTCGCCGACCATGGCCGTCCCGCCGCCGATGAGCACGATGGGCTTGTGGCCCGCGTCCTGCATGTGCTTCATGAGCACGAGCTGCATGAAGTGGCCGACGTGCAGGGAGTCTGCCGTGGGGTCGAACCCGATGTAAAAGGGCACGCTCTCCCGCCCGAGCAGGTCATAGAGTTCCTCTTCATAGACGACCTGCCGCAAAAATCCGCGCTCCCGGAGCGTATCCATAACATTGCTGTGTTCCATATCTGTCTCCTTTCTGCCGCATAAAAAAATCTGCACCTGCGTGCAGACGTCCCTGATTTTTTCCGCACGCCGAAAACAGTATTATCCGAGACGATAATACGGGCGCATTCCGTTGTTCGGCAAAGTATTCATACCCACATTATACACACCCGCGCGACGTTTGTCAACGGTTTTTTCCCCTTTTTACGCCCACCGCGCCTCTTATGTCTACTGCCTTATGCTGCCGCTCTTATTGCCGCCCGCCTTATGCTGCCGACCGCTCCTCCACGTTGAAGCCTTTGAGCATGGCGAGCTGCAACAGCAGCTCCTCGAAGCTCCTCCCCTCCCTGAGCCGTGCCCGAAGCTCTTCATTGCGGCGGACGCGCTCTTCCTCCATAAAACTTGCAACGACGGTTTCAAGATCCTTCATGCCGCTATTATATGGCGGTGCCCCGTCTCCCCTCCCTGCCGCGGGCCGAAAATTTTTTCGAAGCCTGTCGAAAATCCGCAAGAGGCGAACCATGCAAAAAAATGCGTTTATATGCAAAAAAAGGTGCTCCGCAAACACAGCATTTGCGGAGCGAAAGAAGATTTTTGCAGGCTCGGAACAAGTTCCGGTCCCACGCGCATCAGTCCAACGGGAATTTTTCTATATTTTAGGGGGCAAATGGACATTTGTCAAGATTTACGGCCAAAATTCCCCTATTTGAATTGCTAATAGCAGATATAGTTCAGGGTTATATTTCCGCCGCCCGCGCCCTCTCTTTTGCAAAGAAGTTGTGAAAACAGGCAGGTTTTTTTGTTGCATAAAATGCAAATAAATGATATAATTATTGAAAGGAGGCATCCCATGAGAAAATCCATCCGGTTCACCCTATTCATTCTGGCTGCGCTTCTCATCTCCCTTGTCGGCCTTGCGGCCTGCAACGACGAGAAGCCACAGCCCGATCCCCCCGTGCAATACACCGTCACCGTGACCGGCGACGGCCTCACCGCCGAGCAGCTCGCGGGCATCGAAGCGGAGCTCTTCGGGGGCGACATCTCGGTCGGCTCCAAGGCGCTCGATGGCGGCAAGGCGACGTTCTCGCTCCGGCCCGCGACGTACACCGTCAAGCTCAACGGCGTCCCCGCGGGATACACCTACACGGCCCCCACGCTGACGGCGGAGGCCCCGAGCGCCACCGTCACCCTCACAAAACTCGTGACCTATTCGGTCACCGTGACGTGCGACGATGCCGCCGTGCTTGCAGCCGTCAAGGTGCAGTTGTTGCGCGGAGAGGACATTGCGGCAGGGCCCCTTTCGCCCACGCAAGGCAGGGCGGATTTCTCCCTCCCTGCGGGGACTTACACCGTCTTACTCACGGGCATGCCCGAGACCTACACCTACGAGAGCGCCACGGTGACGGCCCAAGCGCCGTCGGTCACCCTTGCTCTCACCTTGCAGGATGAACGCATCTCCTACTCCGTTTCGGTCACCTGCGACAATGCCCTTGCTTTCACCGACCTGAAAGCGGCGCTCTACGCCCAAGACGGCACGCTCGCCGCGGGACCCATGGCGCTTCTCAACGGCAGGGCGGTATTCAAACTGCTCCCCGCGACCTACACCGTGGAGCTCACGGGCATTGCCCTCTCCGACTACACCTATGCCCCCGCCACGGTTTCGGCCGAACAGCCCGACATCACCGTCGCGCTCACCCCCCGCCCGGCGACGGGCAGCGGCTCCGAGGACGATCCTTTCCGTCTCGAAAGCCTCGCGGGGAGCTATGCCGTCACGCCCCAAAAGGTGACGGCGGGCGTCTGGGAGACCATGGTGGCCTATCTCAACGTGTATTACACCTACACGGAAAAGACGGACACGACCTATACCCTCTCGACGGACGTCGACTACCTCACGTTCTTCATCGAGGACGGGGCGGGGAAGTCCGTGCTCGACTGGTATGACAGCTTTGCTGGAAAGAGCATGGTCTTTACGCTCAAAGCGGGGGAGACCTATCTCCTCTACGCGGGCGTGGACGACGCCAACAGCGACACCTTTGAGGACGGCGACGAACTGCGCTGGACCATCGAGGAGGGCACCGCCCAAACCAAGGGCGACGGCACGGAGGAGGCCCCGTTCATTCTCGCCGCGCTCGAAAACGACTACACCGCCGATACCGCCGCGGGGCAGGTCTACTACCGCTACACCGCGTCCGAGACGGCGACCTACACCGTGACGACGACCATCGACTTCCTCTCGTTCTACATCGAGGGCGTTGTCACTTTCGACAGCAGCGAGACCAAGAGCAAGGCTTTCACCCTCCAAAAGGGCGAGACCTATCTCATCATCGTGGAGGACTTTGGCGGCCTCTTCCGCGAGGTCTCTTTCTCCATTGAAAAGGGCGGGCGCGCCAACATCGTGTACAGCGTGTCCATCGAGGGCTTGGAGAGCAACAAACTCTCCGGGCTCAAAGTGTCGCTGGTCGGGGAGGACGGCTCCAAGACGGAACCCAAGTCCCCCATCATCGGCAACATGGTCCAATTCACCGTGCCCGCGGGCACTTACACCGTGGAGATCACGGGCGATCTCATGGCGGAATACACCTTTACTTCCCCCACGCTGACGGCGGAGGCCCCGAGCGCCACCGTCACCCTCACGCCCAAGCAGACTGCGGGCACACCCGACAGCCGCTGGGAGGGCGTCGGCACGGTGAGCGATCCCTACATCCTCCCCGCGCTCGATGGCGAGGTAACGCTCCAAACCAAGGGCGCGACCTCCTATTACTTCCAATACACCGCCGCCGAGGACGGCACGTATATCCTGACGACGGAGAGCGACAATCTCTATCTGAGCCTCACCATCACCCCGTGGGTGGAGGGCAGCACGCCCATCATGTGGTATGGCGGCGATGCCGCGGGCCTCAACCGCGAGTTCAAAGTGTTCACGGGGTGCAAGTATACCTTTGAGGTCAAAGACAGCACGGGCGCGGGCGGCGAGATCCAATTTAAATTGGAGAAAAAGGACCTCACGCAAAAGGTGCTCTCCGTCAAGCTCGGCAACGACATCCCTGCCTTTATGGGCAGAGTGATCGTTCCCGACGCGCTCTTTGCACAGGGCGACGAGGCGACGGTCACCGTGACCGTCAAGACGGGCTATCAAGTGGCGACCGTCAAGATCAACGGCAAACCCGTTGCCCTCACGGATGCACAGCGCGCAGGCGCACAGTTCAAATTCAACGTGGAGGACGACACCGTCGTCAACGTCTACTTCACGGCTGCGGCGCGGCAGACTTCGGACAAGAGCAAGACTTACTACCCCGCTCTCGTGGGGACATGGCACAACGGGACGTATGGCGATCTCGTCATCGGGGCAGACGGCACCGTCACCCTCGACGGCAAGGCCGCAACGCTCACCGCGGCAAAGAGCAGCACGGAGGAGGCGCCCAACCAGCACGAGTTCTCTTTCACCGTCACCGCGGGGGCACAGACCGTCGAACTGCTCTACAACCTCGAAGCGGAGATGTACATTGCGGGGCAGGGCGGCGATATGAGCGCGGTCTTTCATCCCGTCATTGATTGGAGCGGCTATGTCGGAACGTGGGAGGGCGACGGCATGCAGCTCGTCATCACGGCAGACGGCATTGCCTATGAGGGCGAGAAGCTCGAAGCCGTTGCCGTCTACAACGCCGATGCGGGCATGAGCGATTGCTATGTCTACCTCCCCGCGGCGGGCTCTTCCTCCAAGTATGTCGCCTACCTGCTCACCGTGGAAAACGGCGTACTCACCCTCAAAGCCGACACGACGTATTCTTTCACCAAGGCATAAGGGCGGCACAAGCGCCCATGGCGCGAAGTAGCCGACTGTCATTTCGTCCGCCCGAAGTTTCTATTGTAGACTAAGGGCGACACAAGCGCCAACGGCGCGAAGTAGCGGAGCGCCAGCGAAGTCGAGACATCTCTACCTTATTTTCGTTCTGCCTTTACTTGGTCGTAGTAAGATTTCTCGCAGATGAGCCGTTCGTTGAAAGTCAAACCAAGTTGGCTCGAAATGACAATTAGAACGCCTCCGTCGTCCCCCCATCCGTCGCTCGTTCCTCGCGACACCCTCCCCCCCGAAGTGCGTTTTGCGACCCAGAGGGGAAGCCAAGAAACCCCGTAAAAAAAGCACCCGAGAGGGTGCTTTTTCATGCTATTCATGCTACTTATGTTACTAATGCTGCTTTGCTGTTCGTGTTACTTCAAGATCCTGTTCATCATGTCGACAATGTCTTGCACCGTCTTGACACCCTCGATCTCGCCCTCGGGCAGCGTGATGCCGTGCTCGTCTTCGAGCGCCATCATGAGTTCGACCACGTCCAGCGAATCCGCGCCGAGGTCCTTGATGACCTCCGACTCGGGCTTTATGGAATCCACCGGCACACCCAGCTGGTCTGCCAACATTTTACAAACTTTTTCAAACATCTCTTTAACCTCCGCGCTCCCTCGGGAGCTTTTCTTTCATTTTACCGCACTTTTCGCGCTTTGTCAAGGGTTTTTCGGAAAATCGCCGCAAAAGGCCTCCGCGAGCGCACGGTGCCAAACTTCCTCCCGATAGCGGGGATTGGCCGGCGAAGTGGAGGGCATCTTTTTCGCCATACCGAGCAGCTCCGGGTGCCTCTCCGCAAACAGTTCATAGCTCTTGCTTCCGTTGCATAGAACGCATCGGATGGGGGCATGTCCGAGAATGACCCTCACGTCCACCGTCTGCGCCTCCCGAATCGCGTCGTCGGCGGAGCCCTCGATGTCGCACGAGCAGACCATATCCCACAGGGCGATGCGCCCCCTCAACACGAGCTCCCGCTTCTCTTCCACCGTCTTTGGGAGGGGCGCCTGCAAGTAGGCGGCGAGCATTTTCCAAAATCTGTTTTGCGGGTTGCCGTAATAAAACCCCTCCGCGCGGCTCTTGACGGAGGGAAAGCTCCCCAAGATGAGCACGCGGCTCTCGCCGTCGAATACGGGCGCGAATCCCTCCGCTCTCATAGCTTGAAAGAGGTGACATCGCCGACGGCCGCCGTCGCCATCTTCCCGAAGTCGAAACTGCCCTCGATGACGCGCATGATGTCGTCCCGCGTCAGCGCGGAGATCTCGGCCATGCGCTTTTCAAAGTCATAGACCTCGTTGAAGTAGAGCAGATTTCTCCCGTAAAGGAGCATCTGGGAGGAAGTGCTCTCCTGCGAGAAGATGCTGCTCGCTTTGAGCTGTTCCCTGCCGCGCGCAAATTCTTCCTCGCTGACGCCCTCCTTGGCGAAGTGCTCGATCACCTCGCGGATGGCCGCCGCGGCACTCTGCGTCTCCTGCGGCTCCACGCCCGCGTACACCGTCAAAACGCCCGTCTCCGCATAGTGCGAGGTGTAGGAATACACGTCGTATGCGAGCCCGAGCTCCTCGCGCACCCGCTTGAAGAGCCGCGAAGAGAGCCCGCCGCCCAAGATGGCATTCATGAGCTGTACGGCGGGGACGTCGTCGCAATCCCTGTCGACCGAGGGGAACCCCAGCGCAAAGTGCACCTGCTCGATGGGCTTGGTCTTGACGATGCTGCCGTTCCCCCAGACGACCGTTTTGGGACGGGCCTCCGTCACGGCGGGAGACAGGCTGCCGAAGTATTGCTCCGCGAGCGCAAGGGCCTCCTCCCGCGAGATGTTGCCGGCAAAGGAGATGATGATGTTGTCGGGGCAATAGCGCGCCGACTTGTAGCGCGTCACGTCCTCCATCGTAAAGCCCGAGACGTTCTCGGCGGGCCCCAAGATATTTCTGCCATAGTTGGCGTTGCCGAACGCCGCGCGGGCGAGCAGGTCGAGGCAGAGGTCGTCGGGGCTGTCCTCGTCTTTCTTGATCTCCTGCAAGATGACCCCTTTCTCCCGCTTCATCTCGTGGGCGGGATAGGTCGCGTACAAAAAGAGGTCGGCGAGCAGGCCGAACGTCTCCGCCGTGTGGTCTGTCGTCGCCTTGGCATAGTAACAGGTCATGTCCTTGCCCGTGAAAGCGTTGACCTGTGCCCCCAGCGCGTCGAAGGCATCGGAAATTTCAAAGGCGGTGCGCGTCTCCGTCCCCTTGAACTGCATGTGCTCGATGAAGTGGGAGATGCCGTCCTCCGCGTCCGTCTCAAAGGCCGAGCCGGTGCCGACGAGAATGCCCATCGACACGGACAAGAGCCCCTCCATGCGCTTTACGATGATGCGCACACCGTTTTCCAACTGTTTGGTTATGATCATATACTGACTCCTATGTAGAATAATGTTGCTTGTGAAATTTGAGCCGACAGAGGGCTTCCTTGGCTTCCCCTTTGGGGAAGCTGTCGAGCAACGCGAGACTGATGAGGTCTCGGATGCTCCTATATGGGGGGGTGTTCACGAAATTTGTTTTCTTACGATGTCATACCGAGGGCCCGCAACGGGCCTGAGTGTATCCCCTCAAACAAAGTCCGTTATTCTTGTCGCCCTGTAAGGTCTCCACCATGCCTCATCGCCACCCCACCCCCCTACCCCCCCTCCCATGGAGGGGGCAGTTTTCTCGGCGCCCCTGTAAGGGGAGCTGGCCCGCTGCTTTTGCGGGGCTGAGGGGTTTCAAACACACTCTCCCCCATGCAATTCGAAATGTTGTAGAAACCCTTTCCCCCCTCACAAAGTTCGGGGTACTTTCCCTTTCAGGGACAGCAAGGTCTCCACCATGCCTCATCGCCACCCCCACCTCATCCGCCCCTTCGGGGCACCTTCCCCAAAGGGGAAGGCAAGGTCTCCACCATGCCTTTCTTCGCCGTCCCGCCAATTTACAAATTTTCTCCGACGGGGATCAGTTTGAATCCGCGGTCCCTGTAATAGGAAAGCATGCGCGGGAGAGCCTCCACCGTTTGAGGCATGGGGTGCATGAGGATGAAGTCGCCCCCCTCGGCTCCCTCCGTTGCACGGCGGAATGTGGTATCCGCATCCTTGTCCCGCCAATCCACGGTGTCCTTGCTCCAAAGAATTGTTTTGAGCCCCATCCCCTCGGCGGCTTCGAGCGTGGCGTCGTTGTAGGCGCCCGATGGGGGTGCGAACAGCGTGACGGGACTGCCCACCACGAGGCTCAAAAATTCGATGCTCGCCGCGATCTCCCGGTTGTTGCCCTCCAAATCGAGGGTGTCGTGCGCGCGGTGGAAGTAGCCGTGGGAGCCGATCTCGTGGCCCCTCTGCACCATCTCGCGCACACAGGAGACGTTGTCGTCCGCCCAGCTGCCGCCCACAAAAAAGGTGACGCGGGCGCCGTATTCCTCAAAAATATTTAGCATCTTCTCCACCTCCTCGGCCCCCCAATAGACGTTGACCATGAGGGAGATGCCGTCTTTGGAGGTGCCTTTGCGGATGACGCGGTCCTCCAACCCCGCGGCGGCATTGGCGGAGGGGAGAAAACACACCGCGCCCACGACGATGAGAATGAGCGAGAGTGCGAGATTGGTGATGACGGCCACGGCACGGGATGAGAGCTTTTTCAAGTAGTTTACCTCGAATGGGGGGAGTTTCATCCCCATTCTACTCATACCCGTGAAAAAATATGACAGGCTGCGGGCTTTATTATGACAGGCTGCGGGCGTTTTCACACCGCGAAGCCTTGCGGGTTGGGCCCAAGATTTTCAAGAGGCGCCGTCAAATCCTATTTTTAAAAGGTGCCGTCGAGCCCTATTTTTAAGAGGCGCCGTCAAATCCTATTTCAAGAAGTGCCGTCGAGCCCTATTTCAAATAGGCAATGGTGACGCCGCTCTCCCCCTCGCCGTATTTGCCGAGGCGGAAGCTCTCCACCCGCCCGTCCTTTTTGAGCAGTGCGTGCACCGCCGCCCGCAATTTGCCGGTGCCCATTCCGTGGACGATGCGCACCTGAGAGAAGCCCGCGAGCACGGCCGAATCCAAGAATTTTTCCAGCTCAGACTGCATCTCCGAGGTCGTCATCCCGATGAGGTTGACCTCCGGCCGGACATCCGCGCGGGGCGTGACGTCGCGCGTCACCGTCACCTTGGGCGCCTCCTTTTTGGAGGGGGCGGGACGGAAGAGGTCGGCACCTTTCACCTTGGCGCGGATGCTCCCCACGCGCACCTCCGCCGTGCCCTTTGTGCGGGAGACCGAGAGCACGACGCCCTCGGCATTCATGCTCCCCACGCGCACGCGGTCGCCCTCTTTGAGCGTCGCCATATCCACGGGTTCCTCTCGAATCGGAGCCTCCTCCTCGGACATGGTACCCCTCGATAACGTGTTCTTTAATGTTCTTGCATGAATTAAGTCGCTCTCGGTGACCGTCTCTTTTTGGAAGATCTTTTCGATCTCTTCGAGGATGGCCTCTGCCTCTGCCGTGCGTGCGGAGACGATCTTGCGCGCTTCGGCCTTAGCGGACATCAAGAATTTTTCCCGTTCGCGGGCAAATTTTTCCTCGTCCTCGGCGAGTTTTTGGGTGCGGGCCTGCCAATCGCGGCGCATTTCCTCCGTCTCGCGGCGGATCTCATCCGCCCTGATCCGGCTCTCCTCGGCCGCGCGCAAGGTCTTTTCAAACAGCCGTGCCCCGTCGGAGAGGTAGCTCCTCGCCTCCTCCACGGTCTCGCCGGGCAGGCCGAGACGGGCCGCGATGGCGAGTGCATTGGAGGACCCGGGCGCGCCCATGCGTAGGCGGTAGAGGGGGCGGAGGCCCTCGGCGTCAAACTCCATGCTGCCGTTCTCCAACCCCTCGGTGTTGTAGGCGAACTCTTTGAGGGCGGCATAGTGGGTGGTGACGATGCCGCGGCAGCCTTTCCGCAAGAGTGCGGCGAGAATGGCCCGCGCGAGCGCCTGTCCCTCCTCGGGATCCGTGCCCCCGCCGGGCTCGTCGATGAGCACAAAGTCGTTCTTTCCCGCCTCTTCGAGAATGCTCTTGATGCGCACGATGTGCGAGGAGAACGTGGAGAGGTTCTCCTCGATGGATTGGCTGTCCCCCACGTCGCAAAACACATGGGTCACGGGCAGGCGCGTTCCCTCGGCGGCGGGGACGAAGAGGCCGCATGCGGCCATGAGGCAGAAGAGACCGCACATCTTCAACGTGACCGTCTTGCCCCCCGTATTGGCGCCGCTGAGCAGCAAGAACGCGCACTCCTCCCCCACTTTTACGGTGACGGGCACGGCCGACGCGCGGTCCAGCAGGGGGTGCCGCCCCTTGCAGATGTCGAGAATGCCTTTCCCGTTGAGGCGGGGCCGCACGGCCTTTAACCCGTAAGCATACTCCGCGCGCGCGAAAAAAGTGTCCGCCTCCGAGACGAGCGCGGCAGACAGTTCGAGCTCCCCGCGGAGCCTGCCGAAGCGGACGGAGAGGTCCTTTAAGATGCGCTCCTCCTCTTCTTTCTCGTCGATGGCGAGGGAGCGGAGCTCGTTGTTCATTTCGAGCACTTCCTCGGGTTCGATGAAAACCGTGGAGCCGCTCTGCGAACGGTCATGCACAAAGCCGCGCACGTTGCGCTTATACTCCGCCTTGACGGGGATGACAAACCTGTCCTCGCGCACGGTGACGATGCCCTCTTGCAAAAATTTCTTCTCGTCGCCCGTGAGGTATTGGGCCAGCCGCGCGCGGATGCGCTCGCCGAGCAGCCGCTTTTCCTTGCGGATGGAGAAGAGCCGTTCGCTCGCCGTGTCCGCAATGGTATCCTCGCTCAAAATCTTGTCCCCCACCTCTTTTTCCAGCCGTTTGTCGAAAGTGAGGCGCGATGCGAGCTCGCGAAAGAGCACGATGCTCTCGTCCGCAAGGGAGGAGACGCCGTCATACAGCACGCGGGCAGACCGCAACAGGGCGGCGAGGTCCAAGAGCTCCTTGCAGGAGAGAACGGCCCCCTTTTGGGCACGCTCCAAGCTGTCTCCGGGGGCGGGGAAGTACTCCACGCGCGAACAACCCAACGTAAAGAGGAGGCGGCTGGCCTCCTCCGTGAGCGTGAGAAGTCTCTCCGCTTCGCCCATCTCGTCCGTCGGCTCCAAGGCCGCGAGCGCGCGCTTGCTCTCCTCCAAGACGGCATACTCCGCCGCCGCCTGTAAAATTTTATCCAACTCCAAGAGTTTGGCGCTTTTCATCATAGCATACTCCTGTCCGAATGTCCCTTGGTGTGCAGCGGCCCCCGCACCGTGAGCTCGGTGTTGTCGGTGAGCAGAGAGCACATCCGCGTTTGTTCCTGCAAACTTGCACAGTTATAGACCTCAAAGCGGCATACCATGTCCGAGACGCGGTATCTCCGAAGAGGAAAAACGCGCCCGTCCTCGTCCGTCATGCGGTAAAAATTTCTCCTGTCGCAATTCTCGCACGCGCGCCCGAACGGGCAGTGGATGAGGTCCATCACCTTGATGCCGCCCTCATAGAGCGCAAAGGCGCCGCGCACCGCCAGCGCATCCTGCTCGGCGGAGGAGAGCTCCTTGGACAGGGCGAAAAACTCCGCAAATTCCCCCACCGCGCACACCGCGATGCGGTTGGTGAGGTTGAAACCCGTGCCCGCAAACAGCGGCTTCCGATACTTGGCGGCCAGCGCGATGCCATAGTAGCCGTCGGCATAGATCCCGTCGAATTTTAAGATGGTCCGCCCCAACATCTCCTCGTCTGCCTGCGTCAAAAAGGGCGGGAGGTAGAGGTAGACACAGGGGAACTCCGGCCGCTCGCATGTGCGGTAGTCGGCGGGCTTGTAGACAAAAATATCCCCCATCCTGTGCGGCCGCTCGCCGATCTCCGCCGTGGATACGCCGCGCACTCTCTCAATGGGCGGAAGCGGAGCATCCACTTCTTTGAGCGGTTTACGGGGCGGGCAGAGGTGCGCGACCAGCCCGTCATAGAACGCCCTGCGAAAGGCGTTGAGGGCAGATTTGGGCAAAAAAGCGTCCCCGGCATCCGCCTCCACCGTCACGTGAAAGGGCAGCCCGTCCGTCTTGCAAAAGCAATCGAACAGGGCGGCCCCGTCGATGGGCGCGGCGCGGGCGGCATCGAGGGGAGTCTCCCCCTGCAACACATAGCCCTCCGCCTCGGCGCGGGGAACTTCTCCCGCACGGAAGCGGATGCGAATTTTGAGTTCCCTCTTTTTTACGGGTGCGAGCGCGGCGTCATTGCTCCTTGCCGAGGTAGTGAGGCGGACCTCGTCGCCCTCCCGGAACGGACCGCCCGCGAGCACGAATCCGCCTCTCGTCTCCTCGCCGAACGCCGCCCCTCCCACTTCCTTTCCGCCGCGGAGGATCTTGAACCCGTCTCCCCGCTCGGCGCGGTAGGCCGTAACGCAAACAGGCATACCATGTCTGAAAGATACCCATCCGATCCGCTCACCGATGTGCCCCTGCACGTCACGGGAGAGGAAATTTTTCTGCCCGAACGCGAGACCCTCCGTGTAGTCGCCGCGGTTGTAGGCGCGCCTGAGCATGGTGAGCGCCTCGGCGGAGGGAGTGCCGTCCAAGAGGGAGCGGTAATACTTGACGGCCGCGCCCACATATTCCTCGCGGCGCATCCGTCCCTCGATTTTGAGGGAGCATACGCCCGCCGCGCGGAGCTCCCCGAGGCGCCCCGCAAGCATCAGATCGGAGGTGGAGAGCGCATAGGCCTCCTCCTCGAATCCGGCGCGGTCGATGCGGTATTTCTTCCTGCACGGCTGTTTGCACCTGCCGCGGTTGCCGCTGTGGTTGCCCGCAAACGAGGAGAGGTAGCACTGCCCCGAAAAGGCCGTGCAGAGCGCGCCCTGCACGAACACTTCCGTCTCGATGACCTTCGAGATGGTAGCCATGTCCGAAAGAGGGGTCTCGCGCGCGAGTACCACGCGGGAAAATCCAAAGTCTCTCGCGAGCAGCGCGCCGTACACGTTGCAGCAACCCGCCTGCGTGGAGAGGTGCAAGACGATGTCCGGGTAACGGCGCTTCAATTCCCGTCCGAGGAAGAGGTCCTGGATGAGGATGGCGTCGGCGCCGGCATTCCAAACGGCGAGCGCCGCGGCAAAGAAGTCGCCGAGCTCGCTGTCCTTGACGAGCGTGTTGAGGGCGACATAGACCTTGGCATGCAAAAGGTGCGCCAGCCGAATGATTTCGCCCAGCGCGCCGTCGTCGAAATTCTCCGCACTGCTGCGCGCGGAAAACCGATGCAGACCCAAATAGACGGCGTCCGCACCCGATGTGAGCGCGGTGACCGCCGCTTGCATTCCCCCTGCGGGAGCGAGAAGTTCCATTATCTACCGATGGTGCGCTGGATGAGCTCCTGCGCGGCGTCATAGCCCATGAGTTTGAGGCGGTGGTTGCGCGCCGCCACCTCGATGAGGATGGCAAGATTTCTGCCCGGGCTCACGGGCACGGTGAGCTTGGGGACGAGGATGCCGAGAATATCTTCCGTGCCCCCCTCCCCGCCGATGCGGTCGTATTCCTTGCCCTGCTTCCAATGTTCCAGCTCCATGATGAGTTCCACCTCTTTCTCCGTTAAGATGGACCCGGACCCGTACATATTCTTGACATTGATGATGCCGATGCCCCTCAGCTCCATGAAATAGCGGATGCGCTCGGGGGCGGTGCCGATGAGCTCGTTCTCCACGCGCTTGATGAGCACGGAGTCGTCGGCGACGAGGCGGTGGCCGCGCTTGATGAGCTCCATGGCCGTCTCACTCTTGCCCACGCCCGAATTGCCCGTGAGAAGAATGCCCGCGCCGAACACGTCGAGCAGAACGCCGTGCACCGTGGTGACGGGGGCGAGCAGACGGGAGAGGTAGGCACACAGGTCCGCCATGATCTGCGTCGTCAGGCGGCCGGTGCGAAAGACGGGCGTCCCCGAGTTGCGCGCGCACTCCATAAACTCCGGCAACACGGGCAGATCGCGCGAGAAGATGACGCACGGGATCTCCCCGAACGAGAACAGCTTGGAGATCATCGCGGTGCGCTCCTCGGACGAGAAAGAGCGCATGTACTCGTGCTCGGTGAGGCCCACGAGCATGATGCGCTGGGTGTCATAGGCGGCAAAAAAGCCCGCGAGGCGAAGCCCCGGCCTGTCTACACTCACGCTCGTGAGCGTGATGATGCCGCGGCCCGCATACAGAAGCTCCAACCCGAGGTCGGACGCGAATTTGTCGAGCATGACCGTCTCGTGCGGCAAAATGATCTCATTCATATTCTTTCCCCCATAGCATATTTCCGAATCGCATACGCCACGCCGTCCTCCTCGAACGAGGGCACGACGACGGCATTTTCTTTGAGCGACGGTGCGGCATTCTCCACGGCAAACTTCCCGCCCGCCGCGGCGAGCATGGGCGCATCGTTCTCCTGGTCGCCGATGGCCGCGATCTTGTCCGTCGGAATGTGATATTTTTCCGACAAAAAGTTTACGGCGGCCGCCTTGGTCTGGCCGGGCGGCATGAGCTCGATGAGCATGTCCGACGAGCAGGCGACAAAGTATTTTCGGGAGAATCTCTCCGCCAAGAGCGCACGCATGCGCGGCTGGTCCTCGGGCAGCGTCATAGTCAGAATTTTGACTACCTTCATGTGTTCGGCGCGTACCATGTCCGAGAGGAGGCCGTCGCAAACAATTCCTTTCACGCCGACGACGTGCTCATAGCCCTCCAAAAAACCGTCTTGGAAGTTGGAGTAGAATTTGAGCCCCGCATAGGCGTGGATGTGCACGTTTTGCTCCTCCAAAAACCTCAGCACCTCGATGGCGTCTGCCTCGGCGAAGCACTCGTTCATCACGAGCTCCCCCGTTCGGATATCGGCGATCTGTGCCCCTTGCAGGGCGGCGACGTATCCCTCCGTGAGGCCGAGTTCGCGGAGGCGCGGCAAAATGGAGGCCAGCATCCTGCCCGTGCACACGGCAAAGATGCCCCCCGCCCGCCTGTATGCGGCGATCGCGTCGATGTTTTTTTGTGAGATGGTCCCGTCGGCGCGGACGAGCGTGCCGTCGAAATCGGACACAAACAGTTGATAGTTCATAGCGCTTGGAAATAGCTGTGGATGCGTGCCGCCAGCTCCTTGCCGATGCCCCCCACCTGCATGAGTTCGGCCTCGTCGGCTTTCATGATCCTGTCGATGGTGCCGAACTTCTCCATGAGCAGCTTGCGCTTTTGCGCCCCCACGCCCTCGATCTCTTCAAGGACAGAGGCGAGATTGCGCTTGGAGTGCACGTTGCGGAAGTACATCACGGCAAAGCGGTGCGCCTCGTCGCGGATGCGCTGCAACATTTTCAGGGCATAATCGCGGCGGTCGAGACGGATGGGCCCCTCGCTTTTCAGTGTGTAGACTTCCTCCTCCTGCTTGGCGAGGGCGACGAGGTCGATGCCGTCAATGTTCAATTCTTCGAAAATTTGTTTTACGGCCGAGAGCTGGCCTTTGCCGCCGTCGATGACAATGAGCTGCGGGCGGGGGAAGCGCTCCTCCTCGTCGGTGCCGAGTTTTTGCAGGCGCCGCCGCAACACTTCCTGCAACGAGGCAAAATCGTTTGCGCCCTCCACTGTCTTGATGCGGAAGCGGCGGTATTCGTATTTGTCCGCCTCCCCATCGGTAAAGACGACCATGCTCCCCACCTTGTCCACGCCCGAGATGTCGGAAATGTCATAGCACTCCATGCGGCGCGGCACTCTTTCCAGCGCGAGAAGCGTCTTTAAGCGCTCGCATGCGGAGGTCGTCATGTCGTTTCTGTGGGCGATGGCGGAGATGGATTTTTCGAGGTACTCGGCCGCATTGCGCATACCCATGTCCAAGAGCTCCCTGCGAATTCCGAATTTCGGGCGGGTGATCTCCACGCCGCGCCCCTCCTTTTGTTTGCAATATTCGATGAACAGTTCGTCGTCGAACGGCTCGTCCATGACGAGCTCGTGCGGGATGGGTTGGCTCTCGTAATACTGCGACAAAAAGCTGGTGAAAGCCTCCCGCCGTTCCCCCGCGCCCTCGTCGAGCGAGAAGTTCAAGGAGCCCTGCATGATCCCGCGGCGGGTGACGATGAGCGAGATGGCGGCATAGAGCCCGTTGGAGGCATACGCCCAGATGTCGGCGTCGACGTCCCGCGGCATGGCCGTGATGCGCCGCTGGCCCAACTTTTCGAGCATGCGCAAGCGGTCGCGGTATTCGAGAGCGAGCTCGAATTCCTCCTCCTCGGAGAATTTTTGCATCTTCTCTTGGAGGATGCGCCGGGCTTCCTCATAGTCCCCGCCCAAAAAGGCGAGCACGCGGTCCACGCGGGCGGCGTATTCCTCCTTGCTCACGGCGTGCGCACAGGGCGCAAGACAGCGGCCGAGGTGGTGGTTCAAGCAGGGTTTTTTGGGCTTTTCGCCGATGGTGACGTTGCAGGTGCGGATGTTGTAGACCTTGGCCGCAACGTCCACGATCTCCTTGCAGCTGATGCCCCCCATGAACGGCCCGAAATACTTGCCGTCCTTTTTGACGCGGCGGGTGATGGAGATGCGCGGGTAATCCTCGTGCGTGTGGACCTTGATATAGGGATAGGTCTTGTCGTCCTTTAAGAGGATGTTGTATTTGGGCTTATATTTTTTGATGAGGGTGTTTTCGAGCGCGAGGGCATCCACCTCGGTGGGCACGACGATATACGAAAAATCGGCGATGCACTCCACCATGGCCTGCACTTTATAGGGCTTTTCGGAGGCGTGGAAGTATTGCCGCACGCGGTTTTTGAGCACGCGCGCCTTGCCCACATAGATGACGGTGCCGTCGGCATCCAACATGATATACACGCCCGGCGAATCGGGCAGCAATTTCAGTTTTTCGCGGACGACACTTTCAACCATACCCCTATTATACACAACTTGCAAGCATTTTTCAAGGGAATTTCCACATTTTCCGCCCCCGAAATGAGAGAATGTCTTTGGGCGCAAACAAGGGCCGATTCTCCTCGGCTTCCCCTGTAAGGTCGCGACCATGCTTAGTCGCCATTTCCCATCACCGCCCTCCGGGCAGAGCCTCCCCTCCAAAGGGGTAGGCCTTAGGTTGCCCTGTCATACCGACCGACTGTCATATCGTCCGCCCGAGGCTTCTATTGTAGACCAAGGGCGTCACGAGCGCCAACGGCGCGAAGTAGCCGATAAAGTTTGACTTTCAACGAACTGCTCATCTGCGAGAAATCTTACTACGACCAAGCATAGGCAGAACGAATAAAAAAGCATGGCTTTCTCGTACCATTTGAGCCGAATCGTAATAAGATTCCCTCGCGGAGAAGCAATTCGAACGTTGTAATGCCATTTCGGCTCGGAATGACAGGAAAGCGTTCTGCCAAGGGGATACACTCGGGCCCGTTACGGGCCCTCGGTATGACAGCGAAAAAAGAAAACAAATTTCGTGAGCCTCCGTCGCCACCCCCCTACCCCCTCCCATGGAGGGGGCAAGTCATTCCAATCTCATGCGTGCAGCCGAATTCACTTCGGCGGAACGCACTCAATTTGCCGAGCCCTGTCGGCTTGTTGTCCGTTGAAACGAATGAGAGACCAAAGCCGTTAAGACGCCAACGCTCATTTCCGTCACGGAAATTTGTTTTCTGAACCATACCATAGCGTTCTGCCAAGGGGATACACTCATGCGGCAAGGGCGCCGCATTCGGTATGACAGCGAAGAAAGAAAACAAATTTCGTGAGCCTCCGTCGCCACCCCCATGGAGGGGGCAACAGAAAACAAATTTCGTGAACTTCTCCCACAAAAAAAGATCAATGCGGGGAGCACTGATCTTCATAATACTGCGAAAAGGGAAAATCTCCCGAACGGGCGAGAAAATTCATCCCCCGAACGGGAAAATTCCCCCCCCAAAAAAACGGGGAAAATTCTCATTCAGCATCGACGAGCTTTTCCTGCTTGAAAAGGTCGACGAACGCGCGCAAGGCAAACGGAGGGTTGCCGTCGTTCGTGAGCGCCATGCCGATGGAGCGGAGGGGCAACGTGGGCTGCACGTCCAATTCAAATAGCAATCCGTCCGCAAGCCGCCTCAGCGCATACTCCCGCGGGATGCACCCGATGCCCATGCCGTGCGTGACCAGCCGCTTCATGAAATCCCAGCTGTCCACCTCCACCGAGGGAGACAGCTTCACCCCGAACGAGCGGCAGAAAGTCTCGAAGGAGGTGCGCGCGACGGTGTGTTCTTTCATGAGCAGAAGCGGATACTCCGCAATGTCGCTCAGCGAGAGCTCCCGCCCGCATAGGTGCGAATAGGCCTTTCCCACGACAAAGACGTCGTGCAAGATCTGAATGGGCTCCCGCGATTGAAACTCGTCGTCGTCCGCAACGGGCATGTTGACAAACCCCACGTCGCACCGGTCGTTTTTGAGATACTCGATGATCTTGGGCGAGACGTCGGAGATGAGCTCGATCTTCACCTGCGGATACAGGTTGCGGTATTCCACGATCTTCCCCGATAAAATATATTGAAAGATGGAGGCGGAGGCGCCGATCCTGAGGGTGCCCGTCGCCGTGCCGTGGAGTTCTGCCAATTTTTGCTCCACGCCGTTGAGCAGTTTTAAGGCCTTTTCCACGTCCTTATACACGAGCTCCCCGCCCTGCGCCGTGAGCTCCATGCCCTTGCGCATGCGGTTGAAGAGGGGCGTGCCGAGCTGTGCTTCGAGCTGCTTGATCGCCTGCGAGACAGCCGGCTGCGAGATATACAGTTCGTCCGCCGCCTTGGTGAGACTTCCGCACCGCGCGACCGTGTAAAACACTCTGTACAGATCGAGATTGACCATATCCGTCCTCCTATTTCTTCTTATGCGGGCCCGCCGGACAGCGCGCCCGATGGGGCATGGGAATTTTTACGCCCGATGGGGCATTGCGGTTATTTGCCGACGCAAAATTTTTCGAAGATCTCGGCAATGACGGCCTCGGTCGCCGTTTCGCCGGTGATCTCGCCGAGGGCCGCATAGGCCGCGCGCAACTCCTCGGCATACAGTTCGGGGGGGAGACCCTCCTCGATGGCCTGTTTTGCGGCAGCGGCGGCGGTGCGGGCGCGTTCGAGTGCGCGGTGGTGGCGCTCCTCGATGAGGAAAGCCCCGTCGTTCTCCCGCCCGAACCCGCGGGCATAGAGCAGTTCCCGCAACTCCTCCATCCCCTCGCCCGTGTGCGCGGAGACATAGAGTTCGCACCCCTCCTTTCTTCCGAGTTCGCACTTTGCGCCCACGGTGATGACGGGCGTTTGGGCGGGGAAGTCCACCTCGTCGCCCTCCTCTTTGAGGTAGAGGATGAGGTCGGCGGACTGAATGGCCCCCTCCGCGCGGCGGATCCCCTCCTGTTCGAGCGCGTCGTCGCTCTCTCTGAGGCCCGCCGTATCCGTGAGGACAAAGCGCACGCCATGCAGGCTGATGCTCTCCTCCACGGTGTCGCGCGTGGTGCCCGCCGTATCCGACACGATGGCCCGTCCATAGCCGAGCAAGGCGTTGAAGAGCGTGCTCTTGCCCGCATTGGGCCGCCCCACAATGGCGACGCGCACGCCCTCTTTGAGGCGCTTGCCTGCACGAAATTGCCCGAGAAGCGCATTTAGCGAAGAGAGGATTGCGGACATGGTATGCCCCACTTCCGTGCGGGACTGTGCGTTGAGGTCCTCCTCGGGATAGTCGAGGTCTGCCTCCACGCCCGCCAGAGCCGTCTTTAAGAGGGCCTGCAACCGCTTCCCCTCCGCCGAGAGTTTTTCGCCATAGAGCAAAAATCCCGCGCGCACTTCTGCCTCGGAGCGGGCGTTGATCATGTCGGCCATGCCCTCGGCCGCCGAGAGAGACAGCTTGCCGTTTAAGAACGCGCGCTTGGTGAACTCCCCGCGCTCGGCGAGCCGCGCACCCAACTCCACCGTGCGGGCAAGCACGGCATGGGCGATCTCCGTCCCGCCGTGAACGTGGAACTCCACGACGTCCTCCCCCGTAAAGGAGCGGGGCGCCTTGAAATAGACGACCAGCCCGAAATCCCTGAGCGTACCGCCGTCGATCAGGGCGGGGACCATGCGGTAGGGTTCGAACTGCTCCCGCGTGCACATGCGGCGGGCAATGGCCAGCGCCCCCTCCCCGCTCATGCGGACGATGGCAACGCCGCCCGGGCCTTGCGCCGTGGCAATGGCGGAGATGACGGTTGTATTATAAGCGTAGGTTTTTGCCAAGTGAGTTTTCCAAAAATTCCTATAAATTTTGTTTATGGCTATTATAGCAGAGCCGCGTGGATTTGTAAAATGTTTTTTGGCAATTGTGCCGCGAAAATGCGCAATTTTTTAGTAAATATCCCCCACTAAAGTGGGGGCTTTTATTTTCGCCCTAAAGGGCATGAATACCGGCAGGTGCTCAAGCAC
>CANQJF010000017.1 GCA_947624225.1 uncultured Clostridia bacterium
GGCACATCCCGGGAAAAAGTTGAACTTCATGGGATACGAGTTCGGGCAGTTCAAGGAATGGGACTATAAAGAGGGGTTGGAATTTTTCCTGCGCGATCAATATGAGCTGCACGGAAAACTCTCCGTTCTTGTGCGCGACCTCAACGCATTCTATAAGAATACTCCCGCTTTCTATGAGGTGGAAGATTCGTGGGCGGGCTTCGAATGGCTGGCGGCAGATGACGCGGACCGCAACATCGTCTCCTTTATACGCCGCGATAAGCATGGGTGCGAAGTACTATGTCTGTCATGTTTTTCGGGAACGGACGCCGACGATTACCTCATGGGCGTCAATCAAAAAGGGAAATACAGGATAGTTTTCTGCACGGACGATAAAAAGTATGGCGGCCAAGGGAAATTGAAGCGCAAGACGCTGTCGGCTGTCAAAAAACCCAGCCACGGGAAACAGTATTCGCTCCGCATCACCGTGCCGAAGTTCACGACGATCTATCTCGTCCGGGAGCCCGATGCGCCCGCCAAGAAATAAAAACAAGAAATAAAAAAAGGAATAGACGGCCCAAAGCCGAAAAAACCAAGGTATAAAGCTCTAAGGGGGTAATGAAAAAATGCTCAGAAAGAAAGAATGTGTTGCGATGTTGCTTGCGGGCGGACAGGGTTCGAGACTGTACGCTTTGACCAACAACATCGCAAAGCCCGCAGTTGCGTTCGGCGCAAAATATCGGATCATCGATTTTCCGCTCAGCAATTGCATCAACTCGGGGATCGACACCGTGGGGGTTCTCACGCAATATGAGCCGCTGGAACTCAATGAATATATCGGGAACGGGCAGCCGTGGGATCTCGACCGCGCCTTTGGCGGCGTGCATATTCTTTCGCCCTATCAGGCGAAGAAAAAGCAGTCGTGGTTCGAGGGGACGGCCAACGCAATCTATCAGAACATGCACTTCATGAAGAAGTACAATCCCGACTATATCCTCATTCTCTCGGGCGATCATATCTATAAAATGAATTACGCCAAGATGCTCCGCGCGCACAAGGAGACGGGCGCGGATTGCACCATCGCCGCCATCGAGGTCCCGCTCTCCGAGGCCTCCCGTTTCGGCATTTTAAACACCAATCCCGACGGGTCCATCTACCAGTTTGAGGAAAAGCCCAAGGCACCCAAGAGCAATCTTGCCTCGATGGGGATCTATATCTTCACGGCCAAGAAACTCTTCAAATATCTCGAAGAGGACGACGCCAATCCCGCTTCCTCCAAGGATTTCGGCAAGGATGTGCTTCCCGCCATGCTCAATGCGGGCGAAAAGATGTTCTCCTACCGCTTCCACGGATATTGGAAAGATGTGGGCACCATCTCCTCGCTCTGGGAATCCAATATGGATCTTCTCGGCCGCGATCCCGGCTTCGATGTGGGGGATCACGATTGGAAGATCCACTCCCGCAATCCGCTGGCGCCGCCCGAATACCTCGGGCCGACCGCAGTCATCGACAATTCCATGATCGCACTCGGCTGTGAAGTCGAGGGGACGGTCGAGCACTCTGTGCTTGCCTCCAACGTCGTGGTGGAAGAGGGGGCCGTCGTGCGGGATGCCGTGCTGATGGCGGGAACGGTCGTGAAGCGCGGCGCCATCGTCGAGTACTGTGTCATCGATGAGAACGTCATCATCGAAGAGGGGGCACATGTCGGCGAACCCAAGGAAGCGGGCGCGGGCATCGCGGTATTGGGCAGAAACATTACGATTGCCGCAGGAGCAAAAGTCAAGGGCGGCGTCATTCTTGATAAGGATTACAAGGGGGAATAAAATCATGGCACATTCCACGGTAGGCGTCATTTTTTCCAATGTTCACGACGAAAACATCCCGGAGCTTTCCCGTCATCGCACGATGGCATCCGTACCTTTCGGGGGAAGATATCGTCTCATCGATTTCGCACTCTCCAACATGGTGAATTCCGGGATCACGACGGTCGGCATTGTCACGAAAAACAACTATCAGTCACTCATTGATCACTTGGGCAGCGGCAAAGAGTGGGATCTCGCGAGAAAGGACGGCGGGATCATCCTGCTTCCTCCCTATTCGGATGAAACGGATAAGCCCTATACCACGCGCCTCGAAGCGCTCATGAGCATCACGGGATTTCTGAATCACCGCAAAGAGGATTACGTCGTCATCTCCGACTGTGACGGCATTGCCCACATCGACATCGCGGATATCGTTCGCTTCCATGAGGAGAAAGGGGCCGATATCACCATGGTCTATCACGAAGAGAAGATCCCGTGCGAGTCCTCTTACTTCATCACGCTCGAACCCGACAGGAGGAGCGGCCGCGTAAAGGGGCTGAAAATCAATCCCGGCGACCTCAGAAAGGGCAAGAAGTATGACCTCTATGTCAACATCATGGTGATGAGCCGCGAGTTCTTGGTGGACACCATTCGGGATGCCGTCACGCGCGGGTTTTCCAGCTTCGGCAGGGACATCCTCACCAAGAATGTGGATACCCTCAAAATTTACGGCTATAATTTCAAGGGCTATTATGCGGGCGTCAACTCCATGGAGGACTACTACCGCCACAGCATGGAGCTGCTTGACCGCAAAGTGCGCGATGAGCTGTTCGGAGAGCGCGATATCTACACCAAGGTCCGCGATAGTGCGCCCTCGAAATATCTCGAAGGGGCCGTCGTGCGCAACACGCTCGTCTCCGATGGGTGCGAGATCGAGGGGACGGTCGAAAATTGCATTCTCTTCCGCGGAGTCAAAGTGGGAAAGGGGAGTGTCATCCGCAACTCCGTCATCATGCAGGATACGGTCATCGGCGAGAATGTCTCTCTGGATTGCGTGATCACGGACAAGAACGTGGTCATCCGCGACAGGAGAACGCTCGCCGGTTGCGCAGAACTGCCTTACTTCATCTCGAAAGGCAGGATGCTTTAATCTTGGGATCCGATGCGGTGCATGCCCGCGGTCTTTGGGCAAGGCACCGCAGATGATCGCATATAAAAATTTATGGTGTCAACAAGGGGGAAATTATGAGCACCAATCAATCAGAAATCAAAACAACAACGACGCCCGCAGTGGAACAGACGGAATGGACCGAGACGGTAGTGCCCGAGGAGGAGCCGGAGGTGCAGATCGAGGCAAAAAAGAAGATCCTCTTTGTTGCATCCGAGGCCGCACCGTTCATTGCGACGGGGGGACTTGCGGAGGTCATCGGGTCGCTCTCCAAGGCGCTTGCAAAAAACGATCGCTTTGACGTGCGCGTCATCATCCCGCTCTATCAGGATATCCGCAAGGAATACCGGAAAGATTTCCGCTTCATCGGGAATATCTTTGTTCCTCTGTCGTGGCGCAACCAGTATTGCGGCATCTTTGAGTACAAAAAGGACAACGTCACTTTCTACTTTGTGGACAACGAATACTATTTTAAACGCCCCGGTTGCTATGGCTATTACGACGACGGAGAGCGTTTCGCTTTCTTCTGCCGTAGCGTCATGGAGATCCTGGGCTTTGTGGGATTCTATCCGGATGTCCTGCACTGCCATGATTGGCAGGCGGCTCTGGCGGCGCTCTACCTCAAAACCATCTATTGTTTCAGACCGGAATACCAGTTCATCCGCGCTGTTTTCACCATCCACAACATCGAGTATCAAGGGAAATATTCTCTGGACATCCTCGAAGATCTCTTCGGGATCTCCTATCATTACCAATACCTCGTGGAGTTTGACCGCTGCATCAATCTCATGAAAGGGGCAATCGAATGTTGCGAGCGCTTCTCGACGGTTTCTCCCTCCTATGCCTCCGAGATCAAGGATCCGTATTATGCACACGGGCTCGACGGCATTGTGCGCAGGAATGAATTCAAACTGTGTGGCATTTTGAACGGCATCGATCCAGAATATTACGATCCCGAGACGGATAGCGCGCTCTTTGCAAATTACAGTGCGGAGCATCCCGAGAACAAGGCCGTTTGCAAGGCCGAGCTCCAAAAGATGTTGGGATTGCCCGTGAAGCCCAACACGCCCATGATCGCCATGATCTCCCGCCTTGTCTCCCACAAGGGGCTGGATCTCGTGCGCGAAGTCATTGAGCAGGTCTTGCGCCAAGACGTGCAATTTGTGTTGCTCGGGACGGGGGATTCCTCCTATGAGGGCTATTTCGCCGACCTCGCCCGTCGGTATCAGGGCAAGGCGGTCTCGATCATCTCCTTTAACTCCGATCTCTCGCGCAAAATTTATTCGGGGGCGGATATCTTTCTGATGCCCTCCAAGAGCGAGCCGTGCGGGCTCTCCCAGATGATCGCGAGCCGTTACGGCACGGTGGCGCTCGTCCGCGAGACGGGAGGCCTCCGCGACAGCATCACGCCCTATGGCGCGGGAGGGAACGGCTTCACTTTCTCGAACTATGACGCCTATGATATGCTTTACGTGATCAACGAGGCGCTCGGCGTGTATCGGATGAAAGATGAATGGGCAAAACTTGTCAAAAAGGCCATGGAGACGGATTTCACGTGGTCCACGTCTGCCAAATCTTACGAGCAATTGTATCTCGATCTTTTAAGCAAATAGAGCGATCCTCATACGGCGCGGCCGCGGCCGCGCCGTATAAAGCGCACAGAACATAACAGTACATTTATAAAGGGACAAAAGGTATGGAGAATTTAACACAACAGGAAGCGGAACAACTGATAGCAGGAAAATTATCGCGCTATTTCGGCGTTTCACCCGCCGAGGCGAGCCGCGAGCAGATCTACAAAGCAGTTGTCATGAGCGTGAGAGACATCATGCTCGAAAAGCGCCAGAAGTTCCATTTAAAGACCAAGGCCGCGCGCGCAAAGCGCGTCTACTATCTCTGCATGGAATTTCTGATGGGGAGATCGCTGAAAAACAGTGTTTACAACCTCGGCATCGGTGAGGCACTCGAAGGGGCACTCAAACGTTATAAGACGACGTTGGAGGACCTCTATGAAGAGGAGCCGGATGCAGGGCTGGGGAACGGCGGCTTGGGGCGCCTCGCCGCATGCTTCTTGGATGGGCTCGCCACGCAAGACTATCCTGCCATGGGATTCTCCATTTGCTATCAATACGGGCTCTTTAAGCAGAAGATCGTAGACGGCTGGCAGATCGAGTTGCCGGACGTATGGCTACCCGGCGGAGAGGCATGGCTCACCATGCGCACCGACAAGACTTTCATCGTCCGTTTTGACGGAACGCTTGAAGAGAAGTGGACGGACCATGGCATGGAGACGGTCTATCACAACGCCAAGGAAGTGGAGGCCGTTGCCTATGACATGATGGTCTCCGGTGCAGACTCGCAAGCGGTCAGCGTGCTCCGTCTGTGGCGCTCCCGTGCCGTGCAGGAATTCGACATGCAGGCTTTCTCACAGGGCAATTACGATGTCGTCATGCGCGACGACTCAGACGCACAGCTCATTTCCAAAGTTCTCTATCCCTCGGATAACCACAACGAGGGCAAGTCTTTGCGCTTAAAACAGCAATATTTCCTTGTCTCTGCTTCGTTGCAGTGCATTGTCTCCGACCACAAGCGCCGCTATGGATCGCTTGCGCTGCTCCCGCAAATGGCGGCCATCCATATCAACGATACCCATCCCGCGCTTGCCATCCCCGAGCTCATGCGCATTTTGGTCGATGAAAATTATTTCAGCTGGGATACCGCATGGAATATCACGACGTCGACCTGTGCGTATACCAACCACACCGTCCTCGCCGAAGCGCTCGAAACGTGGAACGAGAGCTTGATCGCGCGGAGGCTTCCCCGCATTTACGGGATCTTGAAAGAAATCAACCGCCGCTTCTGTGACGACCTTTGGCATCGGTTCCCCGGCGATTGGAATAAAATTTCCCGCATGGCCATTCTTTCGCACGATACCGTGCGCATGGCAAATCTCTGCATCGTAGGTTCGAGTTCGGTGAATGGCGTCTCCGCGCTGCACAGCCAAATCATCAAAGAGAGCATCTTTCGCGATTTCTATGAGTACACGCCCGAGAAATTTACCAATGTCACCAACGGGATCGCGCACAGGCGTTGGCTCAACCAGTCCAACCCCGAACTGTGTGCGCTGATCGACGACTGCATCGGCACCGGATACGCAAAGGATGCGGAAAAACTGATCGGGCTGAAAAAATTCACCAAAGATGCAAGCGTGCTTCAACGGCTCGATGAGATCAAACACATTAAGAAAGTGCAATTTGCAGAGTATGCCAAGAAAACGCAGGGCATCGTGATCGACCCCGATACCGTCTTTGACGTGCAGGCCAAGCGCATGCACGAATACAAGCGCCAGCTGCTCAACGTGTTGCACATCATCGGGGAATACAACGCTCTCCGCGAGAATCCCGATTTGGATGTGCTGCCCAAGACCTATATTTTCGGGGCGAAAGCGGCCGCCGGCTATGAAATGGCCAAACAGATCATGAAACTTATCTGCTTCTTGGCCGAGGATATCCACAAGAACCCGCGCATCCGCGAGAAGCTCAACGTCGTGTACATGGAGAACTACAACGTCACGATGTCGGAAAAGCTGATGCCTGCCTCGGAAATCTCCGAGCAGATCTCTCTCGCCGGGAAAGAGGCCAGCGGCACGGGCAACATGAAATTTATGATCAACGGCGCTCTGACCATCGGGACGCTGGATGGTGCAAATGTGGAAATGGCGAGCCGGGTGGGGGAGGATAACATCTTCATCTTCGGCTTGAAAGCGGATGAGGTCAGAGAGATTTGGAATCACGGCTACAATTCGAGCGTCTACTACAACCAGGATCCCGCGCTTCGCCAGATCATTGAGTCGCTCATCGTCGGGTTCAACGGCTGCTCGTTTGCGGATATCGGCAACTATCTTCTCCGAAGCGGCCGCGTCGCCGATCCCTATATGTGCCTCGCCGACTATGAATCCTATGCACAGACACAGGCCAGGATGGGGGAGATCTACCGGAAAGACAAGAAAAATTGGAACAAAAAGTCACTCATCAACATTGCAGAGGCGGGCTACTTCTCGGCAGATAGGAGTATCCGTGATTACGCAAACAATATTTGGCACATTAAACCCGTAAAGTAATCCGATGCATTTCTACTACGATCCGCTCGACCCGCAATGCAAGTCGATAGAAGGGGCTGTCCGTCGCGGGTGCGAGGTATTATTTCAGACATACTTGGTTGATGGCGATCAAGCCGACGACGTCTCTTGTACCTTGGAGCTCTATCGGGACGATGGCGCAAAATTCAGTTTCCCGATGAAACGCGAGCGTGACAGGTTTTTCGTTTCGCTCCGTTTCAACGTGGTCGGGTTGTATTTCTATTATTTCTCGCTCGGTTCCGACGAGTTTCTCGGGCGCGGCGCGTTGCGCCGCGCCGAGTTGACGCAACACCCCGAAAGCTGGCAGGTGACTGTCTATGGGGAAGAGTATCACACGCCCGATTGGTTCAAGGGCGGGATCATGTATCAGATCTTCCCCGACCGGTTCTGCAAAGTCGGCGATTATCCCATAAAGCCATATAAAATCATGCGCGACGATTGGGGCGGACAGCCCTATTTTCGGCCCAATAGCTTTGGGAAAGTGCTGAATAACGACTTTTTCGGCGGGAATTTAAGGGGCATCCGCTCCAAACTCGGCTATCTTGCTTCGCTGCATGTCACGACCGTATATCTGAATCCCATTTTTGATGCCTATTCCAACCACCGCTATGACACGGGCGATTACATGCAGATCGACGGGCTTTTGGGCACGAAAGAGGATTTCGACCTGCTCATAGAGGATGCGGCCGCCTGCGGGATCCGCATCATTCTCGACGGCGTCTTTAACCATACGGGGGACGACAGCCGATATTTTAACAAATTCGGGCGCTATGACAGCGTCGGGGCCTATCAATCGTTGCAGTCGCCCTATGCGGATTGGTATCATTTTCACCGCTATCCGGACACCTATGACAGTTGGTGGGGGATCGAGACGCTGCCCGCCGTCAACGAGCATTCGCGTTCCTATCAAAACTTCATTTGCGGCGAGGACGGCGTCGTCAAGACGTGGCTGAGGCGCGGTGCCGCCGGTTTTCGCTTGGACGTGGCGGATGAGCTCCCCGATTTCTTTCTGAAAAAACTGCGTGCGGCTTTGAAAGAACAGGCCCCCGATGCGCTGATCATCGGCGAGGTTTGGGAGGACGCCTCCAACAAGATCTCGTATGACGTGCGGCGCGAGTATTTGCAGGGCGACGAGCTCGACTCGGTCATGAATTATCCCCTCAAAAACGCGATCATCAACTTCGTTCTCTCGGGGAAAACCGCAATGTTGCGCGAAACCATTGCAATGCTGCGCGACAATTACCCCAAAGAAACGCTCAACGCGCTCATGAACATTCTCGGGACGCACGATACGCCGCGCATTTTGACTGTTTTCGGCAACAAGCACCCCGCGGATAAGGAGGAAATGTCGCACACATTCCTCACGGCCGAGGAGCGCGCGCACGCCAAGGAGCTTGTCCGCATGGCGGCAGTTCTGCAGTTTACGCTGTTTGGCGTGCCCTGCATTTATTACGGGGATGAGGCCGGGCTGGAAGGCTACCAGGATCCTTTCTGCCGCGGATGTTTTCCGTGGGACAATATCGATGAATCGCTCCGCGCATTCTACGAGAAGTTGGGTGCGATCCGCACGGAGATCTACCCGGAGGTATTTACGGACGGCGCCTACCGCGAAATTTATGCGGATGTAGGCTGCCTGATTTATGAGCGCAAAAAGACGCACGCGCGCGTGATCGTCTGTTGCAATCGGTCCAACGAGAAATACATCCTGCATTTCTCCGAGGCGGGATTTGCCGATGCGTTCAGCGGAGAACTTGTCGGAAAAGACATCGAGCTGCCCGCAAACACTTTCCTCATCCTCGGAAAGAAATAGTATGTCAGACATAAATGACATCCTCCGCACGATGCCCTGTACGCCGAAAATTGCAAATTTGCAGGAGAATTTCCGATGAATTGCAGGAAATTCTTTCGGGAAATTGACGAAAATGTTCCAAGATAAATACAGTGTTCACGGAACGGCTCATTGGATGCGTAAAATTTACGAAAGCCGTAAAATCGGGAATTTTCCGCAAGAAAAGTCCTCTTTTCGTCATTATACCCCTAACTATTCGTAAAAGCGTGATTTTGCGAATAGTTCAGTGTGTGTCCCCTCTGCAAAATTTTACAAAAAAATAGCTTCAACCGTTGAAAATGTTCCTCGCTTCTTCCTTGTGCGAACATTTTTCTTTCCCCAATTGCAACCCGATTTCGGGTTGCCAAGGTATTACGAGGAGGCCCCAATGAAACCGGTCGCAAAAAAATTACACGATCTCCGCATTACGCACGGCTGCATTTCCCAGATGACGCTCTCCAAGCTGACGGGCATCAGCCAATCCTCTCTGGCGCGTTGGGAGCTCGGCCAATCGGAACCGTGCGCTTCGGAGATCATCATTCTCTGCCGCTATTACAACATTTCAGCCGACGAGCTCCTCGGTCTTGTGCGTGCGCCTGCGGAGACGCCCGACGCCTCCATCGCCGCCTACGATTCGCATGCGCGGCGGGATAAATTTTGAGCGGCGGATATTTTTTTGAGAAGATCCCCTTTTAACTCTTCGTAAAATTGACTTCTTCCCTTGCGGATGTTATAATAAATGTATGAGTAAGAAACCGAGCGGCGATTACTACCAAGACCGCAATCATAAAAATTTAGATAGAATTTCCGAACTTCTCGAACAACTCCCCTATTTTTGCGAGGATTTTTTTCGGGGTGTCGAGCAGCGCACGAGCACCCTCACCCGCCTCAATTACGCCTATGATCTGAGGATCTTTTTTGATTTCCTCATGAAAAAGAAGTTCCGCGGCAGAGTGTCGGATGTCCATGATTTTACCTTCGAGCACCTCGACGAGATCACGGACACGGATATCGAGATCTTCCTCTCCTATCTCTCGCGGTATGAATATGGCGGGAAGATGCTCTCTTGTGATGATCGCGCCAAGGCCCGCAAGCTCTCCACCGTGCGGTCCATGTTCAAATATTTTTTCAATAAGGGCCTGATCTCCGTCAACAATACCGCAAAAGTAGCCACTCCCAAGCTGCACGAGAAAGAGATCATCCGCCTCGAACAGGACGAAGTGGCCGATCTTTTGGATACGGCAGAACTTGGCAGCGGGATCACCCGCCATATGGAGAGCTATCACGAGCGCACCAAGATTCGCGATACAGCCATTCTCACCCTCCTCCTCGGCACGGGCATCCGTGTCTCGGAGCTCGTCGGGCTCAACAACGACAGCATCGATTTCTCCAATAATTCCTTTATTGTGACGCGCAAGGGCGGCAATAAGGCCATCCTCTATTTTTCCGACGAGGTCGCCGACGCGATTGCCGCCTATATGGAACAGAAGAAGAGCGATCCCAAAGTTCCGCAGGGAGAAGTTGCCCTATTCCTATCTCTACAATATCGGCGCATCACGGTGCGTGCCGTGGAAAATCTTGTCAAGAAATATGCCCTCCTCGTCACGCCTCTCAAACATATCACGCCGCATAAGTTGCGTTCTACTTACGGTACCGCGCTATATCGCGAAACGGGCGATATCTATATCGTTGCCGATGTGCTCGGCCATCGGGACGTAAACACAACCCGCAAACACTATGCCGCCATCACCGAGGACAACCGCAAAAAGGTCGCGGGACGCGTGAAATTACACCGCGAGGAGGACGAATGAACTCTTTGGAGACTTTCATGCAACCCGAAAATGGGTCGCTTGCGGAAAAGGATCTCGGCGGGGGCGAATGCGTCTATGTGATACAACCCATTTTTGGGTCGCAATATAAGGTGCTGCATGAAGAAGCCATTGCCTTGATCGAGAGTGCGGGGGCGCGGTATGCGGGGACGATCTATCAGACCGTCCGTGAGATCCATCCGGCAACGTTCATCGGGGAGGGCAAGCTGCGGGAGCTCAACGAGCGCTTGGAGGGCTTGGACGTCACCGTTCTCTTCAACGGGGAGCTCTCCCCCTCCCAGACGGTCAACATTTCCCGTGCGCTTGGAGGGAAAAAGGTCATTGACCGTACGACGCTCATCCTCGACATCTTTGCCCTGCGTGCCGTGAGCAGTGAGGGAAAATTGCAGGTTGAGCTTGCACAGTATCAATATTTGTATCCCCGTCTCAAAGGCAAGGGTGGAGAGCTTTCCCGCCTCGGAGGAGGGATCGGCACGCGCGGCCCGGGCGAGAGCCAGCTCGAAACAGACCGTCGGCACATCCGAGCCCGTATCCATGCCCTTGAGGGAAAGCTCAAAGAGACCGAACAGAGGCGCTCGCTTTTTGTGCAGAGAAGAAAAAAAGGCCCCTTTAAGACGGTCGCACTCGTTGGTTACACCAACACGGGCAAATCCACCCTCTTCAACGCCATGACGGGGGCGGACGTCTATGTGCAGGATGCGCTGTTTGCAACGCTCGATCCCACCGCACGTGCCTTTGAGATCGAGAAAGTCCCCTTTCTCATGGTGGATACCGTCGGACTTTTGCAAGATCTTCCAACCTCTCTCATCGAGGCTTTCAAATCCACGCTGGAAAGCGCCCTTTCCTGCGATTTGGCGCTCGTCGTATGCGACGCCTCGGGCAATTACGAAGTCCAGCTCAAAACCACGCTGGATACCTTAAAGGATCTCGGCTTCGATGTGCCATACCTCCTTGTGATGAACAAATGCGACATTGCGGGGGATGTGCATCTCCCCAAGGATTGCATTCGCATTTCCGCAAAGACGGGAATGGGCCTGGATGCGCTCAAAGAACGCATCTTTGAGGCCTTGAAAGAGAACTTCTTGCGCGCCACGCTCCTGTTCCCCTATTCCGAGACGGCGGCCTATTCCAAGCTGCGCCCCCTCTTCACCGAAAGACGCGTGGAATATACGGACGACGGCATCACGGTGGAGGCGATCGTTCCCGCGATTTACGCCGAAAAGATTCGTCCGTACGTCAAAAGCATAACATCATAGGAAATAACATCATAGAATGGAGACCGGAAATGATCAAGAATTCCCTGAAAAATTTTGCAAAAAATCTTGTCCTCCTCTTTATTCCGATGGGCATCTTTTATTTGTTTATCATTTTTGCCATCATCGGATTGTTCTCGGCCACGATGGAGAGTTTGCAGAACATGCTCGGCGAACTTACAGAGCTCATCCATCTCTCCTCGGAGGCCTCCTCCGCCTCTGTGAACCAATTCCTTGCTTACTCTCTCGAACAGTTGAATTGGAACGGCAGTCTCCTCGATGTTGCGCGGCAGATTTTGAGTACAGATTGGCTGCCGACCACAGCAAAGGGCTTCTTTGCCACGCTCAATGCCTCCACCGAGGGCTTTGAGGAACAATTTTTGGCGGTGGTTACCGAGTTCAAAAATTCTCTCGGCACGATTTTTACGGTTGTCATCTCCATCCTCGGGATCGGCATTCTGTGTGCAAACTATGCAACGCGGTTTGCCGTCCGCAAAAGCGTTGTCAAGGGAGGCATCAAAAAGTTCATTGTCGCCCATACGGTCGTCCCCCTTGTGCAATCCATCTTTTTGATCGTCGCATTCGGGCTGTTATCCGTCATCAAATTATACGGCATCCTGCTGTTCTTTGCGGTGCTGTTGATTTTGAGCGGCGCCTCCCTCATCAATGCGTGGATCGTTCATCGGGATAAAGAGCTCGCGCTGAGTGATGTTTTGACTTCCAAAAACGTTTTCACGCACCTTGCGGCAAATTTGATCTTGCTCCTCATCGACGGCGCGGTGGTGCTTCTGCTCTTCCTGTTCTCCCCCGTTCTCGCGATCCTCTTAATGATCCCCATCCTCATCTATACCTTGAACGTTGCCGATGCCAATGCAGACTCCTTTATCTGTTCGCTTGTTGCTCCCGGGGCGGGGGCTTCCGAAGAAAAGAAAAAGTTGCCGGCGTAAGCGGCAACTTTCACTCCTCTTTGGGATCGCGGATGATTTTATCGATCTTGATGGTGGCATAGTCCTTGATATCAAGGCATTTCCCGCAGTTCGTGCACGGCTTGGATGGGTCGAGATCGCACACTTCGCACTCCATACAGCCGTCACATTCCTTGCCGTCGTATAGGACGCATTCCTTTTTGAATTCCATAGAAATTCCTCCGATGCAACCCAAAATTGGGTTGCTATGAGATTTAAAATGAGAAAGCACTCTTATTATAGTGTGCCGCTTTGAAAAAATCAAGAAAAAAACAAAAAAAATTTTCAGAAATTGTGAAACAAACGTTTGCAATTTTCGCGCCAATCATTTATAATAGAAATCGGAGGTGTGGCTATGCTCAATAAAAATAAGTTGATGGAAGCGCTCGACTATATCAAGGGATACATGGAGGAGAACGGTTTCCCCCCCACTGTGCGCGACATGTGCCACGATCTCGGGATCAAGTCGACCGCGACAGCCTATGACTACATCAACCGCCTCAAAGAAATGGGCTATCTTGAAAAAGCGGAGAATAAAAAGCGCGCCGTGGCGGTCAAGAGCGAAGGCTCTGTGCGCATCCCCCTCCTCGGCACGGTCACGGCCGGGCAGCCCATCCTTGCGGCAGAGAATTTTGAGGGCTATTATCCCCTCCCGTCGTCGGAATTCCACGGCGAGGAACTCTTCATGTTGCGCGTCTCGGGCGAGAGCATGATCGAGGCCGGCATCTTCAACGGTGATAAGATCATTGTGCGCAAGCAGGAGACGGCAAACGACGGCGATATTGTTGTTGCACTCTTCGACCCCGACGGCAACGGGCAGGGCGCGACGGTCAAGCGTTTTTTCCGCCGCGACGGCAAGGTGATCCTCCATCCCGAGAATGAGACCATGGAGGACTTTGTGCTCAACGAGGAGAGCGACGCGATGATCATCGGCAAAGTGATCGGGCTCATGCGGACGATGTAAGATTTAGCGTCCTCATATGCGCCTCTTTTGAACCGCGCGGCTATCGCGCGGTTTTCTGATAACCGAAAAGAAACGGAATGCGTTTGACCGACGGCCAAGCACATTCCGTTTTTTCATCCCCCCATCCCGCTTTTGCGGGCGATTGCCCTTGCGGATGGCTCATAGATTTTTGAGATAGAAGATCTCCTCCGGGGTGAGCTTTCTGCAAGCGCCGCGGTCGAGACCCGTGAGCGTCAGTTCTCCCACTTTGGTGCGCTTTAAGAAGTCCACATGCTTGCCGACGACCTCAAACATTCTCCTGATTTCGCGGTTTTTGCCCTCGGTGAGCACCAAGTGCATCTTCGTATACTTTTTATCCGTTTCGATGACGTTGATCTTGCATTTCTTGGTGATCACGCCCTTTTCGATCTCCACGCCCGCTCTGAGGCGGTTGAGCTGGTTGGGCGTGATGGTGCCCTCGATGCGCACGAGATAGGTCTTGGGGATCTCGTTTTGCGGCGCCGTCAGGCGATAGGCAAGCTCGCCGTCGTTGGTGAGGATGAGGAGCCCCTCCGTATTGTAGTCCAATCGGCCCACCGGGAACACTTTGCCCGCACCGGCAGGTAAAAATTCCAGCACGGTTTTTCGCGGGCGCTCCGTCTTTTCGTCGGAAACCGTACACACGCATCCCTTGGGCTTGTTGAGAATATAATACTCATATTTGATCTTGTGGGAAAGGATCTTCCCGTCAAGCATGACCGTGTCGGTCTCGCCGATATCCGTGCCCGGCGTTGCGAGCACTCCGTTTACGGTCACGCGCTTTTCCGCGATCAATTCGTCCGCTCCACGGCGCGAAGCAATGCCAAGCTCGGCTAAAAATTTGTTAATACGCATAGTTTGTCACGCAGAGTACTCTGCATTCTCCCGATTATATGCTCATATGCAAGATTGTACTTACATAATATACAAATTTTCAGAAAAAATCAAGCGATTCCCGAGAGAAATCAGCACTTGCCCGGCAACTTCTCCCGATGTTTCCGGGAGCGGCATGGTTGTGATCCCCTCGATGCGCACCTCGGGGAGCTCCTCTTTCGTGAGCGGGTAGGAAAAACTCCTCTTGACCGCGTATCCATCAAAGGGCGCGGAGGCATCCAAAAGCGGGATCATCTGATAGCGCCCGTACAGTTCATCCAACAATTCTTCCGTGCGTTCATACGTTTGCGGACAGTTCAGGAGCACGGAGACGAGGGTCATACCCTGCCGTTCCGCGCTTGTGACGAGGCACCTGCCTGCTGCCGTCGTGAAGCCCGTCTTGATCCCGCTCGCCCCCTCGTAAGCCGTGAGAAATTTATTCTTGTTCTTCCATCCGCGCGGTTCGTAATAATTTGTGGAAACAATTTCCCGAAAGGTCTTGTTCTGCATGGCGTATGCCGCGATGAGCGCGAGATCTCTCGCCGTTGTGTAGTGCCCCTCATGCGGGAGGCCGTGTGGATTCTCGAAATTGCTGTGCTCCGCCCCCATCCTCTCCGCGCGCCGCGTCATTTCGTGGGCAAATTCCCGGAGACTTTCGCTGTGATGCAGGGCGAGCGCAACGGCGCAGTCGTTCCCAGAGCGGAGCATGAGCCCATAGAGAAGGTCTTGGACGCTGTATTCCTCCCCCTCTTTCAGATAGACGCTCGATCCCTCCGTCCCGGCCGCCGCGGCGGGGATCGTTACCACCTCCGAAAGGTCGCAGTCCTCGATGACGATGATCGCGGTGAGAATTTTTGTGGTGCTCGCCATCGGGAGACGCATCTCGGCGTTTTCCTCATGCAAAAAGCGCCGCGAGGTGACCTCGACGACGCACTCGGCACGGCCCTTTGTGGCGGCATCAGCGAATTTGACCTGTGCGGGGATGCACGCCGTCCACAAAAGCAATGCCAAAATCAAACTAATCTTCTTCATCATTTTTCTTTACCCAATTGCCGACGAGCTCCCCCGCCTTTTCGATGATGCCGTCCAGCGGATCGTCGGTGATCTTCACAACGCGGCAGCCCTTTCCGTCGTCGATGAGGAAACCTGCCGGCTTGATGTGCACGACGGTCCCGGCGCCCCCCGCAAAGGGAAAACTCTCGTCATCTTTCACCGCTTTTACCTCGCCGTATTCCCCACCGCCCGAGAGGTAGCCCATCGTGACCTTTGTAAAAGGGATGATCTCAGCCCCGCTTGCGGAGAAAACGGGTTTGCCGATGACCGTATTGACATCGACGAGTTTTACGAGCTGCTCCGCTGTTTTTTCCATGATGCCGTCAACTTTTTGTTTCTTATCCAATTCAGAAATCCCTCCAATGCCTTTTTTGTGATTGCAAGCGTCAAAACGAGCCCGTTAAAGACGGTGATGCTCTCCAACGTGAGTTTGAGACAGGTCTCATCCGTGAGGACGGTTCCGTTTTTGAGGGAGAGGAAAGGATGCTTTGTGCGCAAATATGCAAACGCCGCGCCCCCTCCCGCCTGCAAAACGGTTGCGAGCAGGATGCCGTAGACGGAATCCGCTCCCCCCGTCTCAACGATCTGGTGAAACTTATAGAGCTGGAAGCCGTCCGTGATCTCAAAATATTTTCGTGTATCCCCCATCTTATCGTAAGGGAGAAAGATCGCGAATTTTTTGGTGAGATGGATGGCGGCACCGTCGCGGTACAGTTCACCGTATCCGCCCAAGACTCGTAGCCCAAAGACGCTCAGGGCGAAATATGCCCTATTTTCCCGCACGTTGATGTAGGCGTCGAAGCCGACAAAAACGGGGAAGAAAAAGAGCAGTGCGCCAAAAAAAGTTGACCACACAAAAAATTCGCCCATGACCATATCATGCGCGAATTACCGTTATTTATGCAATGAAAGTTCACAGCCGATCAGGTGATTTTGACAATGTCCGTATCATCCAATCCGCGGAGGAAATCGGGGATCCCGTAGTCGCCCTCTTTTTGCTTGGGCTCGGCTTTCCGCGGCGGCTCTTCGGGTGTTTCGTCCTGCTCGCCGAGCGTGGACGAGCTGTCCGCATCGATGGCCTCCCATTCGCCGCGGGCATACAGATAGCTGTCGTGCTCCCCTTCCGGCCGTGCAATGGCATCCATGAGGTCGTCGTAATCGGGAAGTTCTTCGAGGGAGCGCAACTTGAAGCGCTTCAAAAATTCATCCGTCGTGGCATAGAGCACGGGATGGCCGATCGCATCCTTTCTTCCGCACGCATAGACCAAACCCAATTCAAGAAGCGCATTGACCCCGTAATCGCTGCTCACGCCGCGCAACTGTTCGATCTCGGCGCGTGTGATGGGCTGCTTGTAGGCAATGATCGCCGCGCATTCGAGAATGGTGCGCGTGAGCTCCTTTTGACGGATCGGCGTCAAGACAGAGGCAATCGCGTCCTTATAGGCGGGATTCGTGCCGAGCTGTGCTTTCTTATTGAATTCGAGGAGCTGGATCCCGCCGTTTTCCCCGTAACGTTCTTTGAGGACGGCCAAAACTTCCTTGATCTCTTCCTCGGTGACACCGAGTTTTTCCGCAATGTCCGTGAGTTTTATGCTTTTTCCGGAGGCAAAAAGAATTGCCTCGACGATATTGACCAAATTTTCCACAATTGATCTCCCTTATTCGTATTCATCGATCTCTTCGCCGGCCCACACATGGCTCGACTCGGAATTAAAGCTGATATAGATCTCTCCGAAAGGTTCGGGCTGACGGATCCGCAAGTATTGATACTTCAAGAGTTCGAGAAGCGCCTGGAATGTCGTGACGATCTCCGAACGCGAGCTGTCTTGCGTGAACAGTTCCATGAAGCGGATCTCCTGTTCCTGCTCGAAGATGGAGAGAATGGATTGGATCTTTTGCGCAACCGTGTATTCGTCCTGCGGGATCTCGCGGACGTCCTCTTCTTCATAGATCTCCTCTCCGCGCTTCAAAAGCAGGGAAGAGAAAGCCTCCACCAATCCTTCGAGTGTGAGATCGTCGAGGGAGTAAATGGTCTTTGTCGCCCCGATCTCCCTGTCCGGCTCTCTGAAATAATAGCCGAGCGTCTCCCTTTTTTTGAGTTCGTCGACCTCTCCCTTGATGCGCCTGTACTCTTCGATGGCGCGGATGAGCTCCTGTTTATCCTCCTCCACGTCGGTGTCGTCCCAATAGTCGGCCATTTGACCGAGCACCGGCACGAGCGACTGCGCCTTGATGCGCAAGATCGTGGCGGCGATGTTCAAATATTCGGTGACTTTATCCACGTCGAGGTAAGGCAGCCCGCGCATATAAGCCAAGAACTGCTCGGTGACCTGTGAGATAAAGATATCCTTGATCTCGATCTCTTCTTTATCGATCAGATATAACAGCAGATCGAGCGGCCCTTCGAATCCGTCGAGAACGGTCGTGTAGTCCACATTGGAGTCGAAGCGCTCGCTGATGTTTTTGATGCGCGCCTCCCGCACGGCATCCGACTCCGCGGCCTTTGCGCGCTCGCGGCGGTTTGCCAATTCCCGGTCGACATCGTCGCTCGGTACTGTTTCCTCGGCTTCCATTGCCCCCGAGGACGGTGCCGTCTGCCCCTCTTCGTCGGCGGGCACGGCGTCCGTTCTGTCTTGTTCTAAAATTTCTACCACGGAATCAACCCCCATAATGCGCCAATCGGCCACCCGATGATCCCCGTCGCGAACTGCATGACCCAACCGAGGACATCAAAATTGGAAATAATGTACAACCCCGTCGCCCGGATGAGCAGATCGCAAAGGAAGCTCTCCGCGATCAGCCCGAGGAGGATCCACCGTCCGTAATCTCGCAAGAACCGATACACCGGCCCTCTTCTCCGCGAGAGCGCGTCCACGATGCGGAAGCCGTCGAGCGGATAAAAGGGAAGAAGATTAAAGACCGCAAAGCTCAGACTATAAGCGTACAGGCGATACGTGAATGCCGTCAAAAACTCACGGATGTAGATCACATTCGGCATATAGACGGCAACGATGAGATACAGCGGATAAAAAAGAAACGCCGCGGTGAGCAGATTCATTGCAACGCCCGCAATTGCCGTCAAAAAGAGCCCCTGCCGATAGTTTTTGAAGTTGTTGGGATCGATGGGAACGGGCTTTGCCCATCCGAACCCGACGAGCGTGAAACAGACAAGACCGACGAGGTCGAAGTGTTTGAGCGGATTGAGCGTGAGACGGCCGTAAAATTTTGATGTCGGATCGCCGCAACGGTAGGCAACGAAGGCGTGAGAGAATTCGTGCAGCGTCAAGACGACGGTGACTGCAAGAAAACTCGCGAGCAATCCGATGACGTAACTTACCATACTGTAATTATTATAGCTGATATGGGAAAAAAAAGCAAGAAAAAATCGGATATTTTGAAAAAAATCCGATTGATTCGTCAAGATATTGTGGGTAAAATCACCTGAGGCGTTGGGGGAGCGTGTCGAATCTTACGATATCGTCTAAGGTTTGCGGAAGAACGATATATTCCGCATGTCCCTCGTTGACGAGAATGGCCGGAGGAATGCGGTTGCGGTTATAGTTGGAGGCCATCGAGTAATTATACGCTCCCGTGGAGAGCACGGCGACGAGATCCCCCGCGCTTGCCGGCGGCAGCTTGAAATCCAGGCCGAGCACATCCCCGCTTTCGCAGCATTTCCCCGCCAGAGCATACGTTTGGGTGGGCGTTTCGGCTGCACGGTTAGCGAGAACGGCGGTATACTTTGCCTCATAGAGGCAATACCGCGGATTGTCGAACATGCCGCCGTCAACGGTGAGATAGGTGCGATGCGCCGTCTTTTTGACAGATCCGGCGGTATACAGGGTGATGCCGGCCTCCCCCACGATGGAACGTCCGGGCTCAACGAGCAGGAAAGGAAGCGGCAGTCCGCTTGCGTCGCAGACGGCCTCGACTTCTTTTACGATACATCTCAACTCGTCGTAATACCCCTCGGGGGACAGGGCACGGTCGCCGTCCGCATACCAGATCCCGAACCCTCCGCCCAAATCGAGCTCGCGGCAGGTAAAGTGCAGCGCATCCCGCATCTCCGCGACGAAAGCCAAGCATTTCTTCACGGCGAGCAGGAAAGACGCGCGCTCGAAGATTTGCGAACCGATGTGGCAGTGATACCCCGCGAGGTCTAAATGCGGGAGCGATAGGATCTCCTCCGTGATGGCCCTTGCCTCGCCGTTGGAGACGCAAAAACCGAACTTGGAATCGGGCGTTGCGGTCTGGATGAATTGGTGGGTATGCGCCTCCACGCCCGGGTTGATGCGGATAAGCACCTTTTGGACGAAGCCGCGCTTTCCCGCCTCCTCTTCGAGGCGCAATGCCTCCTCATGCGAATCGACGACAAAGCATCCGATGCGCGTATCGAGCGCCCTTTCTATCTCCGCGAGAAGTTTGTTGTTTCCGTGCATGTAGAGGCGTTCGGACGGAAATCCGGCGCGGAGCGCCGTGTAGAGCTCCCCGTCCGAAACAACGTCGGCGCCCAAGCCCTCCTGCCTTGCGATGGCATACATTGCCTCACAGCAAAAGGCCTTGGAGGCGTAAAGAACAAGTCCGTCCCCGCGGTATTCGCCCATTGCACGGCGAAAACAACGCATCATTGCCCGGATGTGCGCCTCATCGAATACATACAGCGGCGTGGAAAACTTTGCAGCGAGTTCCACACAGTCCGCCCCGCCGATTTCGAGGTGCCCTTTTTCATTGACTTTGAGTGTTTCTCTTGTATTCATAGCGGAATTTATTATATCACCGCAAAAAGCAAGCGGTCAAGAAAAAAAGCGCCGCTTGGCGCCTTTGATCGGATATTTTTAATATTATGTCACGCATAGTACATTGCAAATCGGCCCTATTGCCAACTTTGTGCCGTCTCTCGGAGCGCTTCCCACCAGCTCATTCGCGGCGCATCGTCGAGCGCGACGAGATTGGCCCTCCCGATCTCGATGCCCTCTCGATAGGCGATGGCCACGCCGACAATGCTTCCTTTTTGCAGGGGCGCCTTTAAATCGGGATCCAACTCGACGGAAATTTTTGCTTCCGCCTTTTCACCGCGCCTTGCAAATACTTTGATGGGCCGTTCGGCGGCAACGGAGATCTGCTTTGTCTTGCTCCCGCGCACGCACGCCTTTTCGTCGAGCGCTTTCCCGCCCTCGACGAGCACGCGCGTCTCGTAGCGGTTGAAGCAGTCGTCAAACATGGCCTTGATCGCGTCGAAACGGGAAGAGGAGCTGTCCGCACCGATGATCACGGAAATGAGCCGCGTCTCGCCGCGCTTGGCAGTGGCGGCAAGGCAAAAGCCCGCTTCGCTCGTGAATCCCGTCTTGCCGCCGTCGCATCCAGAGTAGGCGCGGATGAGCTTGTTGGTGTTGGTGATGCGCGTCGTTCTTCCGTCGGGATGGAGAAAATCGTCATACCACACTTTGGAGAATTCGAAGTACTTGCCGTGCCCGATGAGCGCTTTCAACATGGTGGCCACATCCTTGGCGCATGAGTATTGCGGCTCCTTGGGAAGTCCCGTGCAGTTGGCAAATAGGGTGTCCTCCGCACCGAGTTCCTTGGCGCGTGCATTCATTTTGGCAACGAAATCGGCTTCATTACCGGCAATGCGCTCTGCCAGCGCGACGCAGGAATCGTTGGCCGAACACACGGCGACGGACTTCATCAGCTCCTCTACGGTGTAGGAGAGGCCTGTCCCGAGGAACACTTGCGAGCCCCCCATGCCCGAGGCGTTCTCGCTTGCGACGATTTGCTCCCCATAGTCCATGGTCCCGTTTTCAATGGCTTCAAAGGAGAGGAGCAGGGTCATGATCTTGCACATGCTCGCGATGGGAAGATGTTTTGTTGCATCCTGTTGGCTCACGACCGTCCCGCTCTCGTAGTCGCATAGGTAGGAGGCCTTCCCCACCCGCTCGGTTGCGGATGCGTTGACTTTCCATCCCCCACAGACAGAACCGAAAACCGATGCCGCAAGCATGGCGGCCGTTGCACAAATCAATAATTTTTTCATAGTTGCAGTTTGTGCACTCTGCAAAAAATTATTAAAGCAGCGTACCGATGGGATGAAAGACGGCAAGGAGCAGCAGCATTTCCAAAAGCCCGATGGCCGCGAGCAGGGCAAAGAGCGCCAACAGATCGAGAGCGATGCCCGAGAAATCTCTCCTGCAAAAGCAAAAGCGCGGCGCACGCGCACAGGAAAGCGCCGTTGCCCCGATCAATATGACGTCGACGAGCACATGTATGGGGAGATAGAGCACAAACACGATGAGCACCCCCGTCACGCGGTACACCATGAAGAAGATGGCAATGCTGCCGCCGAATGTATAGGCGCGGTATAGGAGTACGGCGGGCGGGACGCACAGCGCGGCAAAATGTATCCCCGAGAACAAGATCATTGCAAGCAACAATGCCCTCCCCGCCGTCCGTTCCAAAAATATGACAAAGACGTCTGCATCGGAGAAACAGACGCGGTTCAGGTAGCGTTCGCACAGGGTCAAATTGTATTCATATGTCGTGGGCGTGGTGATGAAGATGAGACCGAGGATCATGCCCGCGAGATAGAGCGCCCCGAAGAGAAAAAGCGTGCGCTTGCACTCGCGCATGCGCCCGAAACAGTCCGTAAAAAAAGAGAGGTCCATATCTAAGCATATGAACCTGCCCCCGTCGATTATTATTCGGCGAGCATATTTTCGATCCCGATGCCATAGCCCCGCGTCGGATCGTTCAAAAAGACGTGGGTGACCGCCCCCACCAGCTTTCCGTCCTGAACGATGGGACTTCCGCTCATCCCCTGCACGATGCCTCCCGTCTCCTCGATGAGCCGCTCGTCCGTCACTTTGATCACGAAGTTTTTATTTTCGTGGTTTGTCGCGTCCACTTTCACGATATTGATCTCATACTCCTGCGGACAAGTTCCGTCGACCGTCGAATAGATGACGGCTTTCCCAATGACCGCCTCAGAGAGCGGGGCGATCTCCGTGAGTTTACAGTGCGAGAAGTCGTATTTGCTGTCAAAATTTCCGTAAAGACCCGTGGCACACACCTTTTCCGCATTTCCCAGCGAGACATCGTTCATGAAGAGGCCTCTGAGTTCCCCCGCTTTTCCGCGAATGCCGCGGTTGACGCCGATCACGCTGCACAGATAGACCTTTGCATCCGCAATTCCGAGGGAGTTTTTGTTCTCGTCGCAAACGTCGTGGCCGAGCGCTCCGAAGCGGTAAGTTTTTTTATTGATATACGTCACAGTGCCGATCCCCGCAAGCGTATCGCGGATGAGCACGCCGAACTTATATTTCCCGCTCTTCTTGTCCTTGACGGGCGCTACATCGATCTGAGCCGTATCCCCTTTCCTGCGCACCGTCAGGGATATCGTGTGCCCGCCGCTCCGTTCGAGAGCAGAATTGAGATCGGCGATGGTCTTGATCCGTATGCCGTCCGCGGCAACGATGGTATCTCCGACGTGGATCCCCGCCTCCTCCGCGGGGCGGTGCAGACCATCCTCGGCGGCGACTTCCGTCAGGCCGATGATTTCTGCGCCATCCGCCGAAAGCATAAAGCCCGCCGTCATTCCGCCGATATAATATTGGTCCGCTTCCGCCGCGGATGCCCTCAGCTGTTCGGCGGGAGCGAGCAGCAGACAGACCGCAAGAAAAGCGATCAGAAAAAATTTCAGCTTACGCATGGGAACCTCCGTTTGCAGAAAGTATTTTGCGTAAGCTGTTGATTTCTATTCGGAAAGCAATTGCCTTTACAGGGAGTTTTTGTAAGCGGCTGCCTCTTGGAGCAGGGTGCGCGCATAGGCCAGCACCTCCTCCCCCTCGCCACCGATGAGACGGGCGAGTTCGCTGAGGCGGGCATCGTCGCGCACCTCGCGGATGCGCGTGAAAGTCTTTCCCTCCCCCTCGTGCTTCTCGATGAGGAATTCCTTTTCCGCGAAGGAGGCGATCCGCGCGAGGTGGGTCACGGCGATGAGCTGGACGTTGCGAGAGATTTTTGCGAACATCTCGGCAACCGCCTGTGCGGTTTTCCCACCGATGCCCGCATCGATCTCATCGAAGATGTATGTCCCGATGCTGCCGGCAGAGGAAATGCTTGCTTTCACCGCCAGCATGAAGCGGCTCATTTCTCCCCCGCTGATGATTTTCCCGAGTTCCTTTAAGGGCTCCCCCGCATTGGCAGAGAACAAAAAGCATAGATTATCCAACCCCTCCGAGGTGGTTTTTCGGATATCTTCCCGCGAATAGGGATGGAATTGCACCTCAAACCGCGCGGAGGGAATGGCGAGCGTTTTGAGCTCGGCAACGACGCGTTCCGTAAAGTTCTCGGCCGTCTCCTTTCTCGCGGCAGTCAGTTGCAGGCATGCCGCAAACAGCTTGTTCTCCGCCGAATCGAGCTGTTTTTCGAGCATCTCCATGCGGGCTTCGCTGTTGACGAGGAGCTCGTATTCATCTTTTGCGCGCGCAAGAAACTGCATGACGTCGGAATAAGTCGCGCCGTATTTCTTTTTGAGCGCTTTCAGTTCATCGAGGCGATTTTCCACCCGCTCCACTTCGCGCTCATCCACATCGGCATCCCCGAGCATTGCTTCGAGTTCCCCTCCGATGTCGTCCAGCTCTTCGGCGGCAGCGGCAAGTCTCTCCGCAAGCGCCTCACAGCGGGGTTCGAACTTCAAAATCGAATTGAGGGCTCGCCGCGCACTCCTGAGCACATCGGCGCCCCCGCCGTCGGCCATGAGCTCGTCCCTTGCCGCGGAGAGGCTTTCGAGAATGCGTGCCGCGTTGCGATAGCGCGTTTGCAGGGCGCGCAATTCCTCCTCTTCCCCCTCTTTGGGCGCAATTCTCTCGATCTCGTCGATTTGATAGCGGAGAATATCCGCCCTGCGAGTCCGTTCTCCCTCGTCCCCGCCAAGTTTCGAGAGCTCGTTTAAGATGGTTTTGCGCTCGGCGAGCAGAACTTGCACGGCCTCTTTTCGCTCGGCGATCTTCTCCCCCCCGATGGAATCGAGCAGGCGAAGCTGATTGGCCTCTTTGAGCAGAAAGAAATGCTCGCTTTGGCCATGCACATCGACGAGGAGGGAGGTGATCCGGCGAAGCATGGCGGCCGTCACCGAGACGCCGTTCACCTTCAAAGTTCCCTTCCCCTCCGAAGTCAGTTTGCGGGAGATGACAACGGTCTCCTCCGGCTCGATGTCATATTCATCGAGAATGCCGTGGATCTCCTCGGAAACGGAAAATTCGGCCTGCACCAAGCAAGCCGCTTCTCCGGACCGAACCATCGTCTTGTCCGCCTTGGCTCCGAGAACAAAGTCGATGGAATCCAATATCACGGATTTTCCGGCGCCCGTTTCGCCCGTAAGCACGTTCAGGCCCTCGGAAAATTCTATCTCCGCCCGGTCAATGAGGGCGACATTTTTGATTGTGAGCCGTTTCAGCATGGGTTTATGCTTTGAGGATGACTTCGAGTTTTCCGCACACCGTGTGTGCGTCGGAGGCATTTTCACAGATAATGAGAACGGTGTCATCGCCGGAGATCGTTCCGACGACTTCCCGATAGGAAAGACGGTCGACGACCACGCCCGCATTGGAGCCGTTCCCGTTGAGCGTCTTGACCACGATGAGATTCCCCACCGTACGGATGCTCTCCACGCATGTCTGGAACAGCGAGCGCATTTTGTCCGAGATGCCGTCCTCGTTTTCATTCACGGAGGCATAGCGGAAGCGTTTTTTGCTGCCTTTCACCTTGAAGAGGCGGAGCTCCTTGATGTCGCGAGAAACGGTGGCCTGCGTGACCGAAAAATTGCAGGCTGCAAGTTCTTCACAGAGTTCCTCTTGCGTCTCGATTTCCTTTTGAGAGATGATTTCGAGAATCTTGCTGTGGCGTGCATTTCTAAGCATAATTCATATTCCCCTTTTGTATTATCAATTGATTTTCTTTGTGAGACGTGCAAAAAAGCCCCGGATATCGCGTGTAAGGAAACGGGCACTGCGGTCGGCCTTTTTGACGGTTATGCGATCCTCCGCGCCGACCTTGCCCAAAAACACCCCGTCGCCATAGGCCATGAGAAAATCCCCCTCCGAGATCCCGAAAGAGAGAAGCGAGCTATCGGGGCAAATGATGGGGCGGCTTTTGAGCGAGAAAGCGCATACGGGCGTCAGCAGAAAGATGCCGCAATCGGGCGTTGCAATGCTCCCTCCCGCGGACAGCGAATAGGCCGTGGAGCCCGTGGGCGTTGCGACGATGAGGCCGTCGGCGACGAAATCCCCCGCTTTGCTGCCGTTGAGGCGCACGGCGACGCTCTCCACGCGGTTGGCGCGCTCGGGCGAGATCTCCCGAAGCAGCGCGAGCTCGTTCAGACAGAGGCAGGTCGTTCCGTTCAGCGTGATTTCCAGCATGGTCCGCTCGATGCAGGGGCAGTTTTCATCCAAAATAAGCTCTATGAGCGAGTCCGTCTCATCCTGTTCGAATTCGGTGAGAAAGCCCAGCCGCCCATAGTTGACGCCGACGAGCGGGATCCCCCACGTTGCGGCGCGCTTGGCTGCATGCAAAATGGTCCCGTCCCCGCCGAGCACGATCATCCGGTCGCATTCGCAAATTTCCTCGTCGCGGGTAAGGATTTTGACCTCCGCTCCGCTCTTCTGCAAGCATGCACGGAAACTTTCGGCGATTTCCCGCGCTACATTGTAATAGATTCCGATCCGCATATCTATGTATATTATAGTATTATCTTTGCATAATTGCAAGTATTTTTTGGATAATTTCAGATTTCTTCAAAAAATTTTCCCGCAGACGCAAGAAAGCGGCTCTTTTCGAGAGCGCTTGTCCCTTTCTTCAACCAGACTACGTATTCAATGTTTTTGGACGGTACCAACGGCGCATTGACGATCCCTTGCGGGGCGAGCCCGAGATTTACGCAAAAATCATAAAAATCGGCAAGGAGCGCGCCGTGGTGAGACCGAGGGAGGATCCCGCTCTTTCCGAGCCCTTTGCCGCCGCATTCAAATTGTGGTTTAAAAAGGACAAGCGCGGAAGCGCCGTCCCCGAGGAGCCCGTGCACGGCGGGCAAGACCAATCTCAGCGAGATAAAACTCAGGTCGGAAACGATCCCGTCGAGGCGCTCCGGGAAATCCATCGGTTGCAGGTAGCGTGCATTGACCCCGTCCATGATGACGACGCGCGGATCGGAAGCGATGACGGGGTCGAGCTGCCCCTTTCCGACATCGACGGCATAGACGCGCGAGGCGCCGAAGCGAAGAAGCACGTCGGTGAATCCGCCCGTGCTCGCTCCCAAATCTGCAAAAGTGCGGCCGGCAACGGGTACGGGGAAAAGATTGAGCGCACGGTCGAGCTTTTTTGCTCCCGCCGAGACGAACGTCGGCCCATCCAAGACGGTCAGCCCCTCCTCGGAGGAGAGCTCGCTGTCCGGAGCCAATGGCTTGCCGTGAAGAAGGACACGCCCCGCGCAAAGCGCCTCCTTTGCCTTACTGCGCGATCCGAACCGCTCCGAGAGGAATTTATCCGCGCGCATGGAATTCCCTCAGGCATGCGGCGATTGCCTCGCGGCTCAAACCGTATTTTTCTTCGAGCGATTCGGGTTCACCGTGCGGGATAAACGCGTCGGCATAGCCAAAACAGCGCAAGATGCGCCCCGATCCGCGGTAGAAGCGCGCGATGGCGTCCCCCAACCCGCCGATTGCCGCATTATCTTCGAGCGTGACGACATATTTTTCCTTTCGCGACGCAAGCAGTTCCCAGTCGAGCGGGCGCAAAAAACGCGCATTGACGAGCGTAAAGTCCACCTCACCCCGCAAACTCTCCCGAATATCGCGTGCGAGTTTGATACATCTCTCCCCGGCGGCAAATACAATTATGTCTGAAATAGTACTATGTAAAATCTCAAATTTGCCCTTTTGGACGGCCGTCACAGGCCCATCCTCCCCGAGGCGCGGATACCGAATGGCCAACGGCCCATCCATTGTCATCCCCATGCGCAACATGCCTCGCAGTTCTCCCGTGTTTTTGGGGATCCCCACCGTGAGGTTGGGAATAAAGGACAAATACGAGAGGTCAAAGACACCTTGGTGCGTTTCCCCGTCCGGGCCCGTGATCCCGGCGTGGTCGATGCAGAAAGTCACCGGGAGATTTTGGCCGCAGACATCGTGGATGATCTCATCGAAAGCGCGTTGCAGGAATGTGGAGTAGATGGCAAAATACGGCCTCATCCCCCCCGCCGCAAGCGCGGCGGCAAGCACGCAGGCATGTTCTTCACAGATCCCCACGTCAAACGCGCGCTCCGGAAAGCGCTCAAAGAAAGGCCGAAGCCCGAGATTGTCCGTCATGGCGGCCGTGATCACGACGACGCGGCGATCCTGTTCCGCAAGGCGGATGAGCTCCTCGCCGAGAACATTCGGATATTCGGTGTGCGCGATGGGTTTGGGGCCGAATCCGTGCGTCTCCGTAGGAGCGTTCTCGCTGAAAGGATAGCCCAACCCCTTTCGCGTGCTGACATGCAGCAGCACGCTCCCTTTTTCGAGGCAGGACTTTGCCTCTTCGAGCGCGGGAAGCAGGCTTTCAAATTCATTCCCGTTGACGCCGCCGATGTATTTCAGACCGAATTGTTCGAACAGCTTCGCGTCATGGGTGCCCTCTTTGATGTCTACTAAGATCTCCTGTGTGGCGCCCTCCGTGGGAGAAATGGACATGCCGTTGTCGTTGAGAATGATGAGAATGTTGGTCTTTAAGATCGCAAGGCTGTTGAGCGCCTCAAAAATCAGACCGTTTTGGAACGAGCCGTCGCCCACGAGGGCAATGACGGAAAAATTCTCCTTGCGCAAATCCCTTGCCTTGGCGATGCCGAGCGCCGCGGAGATGGCCGTCCCCGCATGGCCCGCGCCGTAGCAGTCATACGGGCTCTCATTGCGCTTGGGAAATCCGGAGATCCCCCCCTCTTTGCGCAATGTATGAAAAAGCCCGGCACGATCCGAGAGCAGCTTGTGCGTATAGCATTGGTGCCCTACATCGAATACCAGCTTGTCGTGGGGAAAGTTGAATACGCGATGGAGCGCCACCGTCAATTCGACTGCTCCGAGATTGGACGACAGGTGCCCCCCGTTTGCGGACACGGTGCGGAAGATCTCCTCCCTGAGCCGCTCGCAGATTCCGTTCAGTTGTTCGACGGAGGCCTCTCTCAGCTCCGCTCTTGAAATATTTCTCATGCTATATCGGGTACGCGCGTCGTCAATGGTCTCGTCTCGCGACCAGATCGACCATCCCGTGCAGGAATTGGGTGTCTCCCTCCACGGTGTCGAGGAGCCTGTGGCAACTTTGTTGATAGGATCCGCAGAGATCATTGGCGCGCTTCTCTCCGTAAATTTTCAGCGCCGTGAACTTCCCCTCTTCGCTGTCCTTTCCCGGAGTTTTTCCGAGCTTTGCCGTTCCGTCGAGGAGATCGTCGGTCAGCTGAAAGAGCAGGCCCAGCGTCTCCCCGAAAGCGGAGAGCGCTTGCTCCTGCTTTCCCGCGATCCGGGAGGCCATGATGAGCGGCGCGGCGATCATACGGCCCGTCTTATTGGTGTGGATGAAGAGGAGGTCTGCCTCGCTTCCCTCCTTGTTTTCAAACAGGAGATCGGCCGATTGCCCCGCCACCATTCCGTATACGCCCGCCGCGTGGGCAAGCGCTTGCGCTGCTTTGAGATGGCCCATGTCTCTCCCCGCTTCCAAAAGAAGAAGCTCCATTGCATAGGACAACAGGCCGTCCCCCGCAAGGATGGCATTGGCCTCCCCGTACACCACATGGTTTGAGGGGCGCCCTCTTCTAAGGTCGTCGTTGTCGATTGCCGGCAGATCGTCATGGATCAGCGAATATGTATGGATGCTCTCTATGGCGACGGCGAGCGGAAGTTCCTCTTGATAATTGCAGCCGAGCAGCTCCAAGCAGGACAGAAACAGAATGGGACGAATGCGTTTCCCGCCAGCAAGGAGGGAATACTGCATGCTCTCGCGCAGGACATCCGGGACGATCTCCATGGCCGCACACGCATTCCCGAGCTCGCGCTCGAAGTAGGCGCGATAGAGTTCATAACGGGTCTCAAAACTCATACTTGTTTCTCCGCTGCATCTACCGTATTTCTCAAAAGCATAGCCACGGTCATCGGCCCCACCCCACCCGGGACAGGCGTCATATAGGCCGCTTTTTCCGTGAGCGCTTCATAATCGACGTCCCCGCACAGCTTTCCGTCCACGCGGTTGATGCCGACATCGATGACGACCGCCCCCTCCTTGACCATGTCCGCCGTCACAAATTTGGGGCGGCCGATTGCCGATATCAGGATGTCGGCCTCTCTGCAAATGGCGCCGAGTTCCCTTGTCTTGGAATGGCAGACCGTGACCGTTGCATCCGCATTGGTGAGCAGCATCGCCATGGGTTTCCCGACGATGTTGCTTCTTCCAAGCACAACGGCGCGCTTTCCCTCCGTGGGGATCCGGTAGCGCTTTAAGAGCTCCATCACGCCGAGAGGCGTACAGGCAACGGTGCATGTTTCTCCCCGCGCAAGAAGGCCGATATTCTCCGCGGAGAAGCCGTCGACATCCTTTGACGAGGGGATCCGGGAGAGAATGCGGGACGCATCGAGATGCCTCGGAAGCGGGAGTTGGACAAGGATGCCGTGCACGGCGGGATCCTCCGCAAGGGCCATAACGACCCGTTCGGCCTCCTCTTGGGAGGTCTCGGCGGGCAATTGCTTTAAGACAGAGCGAATCCCCACCTCCTCGCAGGCCTTGATCTTGTTGCGGACATACACCGCGGAAGCGGCCTCATCTCCGATGAGTACGACGGCGAGACCGACGCGAATTGCTTTTTTAGAGAAAAAGGCGGCCGCACGCGCTTTTAACTCGGCGCGGATGTCAGCCGCTATTTTCTTTCCATCCATCACGATCATGGGTTGATGATCCCCCCGAGAACGCCGTTGACGAAATCCACCGATTTTTCGGTAGAGAACTTTTTGGCGAGTGCCGTCGCCTCGCTCACCGAAACGATGGGCGGGATATCGTCAAAATATAAGATCTCGGCGAGCGCAATCAACAAAATTGCCTTGTCTGCCGTGTAGATGCGATATTCCGCAAACCGCGTAACGGCAGCGGCAATCGTCGCGCTCAGCTGTTCGAAATGTTCTTGGACCGCGGCGATAAGGCGCTCTGCAAACGCCGCATCATCTTCGCTCAGCTTCAACTTTTTGTAGCTTTTCATGCGGTCGGCCTTGGAGATATCCCCGTCGAGCAGACGCGCAAACACCGTTTGAAATGCCGCTTCTCTCGCAATGCTTCTCATGGTAAAATCCTGCCGCCAAAGAGTTCCCTTCCCCAAGAGCGGGAAAGGGAGAACTCAGGCATTCTTTTTTTCTTCCTGTTCGTCTTGTTCGTGCGGGTGTGCATCGGGCGCCGGCATCTGTTCCGCTTCGGGGAATACGACGCTCTGTACGTGGACGTCCACTTCCGCGATCTTATATTTCGTCATGGACTCGACCATCTGTTTGATGGTCTGCTGGATGCGGTATGCGAGCTCGGGAACGTTGTAACCGTAGTGCGCGATCACCGAGATGTCGACAAACACGCCCTCTTTTTCAAAGCTCACCTTGATCCCCTTGCTCTTGGAAGGAATGAGCTCGATGCCCTCCGTCTCCTGCAAACTCAGGACGACGATGCCGCTCACGATGTCTGAATTGTAAGTGATCTTTCCCTTTTGGCCGTTCGGGTTGTATTTGATGCTTGCCATAATTTACTCCGCTACAATTAGGTTGTATGGGACCATTATAGCACATATTTTTGGATTTTACTACTATTTTTTCTCAACTTTCCGCATAAACGGGCATAATTATGATATTTCCGTTGCGGATATTGTGCTCAACCTCAATTGCATAGAAGATTTTCGTGACTGTTTCGGCCGTCAATTCGCTGGAATTGATGAAGATGTTGATGTTGTCGTGGTCCCCGATGGAGACGGCGGCATCTGAAAATCCGAGTGCCTTGATGACCGATTCCAGCACGAGCTCATCCTCCATGACGTCTACAAGGGCCTGCTTTTTCGCAACGGCCTCGGTGTATTCCGCGGAGTCGGGGGCATACGCCGCAATGACGCTGTCGAGCTGCACGAATTCTTCGCTCCTTGTAGAGCTTCTGGTGTCGCGGTAGGTCGTAAAGTAATTGACCTCGACATCGGTGCTGCCTGCCACCTTGGAGCTGTTTGTGCCGGCGAGCACAAAGTTGAAGATCGCGGTGACGGCAAGAAGTAAGACGAGCGTGGACATAAGTGCGATTTTCTTGGTGTTTGACATATCTATCTCCTTCAATAAAGATTTTCGGATATCAGCTGTCGGCGGGATACACGAGCACGGCTTTTTGGGGAATATTCAGCGCCCCTGCCGCGATTTCGAGGATGTGCATGCGGGTCAGGATCCCATCCTCCCCCCGAAAGATGACGACTGCTCCCACGGGAGCGCCCTCTTCCTCCGTGATCATGACCGTGGCGTCGCTGACTTCGTCCAGCGTCTCGATGAGCCGGATCAGCCGCTGCTCGCGCTCTGTGGGCGTGTAGCCCCCGCTGTCTTGGACTGCAAAGACGCGGAAAACGACGAGTAAAAGGAGCAGCGCAAGGATGAGAATGGCAATGACGCGCACGGTCTTGTTTTCGAAGAGGTTCTTGATCCTGTCTACCGCTTTCACGAGACCTCCACGACGCATCCGTATAAATTTTCAAGGTCCTCTCGGATGTCGGTCAAGATATTTATACGCTCCTCGTCGCCGATTATGCCTTGGAATGCGACGATGACGGAGATTTTCTCGATGTCGAAGTTTGCAATTTGCGAGCGGGCGGCATCGACCCGTGCCGAAATGTCATATTTCGCGCAGAGATACGAACCGATGTTCTCTTCGTCGCGCGCTTCCAACAGCTCGGCACAGGTCTGAAAGTAAACGGGATCGGGGGGATATTCCGCCGAAGCGGGCTTTTCCGCGTCCCCTTTGGTTAGTCCGAGCAGGGGCGAGATCATCACGATGAGGAGAAAAAGCCTCGTCGTTCCCTTGACGAACTGCCCCATCTTTCCGCCGGGTGCGATCACGGCCACCACGGAGGCAATGAGGATCACGCCCGCAATGCTCAAAATGTATTCTTTCATCAGAAAAACACCCCCGTGGAACAGATGAGTAAAAGGATCGTTAAAAAATAGAGGAAAGCCATCGACAGAAGTGCGGCCAAAAAGTAACCGCTGTCCTGTGCGATCTTGGATAGGAACGGGGAGATGTTTCCGCCGACGGGCTCCGTCACCGCCGCGGAGAGATGCAAAAGCAGGCGCAAAGCGATGCACAGAAGCAGCGGGCGCAAGATCGTTCCGATGAGGAGAATGATGGCAAAGGCGCCGAGCGCATTCTTGATGAGGACACTGCCCGCGATCACAAGTTCGACGCCGCCCGAGAGAAACCCTCCCACAAAGGGCACGGACCCCGAAATCACATATTTGATCGCACGGAGCGACATGCCGTCATATTGCGCCGCGGTGATGCCCTGCACGGATATAAACACCCCGAAAATGCCAATCGTCAGGCCGAGTAGCCACCGTGAGACGCTCTTGAAGAAGTCCCCCAGCTTTTGGATGTGGATCTCGGTGGACAGATGAGAGACAAACGATAAAACAATGACGATGACAGTCGTGGGCAAAATGACGGTGGAAAAGAGCGAAGCAAGCGCACCGCCGAAGAAAGCGACTGCCGGCCGATAGATGCCGACGGAGACCGCTCCCCCGCTTGCCGCCATGAGCGTCAGGAGCAACGGATAGACGAGATCCATTTGCTTCTTCATGGAGGCAATGGCCGCATATCCCGCCTCAAAGACGCTGATGAGGCTCGCAAGCACGACCGCACCCACCGAAATGTAGGCAACGAAGTGTATTATGTCTGAAATAGTACTATGCAAAAAGCTGTTTTTTGCACTATTCAGGATGCCGCATAGGAGCGCAACGGCCAAAATGATGGCAAAGGACGGCAATAATTTTTGCCCCTCTTCCCACAAGAGCGAGAGAACTGCATCGAACAGATTGCCATAATCGAGCGAAAAGTCACCGGTGAGAAGGTCGCGCAGTTTGTCCTTGACGGAGATCCCCCCAAAGTCCGAGAGCGTGTCGAGGAATTTTTGCAGCTCCTCCGTGTCCAGCGAACCGATGAGCTCGTCGATGGTCTCTTCGAGCTCCCCCATTGCCTCCTCGTTCTCGGGCGTGGAGGCAGCGGCAACGCCCGTTGCGCGCTCTGCCGACAATCCCGCTATGACGATGCCGAGCGCCAAGAGTGCAAAAAGCAAAAATTTTCCTTTCATCCGATGAGCTCCATGAGACGCAGGATGAGTGATAAAATGCTCTCGATGATGGGGATGGCAAGCACCAAAATCACGATCTTCCCTGCAAAAATCAGCTTGTCCGCCAGCGAGCTTTGGCCGAAGTCGACAAGGACCCCCGCGCTGAATTCCACGATATAGCCGATCCCCACCATCTTCAAAAGGATCTTGATGAGCGCGGAATCGATCCCGGTCGCGCTTGCGATCTCCTGAAAGATCCCAATGCTTCCGCGGAAACTTTCAAAGGCAACGAGCAGCAAAATGATGCTCCCGGATAGCGTGACGACAAAGGCGAGTTCGGGCTTGGTCTCCTTTAAGAGGATCGCCGCAACGGCAGTCACGAATGCGATGCCGACAAGCTGGAAGATCATCAATATCCTCCGAAGAGTTCCTGTATGAGCGAGAACAGATCCCCTATCATCGTTGCGGCGACGGTGAGCGCAATGACGAGGCCGACGATGGAGACCACGGTTGCAACATCGTCCCGCTCGGATTTCTTCAAAACCTGGCAGACGATGGTGATGATGATGCCGATGGCGGCGAGTTTGAAGATGATGGAGATATCGATCATAGGATTAGAATCACGAATGCAAGCCCTGCAAGCAATCCGAGTTTGAGATAGAGATCGCTCCGCGCTTTGGCTTCTTTTTCCGACGAAGTCTTTTTTTCGGCAATCAGTTGTCTCTTGGATTGGAAGAATTCCATTTGCGAGCGCGAATCCCCCCTGCCGAGCATGGAATACAGGCTCTCGCAATCCTTTTTCTCCGCCTCCGTCAAGTATTTCTCCCGACAGGCGGCTTCCTCGTGCCGTGCGATCCGATTCATCGTCTTTTCGAAATCACCGCTGAAACGGCATTCTTCGAGAAAGGCCGGCAGCGGTTTTTTGGCATATCCGAGTTCTGCAATATACCGCTCGACAAAGTCTGAAAGCTGTGAGAAATAACTTCTTCGCGCGCGGTATTTTTCGGCGGCGAGGTAGCCGATGGCGGTGCAGAACGCCACGATCAGTACGCACAGAATGAGCCTAAGCCACATGTTCCCCCTCTCTCCCCACGATCTCTCGGATTTCCCCCAGCCCGCCGAGCAAGACATAGCGGTCGAAAAGTTTTTGCGGCACGTCCTCATAGCGCATCAGATGCGCCGATGCAAACACCCGTATCCCGCTCTCCGTCGCACGTCTCACGGCATGGTAGTCCTCGGGGAGCAATTCATCCGTCACGATGACATCCGGCCTCAGGGCGCGGATGGCCGACGTAAAAGCCGTGGACTTGTCGGCGAAACGAATGACATCGGTCGTTGCGCCGAGTTCCCCCGCGGAGAGCTCCCCGCGCTCATCGCTGACAAGGATATTGCAGGATGTTTTTTGGCTCACGATGCGGGTGAGGTCGCGCAAGATCGTCGTCTTGCCATCCCCTGGGGGCCCCAAAACGATGAGGGAACAGAGCCCCTCGCGGAAACATTGCTTGTAGACGCGGTCGGCGCATCCCGGGATGTCGTGAGGCACGCGGATGCAGAGAGATGTGATCTCGCGAATGGCCTGTACGCTACCCCTCTCATAGACAAATGTGCCGGCAACGCCCAGCCGTTCTCCGCATGTGGCCGTTATAAACCCCTCTTTGAGTTGATTTTCCACGGAGTAAACGGAGTGCTCACACGCGGCGAGAAGCGTCTCCTCCACCTCATGCAACGTCGGCTTGACGGCATGCGCCGCAGAGCAGACCCCGATCTCCCCGAGAAAGACAAACGCTCCTCCGTAATTGACGCAGAGCGGCTTGTCCGCGCGCAGACGCAATTCATACAATCTGTTCAAGTTGAGCCGCAAAAGACAGGCGGCGATGCGGGGCGGCAAAAATTCGAGCACACTTTATCGTATGCCCGAGCTTCTTTGGATATGAAAAACCCCGCGCATTTGAATGCGCGGGGAGGCTGAGTTGATGATGCTTATGAGATGACGAACACGTTGACGCTGTTGTTCTTGACGGTCGCCGTCAGAACGTTGTCCTTGATTTCGAGTTCGGAATACGTGGGCACGATGTGATTTTGCTTGCCCGCCTTTACGCCGATCTCGTTGATGACCGTGGGATCTTCATGCCAAAGCGTCGTAACATTTGCCTTTGTCTTTCCGGGGAAATTTTCGAGAACGGCTCTGAGCGTCTCATCCTTGCCGGAAACGTTGACGACTTTGAGGTAGATCTTGCCGTCCTCGCCGACGGTGGCGCTGTTGAACACGCGTTCGTTGACTTTCCAGATGTTTTTGAAGAGCACTTCGTGCCACGTTCCGTCCTTAAAGATACAAGCGGTAAAGGTCTTTTGGGTGTATTCGAGGCGCATGACATTGCCCTCGGGAGAATATCCGAGGAACTTATCTTTGCCCATCATCTCACAGACCGTGCGCATGAAGTCCACCCGTTTGTCGAAAGAGACATCGTATCCCTTGTGATTTTTGCCGTATTGACAGGAGATGGAGAATCCCGCACAGTCCATGGTGCCCGCGTCGCGCACATCCTTGACGCCCACACCCGCAATGAAGCTCTGCTCCCCGCAGAGACGGCGGAAGCTGATCTCTACATCGCAGTCGGAGAAGTCCATGGCATCATAATAGTATCCGTTGAACGCGTCGCTCTCCTCGATGATCAGTTCGTCGCCCTCGATATGGCCACCGCGGCAGTTGGGATAGACTTTCCAATCTCCGAGGCCGTCTTTGAAATCGTGGGAATACAGACATTCCCCGCTCTTGCGGTCGAACACTTTGACGGAGGAGACGGCGCTTGCGGTGCGGTGGCCGCCGATGAGCAAACCGCCCGCGTTGTCATCGTCCACGGGTGCAACATCCGTGAGGGTGTATTTTCCCGTGTTGGCGGCAAACATTTGCTGCACATAGTAGTTGGGCGTCAGCATGACATCGCGCGCGTTGAACCAAATCATGTTGGGCGTCCACCGATAATTGTATGTGGAGGCGAAAAGCGGCGCATAGCAGGTCATGCGGACGACGTCGGAGTTGCGCTCGCACCCCGTGAGGAAAGCGGCTTCGGCAAGCGCAGAGCGCAAATTATTGTCGCCGTTGAGGCGGCCGCGGCCGTCGGACATCGTGTGCATTGCATACTCGCCCATGAATACTTTGGCACCGTCGCGATCGTAACAATCGTAGCGCTTTGTGTTATCGATGAACCATTGATAGGAATTGTAGACATGTTCATCCACGATCATGTCGCGATATTTTTCATTGATGACCTTCCAACTCTCATTGGAATCGGAGGGACGGATATCCACGCCGCAGGTGGTGACGACGGTGATCCCGAACTTTTTCAGGAGGTCCGTCACTCTGCCGTTGTACATGTACTGGCGGACACCCAGCAGACAGGAGGCAAAATTGTCGAAGTACTCATACCCCCAATTTTCATTGCCGATGCCGACATATTTCAGGTCGAACGGTGCGGGGTGCCCCATGTCCGAACGCACCTTTGCCCAATATGCTTCGTTCTTGTCCGGGGAGGCGATGTCGCCCTTGGCAAAGTAGATCAGATCGGCGACATTGTCGATGACTTCTTCCTGGAATCTTTTCGTGCCGGGCATGATGCGTTGATAGCCCGTCTTGCGCTGCTCGCCCATGCGGATCTGGCAGAGAAGCCCGCAATGCAATACGGGTAGCGGCGTTGCCCCGATGTCCTCACAGAGTGCAAAGTATTCATAAAATCCGATGCCGTATGATTGCATATAGCGCCACACGTTGCAAATTTGTTTGCGCTGTTCGAGGGGGCCGACGGTATTCCGCCAATGATATTGATGCTCGAAATCCACATCGCCCTCTACCACGCACCCGCCGGGGAACCGCATAAAGGAGGGATGGCAATCTTTGAGAACTTGGACAATGCGCTTGGAGAGCTTGCCGTTCTTATACTTGGCGGGATCCCCCCAAACATCCTCCGGCAACAGGGATACATAATCGATCCCGAGCTTTCCGTTGCCTTCGAGATTGATGCACAGGCGCCCCATGAAGTCTTTTTCGGCGACGACGCTCGTCGTTACTTTGATCCATTCCCCATCGGTTCCCTGAGGGATCGCGATCTCCCCGATGTCCGTGTGTCTGCCGTGGGCACCGCGGATAAAGATCTTTGCGACCCCCTTATACCCGAGGCGCTTGATCCACATGGAAAAATAATAGCGCTTTCCCTTTTCAATGGGCATGCCATAGATATCGTATCCGCCGTTGGTATAGTAACCGGGATTTTCCAGATGATAGATCCCGCCCACATCGAGCAGCAAATACGAGGGATTGTTTTCGTTCATTCCCCCTTTCTTTGTGACCTTCTTGGGCCCTGCACCGTAGATATCCCAATAGAATCCGTTGGCCTTGCGCACTTCCACCGTGCTTTCGCAGTTGTAATCGTCATAGGAAAAATACTCAAATTCGAAAGAATTGTTGATAACCATCTCGGCGTTCAGGCCACCGTCGGCCGCTTGGTTGATATCTTCGAAAAAGAGCCCATAAAGATGCTCCGAAATATCAACGCCTCGTTTGGTTGCATCAAGTTTGTAGTTCAGCATTACCTCACCCCTGCCGCCTATCGGGCGGCTTGTCTTATTTTGATACACATATTATACCAATCAATTTCTATTTCGTCAACATTTTGATAAAACATTTTATTTTGATTTGAAAGTTTTTTCGCGGGGAAAGAACCAAGGCCGTTGCGCATACTTTAAAATGATGAAAGCTTGGAAAATTTGCATCGGGATCATTCTTGGCGTCTTTCTCCTCCTCGTTCTATTGTTCTATGGATGCAGGGCATTGTTCCCGCGTCCGTATCGGGATGAAGTGCAAGCGAGCGGCATAGACCCGTCGCTCATCTATGCCGTTGTGAAAACGGAGAGCAATTTTGACGAAAAAGCCGTAAGCCGCGCGGGTGCGGTTGGCTTGATGCAGCTCATGCCGGCGACGGCGCAATTCATCTGTGACCGGGCGGGGCTTGTCTTTGACCAAAAAAGGTTGACCGATGGTGCATACAACCTGAAATTGGGTTGCCTCTATCTGAAATATCTCATCGAGCGTTTCCCGGTGCGGGAGACGGCTCTGGCGGCCTACAATGCGGGAGAGGGAACGGTAAAGGTTTGGCTGGCCGATGCAAATTATTCCGCGGACGGGAAAACGCTGAGTCGCATCCCCTACCCCGAGACGGAGAACTACTTGAAAAAAATTACGAAAATAAAAAATTTCTATGATTTTTTCTATTGATTCTTGTTGACTTTTCTTTCAGAATGCGGTACAATAACAAAGCTGTTAGGTGATGCGGTCGTGGCGGAATTGGCAGACGCGCAAGACTAAGGATCTTGTGGGATGACCGTGCAGGTTCAACTCCTGTCGACCGCACCAAGTCAATGTAATCCGAACCAAATACTCGTAACGAGTGAGTGGTTCGGATTTACTTTTTCTTTGCGAGAATAGTTTCGGACTTGATTCTTGTTGAATTTTGTGGTATAATAATGGAACGACAGACAGTAATTTAGAGGAGTAAATTAAAATGAAGAATTACAAAGAATTGGGCAGTTTCTTTGGCGCGTTGATAGGTTGTGTATTGACCGGAGTATGCATCTATTTTACCGGCAGCATATGGTCATCGGTGATTGCGTTTGGTTGTTTCTTAATAGGCGGATGTATTGGGAGATCAATAAAAAAGACTAAAAAGTAAAAGGACGAAAACTGATAATTACAATTTAACAGACCATTCGCAGAGCGTAGGTATAGTAGCGCACTATACCTTGCAAGCAAGGTGTGCGCCCTGCGGGGCTAATAGTCCACAAGGAAAGAAAAAGGGTTTTAGGGGAAAACTTCCCCTAACGAGGACGACGCAAGTCGGGCATTTGGCTTGCCAAATGCGTACCTCGCCATTCCAAATCCAAGCCGAAAATATTTTCGGATATATGACGAGAACTGTCA
>CANQJF010000018.1 GCA_947624225.1 uncultured Clostridia bacterium
ATCGGCACCGAGAAGTCCAAGGGCACCAAGGTGTTCGCGCTCGGCGGCAAGATCACCAACGTCGGCCTCGTGGAAGTCCCCATGGGCACCACGCTCCGCGAGATCATCGAGGAGATCGGCGGCGGCATTCCCAACGGGAAGAAGTTCAAGGCGGCCCAGACGGGCGGCCCCTCCGGCGGCTGCATCCCCGCGGACCTCATCGATACCCCCATCGACTTCGATAACCTCGTTGCCATCGGCTCCATGATGGGTTCGGGCGGCCTCATCGTCCTCGACGAGGACACCTGCATGGTGGATATCTCCAAGTTCTATCTCGAATTCACGGCAGACGAGAGCTGCGGCAAGTGCACCCCGTGCAGGATCGGGACCCGCCGCCTCCTCGACATGCTCACCAAGATCACCGAGGGCAAGGGCGAAGAGGGCGACATCGAGAAGATCGAGGCGCTCTGCGAGCACATGAAGGCCTCCTCTCTGTGCGCACTCGGCCAGTCGGCTCCCAACCCCGTGCTCTCCACGCTCCACCACTTCCGTAAGGAATATGAGGACCACATCAAAGAGCATCACTGCGAGGCGGGCGTCTGCAAGGCCCTCTTGAACTATCAGATCGACAAGGAGAAGTGCATCGGCTGCGGCCTTTGCTCCAAGAACTGCCCTGTCTCGGCCATCACGCGCACCGACTATGTCGCTCCCGGCCACAAGCTCGCATCCTTCGAGATCGACCCCGCAAAGTGCATCAAGTGCGGCGTCTGCATGAGCAACTGCAAGTTCCATGCAGTCGAGAAAAAGTGAGGTGAATACCATGGCGAATGTCAATCTTAAAATCAATAATATCCCCGTGACCGTTCCCGAGGGAACGACGATCCTCGAAGCGGCGCGCATTGCGCACGTCACCATCCCCACCCTCTGCTATCTCAAAGACGTCAACTGCGTCGGTTCCTGCCGTATGTGCCTCGTGGAAGCCACGGGTGCGCGCGGTCTCGTTGCCGCCTGCGTCTATCCCGTCGCCGAGGGCATGGAGGTCAAGACGAACACCGAGAAGTGCAGAAAGAGCCGCAAGATGACGCTCGAACTGCTCCTCTCCAAGCACAAGAAAGAGTGCCTCGCCTGCGAGAGAGCGGGCAACTGCGAACTGCAACGCCTCTCCACCGAGTATAATTGCGATCCGCAATACTTCGAGACCGAACAGAATCTCGATCACCCCATCGACTTCTCCGCGCCCTATGTCGTCCGCGACAGGGATAAGTGCATCAACTGCACGCGCTGCGTTGCCGCCTGCAACAAACAGCACGTCGGCGCCATCGGCCCCATCGGAAGAGGGTATGCCTCCCACATCGGCAGCGCTTTCGAGATGCAGCTCATGGCCTCCGTCTGCGTGGGTTGCGGCCAGTGCATCGTGGCCTGCCCCGTCGGCGCGCTCCGCGAGCGCACCACCGTGGATGACGTGTGGGATGCCATCGCCAACCCCAAGAAGAAAGTGGTGTTCTTCACCGCTCCCTCCGTGCGCGCCACGCTCGGCGAGGCTTTCGGCCTGCCTGTGGGCACCAATGTCGAGGGCAAGATGGTTGCCGCCATCCGCCGCTTGGGCGACGTGGAAGTATTTAATATGGATATCACGGCCGACCTCACCATTCTCGAAGAGGCCAACGAGCTCATCGCGCGCATCCAAAACGGCGGCAAGCTCCCCATGTTCACTTCCTGCTGCCCCGGTTGGGTCAAGTATGTGGAGCAGAAGCATCCCGAGATGATCGAGAATCTCTCCACCTGCAAGTCGCCCCAGGAGATGTTCGGCGGCCTGTTAAAGACGTATTACTGCGAGAAGAACGGCATCGATCCGAGCGATCTGTATGTCGTCTCCGTCATCCCTTGCACGGCCAAGAAGTATGAGTGCACGCGCCCCGAGATGAACGGCGAGGTGGACAACGCCATCACGACCCGCGAGCTCGCCCGCATGATCAAGACGGCCGGCATCGACTTTGCCTCCCTGCCCGATGAGAAGTTCGACGATCCGTTCGCGACCTGCTCGGGCGGCGGCACCATCTTCGGTGCAACGGGCGGCGTGATGGAAGCGGCCCTCCGCGTGGCCGCCAAGACGCTCGACGGCGAGTTCGAAGTGGTCGACTTCCCCGAAGTGCGCGGCACCGCGCCCATCAAGGAGGCCACCTACAAGGTTGCCGGCAAGACCATCCGCGTGGCCGTTGCGAGCGGTCTCGCCAATTCCGAGGAGATCATCAAGGGCGTTCAAGACGGGAGCCGTGAATACGACTTCGTCGAGATCATGGCCTGCCCCGGCGGCTGTGTGAACGGCGGCGGTCAGCCCACCCTGCCCGACAGCATCCGCAACTCCTTGGATCTCAAAGATCTCCGTGCGGCCGCCCTCTACACGAGCGACAAGGAGAACAGCATCCGCCGCTCCTCCGAATCGCCCGTCATCGAGGTCATCTACAAAGAATACTTCGGCACGCCCAACAGCGAGAAAGCGCACGAGGTTCTCCACACGCACTACCATGCGGACAAGAGGATCTGAGGCTCCGCGAGTTCTGTAAAAAAACATCCCGTCTCAAACGAGGCGGGATATTTTTATGGGGTGAATGCCCTGCCCCCCTCCATGGGGGCAAAGAGAAAGGAGGGGGCTCGGATGAGCCACCCTCCCCTCGGAAGATTTTTACATCACGCCAATGCGTTGATGATAAATTGAGTTGCCACCCCACCCCCTACACCCCCTCCCATGGAGGGGGCAAGGCGCCAACCCACCCCCTCAGGCGGACTTCGTTTGAGGGGATACACTCCCCGTTCGCTTGCGCTCCGGGTCGGTATGACAGCGGGGAGACAGCAAGAACTCTTTTTGTCATTTCGAGCGGAGCGTCAGCGAAGTCGAGAAATCTCTACCTTATCATTCGCTTTGTTTATACTTGGTCGTAATAAGATTTCTCGCAGATGAGCTGTTCGTTGAAAGTCAAACCTGTTCGGCTCGAAATGACAAATCAAGCCCCGTCGGCTACTTCGCGCCGTTGGCGCTCGTGACGCCCTTAGATTACAATAGAAGCCTTGGGCGGACGAAATGACAGACCTTGGTTGCCTTAGACGCTAATGGGATTATCGAAGTAGTAGCTCCAAATTGCATCCATGGCCGCGACTGCTGCCGCGAAGAGATCGGGGTCCTTTTCGGAGGCTTGGTATGCCTCATGCGCCTCGTTGAACGTTTTGAGCAACTCCTTGTATGCCGGCATCTCCTGCACCATGGGGGTATAGAAGTCGACTAATTCTTTCAAGCCGTTATAGAGCTCTTCCGCGGTGGGCGCATAGTTCTCAAAGAAGTACTCCACGTAATAAAACGCGAGACCAAATTGCAAAATCGTCGAATTCTGGTATTCCTCCGGCACTTGCGGCATCATTTCTTCCAAAGGAGCCGTCATCGCAGTATATGCGCCTGTTTGCTCATAGTTCCCACCGTAACTGTAAAAGACAGAGTAGATTTCCCCTACAAAGTTCGTCATTTGCTCGCTTAACTGATCTAATTTGAGGAGACCAAAGATTTCCATTGCCTTTGCAGAGAACCCACTCTCCGTGTACTTCTCCATGAATGCATCGCGGGCAGCTTGGAGCTCAGCAGCGGTTGTCGTGATTTTGAGATCACTCAACATGTCGAAATATTGGTCGGTGAGCTCCTTTAACTGAGAGTAAGTCATCTGCTCGTTTCCCAGCGCGCTCTCGGCTTGCGCGAGCCAAGCGTTGACTTTCGTCTCTGATTCCGCCTCAAACTTAAAGCTCTGCAAGACATGTTGCTCCATTTTGAGCGTTGCACGAATATCGGGCAAATCAAGTTCGGGATCGATTACTGTGAAAGAATAATATCTCCCCTCGCCGCCATCTTTCTTGTATATTCTGATCTCCAACGAAAATGAAGTTTTTTCTGTGGCATTGAACTCAAAGGTGAGCGTATACTTCTCTCCCTCTTCTTTGAGCGTATAGTTGACCGTGCCCCAGTCAAAGGTATTTGCTCCCTGGTCAAGCGGTTGATCCTCAATCTGCACCGCCTCAATGCTCTGAACGCCATTGAGCTCGAACGTGACCGTCTTGCTCTCACCCTTGGTGAGAAGTCTATCGACATCCTCTTCTGCGGGAAGAACGGGCGGGAATTCGACATAGAGCGTAATCGATTTTTCGTCCACGGTCTTATCGGCATCCGTATGGGTATAACGTAAGGAAAAATCAATGCTCCACGTATGATCCAACTCACTGTTGGCTTGGAAAACCAACTCGACGTGACGAACAGCCGTGTCGGGGGTCACCGTCATGGTCACCGTTCCCCACTCAAAGTTGTTCTCCCCATTGGAGAGCGATTCGGGTCCTTTGTCTTGTTTGGTATAGATTTCAAACTCGCCCTCAAGAGGAATATCGAAAGTCCATGTAGTGCTCTCACCAATATAAATTGTATTGTCATAATTGTCCATATTTTGAAGAACATCTTCGGGCAATACCTTTAACGTGACCGGTTCAGACTGCTTCTCTTGGCCATTTCTGGTTGCCTTGAAGTAGAAAGTGATACTCTCGACTTCGGCGTCGGCATTAAGCTGAATATTCCAATTGACGTACTGGGTATCTTCATTTTCCTGCCGAATGTTGAAATTAGCGGTTCCCCATGCAAATTTATGTTCGCTCACTTCCGCCGTCAATTCCACATCCTCTACGACCAAAGTGACGTTCGATGCATGTGCGAAGAGCCAATTCCCGTGATTAGCTCCACCCAAACGGATCCCATCCCTATCAATCTCGGGGAAAAGCGGCTGCTCGAGCACTTCCCAATTGATCTCTACCGGCAAGGTCTTGCCATCCCCGCTCTCCGAATACTGCTGATAGGTGAAAGAGAGTTTGATCTCCCCCACGGGCTGCCATGCGGATGAGCCATTGTAAAAAATGTTAAGAGTAACTCTGCCAGAGCCCCATCCAACGATATCAAAACTGACGCTATTGTCGCTGTTTTCGCTCTTGAAGAACAACTCACTCCCCACCTCGGGTTCATTCTGCAACGTGAACTTCTCCGTGCCCACCTGCACATCGGAGATCGTGGGTAGATGCTCCATCTCCTTTTCGCCAAAAAGACTGCTGTCCAAGATCTCGACATTCAAATTTACATTGTTACCCTCATAGAAAGGCTCAGTCGGAGGATTTGCCGAGAGCAAATAGGGATGCTCCACTTTATCAATGTTCTTGAGGGTGAACGTGGCATCGACAGTCCAATCCTCGCTTATTTTCTGCATATAATCAGACACAAATGTGATCTGCACTTCGAGCGAATCCTGGTCGGAACAAGAATCCAGATTCCAGATCCTAATCCAAAATCCTGTATCCATGTACCCAAAGTCATAATTTACTTGGTCTTTTTCTTGACCGATAGAATCTCCGTTGATCGTGAGATTTGAAAAATAGACATCATTGGGAGCTTCAAGATCAATTTCTACATAGAGAGATCCCACAAAGGACATGGCGATCTCCGCGCCGTTCTCGAGGGGCTCCGACCAATTCAAACGCATGCTCTGCACACTCAAACCGCCGGAATAGGGAGTGAGATTGAGTTTGTAGGTGTAATTGCCGTCATAGGGCGTTTCGATCTTGAATTCGATGGATTCAAATGCCTCACATTCAAAATCCGCATAATATGTGCTACTACTACGAAGTTCCAAATTATTGATATTAGCCGGTGCGCCATCGGCAAGGATAGTCAGCTTGCCATCCTCCGGCATAGATATATTGAGGTTTCCATTGAAGTCATTCCGTGTTATTTCATACGTGCTCTCCATTGTATCACGGTCGAACTCAATGTTCCTGCCGTTCAAACTGAGCCGTTGCAATCCAAGCTCGCCCTGCCATGCAGCTTTCCACTCTGCGACGAGTTCCATGTCCTTGGTGATGGGCGTGACGGCCGTCACCTGTCCGCGATTGGCGCCCTCGCCATAGTACCAGCCCGCGAAGTGATACCCGCTGCGCGTGGGCGTGGGAAGATCGACTGCCTCACCCTTGGTCACGGACATGGTAGGGCTTTCGAGGCTCTCATCGTCTCCACCGTTGACATCGAAAGTGAGCGTCACGGTCTCATCTTCGGGGATAGGAGCATCGGCACCCTTGAAGTTGCCGATCTTGTTCCAAGTTCCATCGCCCTTGACATAGATATCATATGTATCCGTATCAAGATAGAAGTCTCCCGGATTGCCGTCCTCAGCTTTGGGTTGGCCCTTGCCGTGCGTCCACGTGGCACCGTCCTTGCCGGGAGCGCCCGCTTCACCGTCCTTACCGGGAGCACCGGGGGCACCTGCTTCGCCGTCCTTGCCGGGAGCGCCTGTCGCGCCTTGGGCACCCGTCGCACCGGTTTCACCCTGTTCGCCCTTGATGTTGCCGATCTTGCTCCAATCGTCGGCGCCCTTGACGTAAATATCATAGCTGTCGAGGTCAAGATAGAGGTCGCCCTCGTTGCCCTCCGCCTTGTCGGGCTGACCGTTGCCGGTCGTCCACGTGGCACCGTCCTTGCCGGGGGCACCCGCTTCACCGTCCTTGCCGGGAGCACCGGCTTCACCGTCCTTACCGGGAGCGCCGGCTTCACCTTTTTCACCGGTGGCGCCTTGGGCACCCGTCTCGCCTTGGGCACCCTTGATGTTGCCGACTATGTCCCAAGTCGTTTCGCCCTTGACGTATACATCATATGTATCCGTGTCGAGGTAGAAATCGCCGGCACTGCCGTCCTCGTCGTCGGGCTCGCCCGCGCTATGCGTCCAAGTGGAACCGTTCTTGCCGGGAGCACCCGCTTCACCGGGAGCACCCGCTTCACCGGGAGCACCAGCCTCACCGGGATCGCCTTGGTCGCCCTTGTCGCCCTTGTCGCCTTTGTCGCCCTTTTCCCCCTTGATGGACTCCAACCATTCCTCATAGGTCATGGGCTCTTCGCCGGCCTCTTCGGTCGCGTCGACATACAGCTCATACATGAGCCGCTGTTTCTCGTCCGCCGCCGTGCTCTCCCCGCCGCATGCCGCAAGGGGCACGCACAGGGCCGCCGCAAGCGACAGCGCTGCGATCAACTTCAATCCTTTCTTCATAAATTACCTCCAAATCCGTATCATATCGGAAAAGTCATTTTCAATTATAGACCCCCCCCCGCATTTGTCAAGCGTGCACGACAATTTTTTCAATAATTTTTTTGCAGGAGAACGCGAAAGCGACGGGCAAGCCGTTTGACTTTTTCTCCCCCAAGACATATAATAAAGTATATGCAACAAAAATCGCGGGCGGTCGGCGTGCTCTTCATCCTCGGAGCGGCGCTCTCTTTCGCCTTTATGAATTATTTTGTGAATGCGGCAGGTGACTTGCCCGTCATGCAAAAGGTCTTTTTCCGCAACCTCATCGCGGCATTTCTCGTCTTTTTCGTCTTGCTCTTCGAAAAACAAAAGTTTCGCATCCACTCCAAGGCATGCCTCCCGTGGCTCTTTTTGCGCGCGGCGGTGGGATTTTTGGGCGTCGTGCTCAATTTTTACGCCATCGACCACATCGGCAGCATCTCCGACGCCTCCATCCTCAACAAGCTCTCCCCCTTTTTCGCCATCCTCTTCTCCCTGCTCTTGCTCCGCGAGAAGCCCCGCGTGTGGGAGATCGTGTTCATTCTCATCGCGTTCGGGGGGGCCATGTGCGTGGTGCGGCCGACTTTTTCTTCGGAAACGCTCCCCGCGCTCGCGGGCTTTGCGAGCGGCGCCGCCGCGGGATTTGCCTACACCTGTGTGCGCATCCTCGGCTTAAAAGGGGAACGGGGCAGCATGACCGTGTTCTTCTTCTCCGCTTTCTCCACCCTCGTCTCCCTGCCCTTTTTTCTCGCCTTTTACACGCCCATGACGGCTTGGCAGTGGACCGCGCTCATCCTCTCGGGCGTTTCGGCCGCGGCAGGACAATTCTTCATCACGGCGGCCTATCGCTTTGCGCCCGCCAAGGAGATCGCCGTCTTTGACTACATGCAGGTGCTCTTTGCCGCCCTGCTCGGCTTCTTCCTGCTCAACCAAGTCCCCGCACCGCTCAGCATTGTGGGCTATGTCGTCATCATCGGCGCGGCGGTGGGCAACTTCCTCTACCGCCTCCTGCGCGACAGACGGAAAAAAAGCGAACAGGCCAAATAATTTGCAGGATTGGGTTGATTTTTTCGCACGAATGTGCTATGATAGTTGAAAAGATGAAACAAGAAGATCCTCAAACAGAAATGACAAAACCCCAAGGCGACGAGAATTGCTCGGCCGCCTCTGTTTTGCATGCCCAAAATGAGGAACGCACCCAAAACGAGCCCGCAAAAGAACGCGCGGAACGAGTTCCCGAGGAGCCCTTTATGGGGCGAGAGGCCGTGGGACAGGCCGCCGACAAAAAGGCCACGCGAAAATTTTGGATCAAGATGGCCTTTTTATTCGTGCTCATCGGGATCTCCATCGTGCTGCTCTTCACCATCACCGATTCCCTCACGGAGGACAGCATCACGAGCTTCCCCGCCCTAATCGCGGGCATCAATCTCGATTGGCTCTTCATCCTCCTCGGCGTCATCGTGCTCTGCATCTTCTTCGACAGTGCGCGTTACGCCTACATCCTCAAAATCTCGACGGGAAAGTTCCACTTCCGCGCCTCGGTGAAGGTCATGTTCCTCGGCAAGTATTACGACGGCATCACCCCCCTCGGCTCGGGCGGACAACCTTTCCAGATCCACTATCTGCACAAGAAAAACAGCATCCCGGCGGGCGTGGCAACGGCAGTGCCGCTCGTGCTCTTCACCGTCTCCACGGTGGTGTTCTGTGCCTTTGCCGCCGTGCTCTTCTGCCTCGCTCCCGGCTACATCGCGGAGGGCAACCACACCATCACGACCACTTTCTACACCATCGCGTGGATCTCCATGCTCTTCAACCTCCTCATCCCCGTCATCATCATCACGGTCTCGCTCTTCCCCCGCTTCGGCAAGCGCGCCGTCATGTGGATCGTCTCGTTGCTCGCCAAGATGCACATCGTGAAGCACCCCCTCCCCGTGGGGATGAAATATGTGCGTGAAGCGGCCGCCTACCGCGCCTCGCTCAAAAACATCCTCAAACGCTGGTGGCACTTCATCCCGCTTGCTTTTTTGAGCTTTTGCAGTGCTGTTTTGGGCATGGGTGTGCCGTTTTTCGTCATGATGACGCTTGCGGACTTCACACCCTCCTTTGATATCTTCGTGCAGATCCTGTGCATGTCCATGCTCACATTCTATGCGGCCTCCCTCGTCCCCACGCCCGGCAACAGCGGCGCGCTTGAAACAGCTGCTTCGCTCATCTTTGCAACGGTGCTCGGCGCAAGCGCGGGCGGCACCATCGGTTGGAGCATCCTTTTGTGGCGCCTCCTCACGTATTACCTCTACATCGTCATCGGCGTCGGCATCACCATCTTCGAGATGATCCGCGCAACGGTGCGGCGGAAACGCGCCGAGAGAGCAACTTAAAATTCAGGACGACGAAAGCGCCGTGCAATGTTTGCACGGCGCTTTCTTTTAAATGATACACATGATTGCGCGGTACCATGTCCGCATCAGAGGGGCACGATGGTGGCGGTGGGCTTCTTTCTGTGGACGACGAGGTAGCAATAGCTCGGGTCGGCATAGGCGCCGATGGCGCCGGGATTGACAAGGAGAACGCCATCCACTTCGTCGATGCGCGCCGTGTGGGTGTGCCCGTAGAGGGCGACCGAACAGCCCAATTCCTTGGCGCGGTAGGCGAGGCGGTCGAGACAGGTCTTGACGCCATAGCGGTGGCCGTGGCAGCAGAGCACAGAGATCCCCTCGGCCTCGATAACGCATTCGTCGAGCGCGGCGGAAAAATCGCAATTGCCCTTTAAGACATACGTCTTGTCGGGGTAGGCCTTGCTCACCTCGCGCATGTCGCCGGCGCCGTCGCCGAGGTGGACGATGTAGTCGTTCTCGGCGAACAGGTGGGAGATCTTATCGATGGCGCTTCTTTTCCCGTGAGAATCGGAGAGGATGACAAAGGTTTTCATAACTTTTCCAGAAGCGCCGCAAGCGCCCGCCCCCTGTGCGACACCCCGTTCTTGGCCTCCTCCGAAGCCTCCGCAAAGGTGCAGCCGAGCTCCTCCGAATAGAAGAGCGGGTCGTAGCCGAAACCGTTCTCCCCGCGCTCTTCGGTTAGAATGACACCGTATGTGCGACCCTCGGCGGTAATTTCCCGCCCGTCGGGATAGACAAGCGCAATGGCACAGGTGAAGTGCGCGCGGCGGTCCGTCTTACCCTCCAAATTTTTAAGAAGAAGGGCGCGGTTGCCCAGCGTCCATCCGGCGGGGCCGAACAGCTTGCTGTAACGGGCACTGTATACGCCCGGAGCGCCGCCCAAAGCGTCCACGCACAGGCCGCTGTCATCGGCAATCGCGGGCATGCCCGTGGCCTTTGCGGTCGCATGCGCTTTGAGCAGGGCATTTTCGAGAAAGGTCGTGCCCGTCTCCTCCACCTCCTCCGAAAAGCCGGCCTCGGCCGCAGAGAGTAGCTCAAAGTCCTTTAAGATCTCGCGCATCTCGCGCAGTTTGTGGGCATTGCCCGTTGCGGCGACGACGGTCATACTTCCTCCAACGGGACGAACGAATATTTTTCCAGATCGAACAGCCCCGTATCCAATAATTTTAATTTTGGAATGACGGCGAGCGACAAAAAGACGAGCGTCATAAAGGGCTCGTAGCACTCCCTCACGCCCATTGCGCGCGCCTTGTCGGCGATCTCGCCCGTGCGGCGGATGACCGTCTTTACCTCCCCCGAGCTCATGAGCCCGGCAATGTCGAGCGGAAAGACGTCCTCCCCCTCGCCGTTCACGAGCGCCATGCCGCCCCCTGCCTGCTCTAAGAGCCGGGCGACGCGGGCCATGGCGTTGTCGTCGTCGCCGAGGATGACGAGGTTGTGGCTGTCATGCGCGACGGAGATGCCGATGGCGCCCCCGTGCAGGCCGTAATTCTTCAAAAGGCCCAGCCCGATGTTGCCGCTCGCGTGGTGCCGTTCGATGACGGCGAGCTTACAGAGGCCACCCATGTCTGAAAGCACCCCGTTGGGAGCGTCGACAAAGGTCTCCGCGGTGTAGAGGCCGAAAGGCTGCACTTCCATGACGCGAAACTTCCCGCCGTGCCCGACGATCTCGAAATCCGAGGCCTTGACGGGCTTCATTTTGACCGTGCTCTTGACGGCTTCGGGGAGGTAGCGCCGAGCGGTATCGAAGAGCGCCCTGCCGTTTTCCGCCACCAAGATGCCGCGCTTAAAGACGGCCGAGACGTGGAATCCCTCCAAGTTGTCGATGAGGGCGATGTCGGCAAAATAGCGGGGCGCAATGGCGCCCGTGTCGGGCAGTTTGTAGCAATCCGCAACGTTGACCGTGGCCATGGCGATGACATAGCGCGCATCCAGCCCGGCGGAGACGAGGCGGCGAAGCGCGTCGTCGAGGTGACCGCGCACCGAGAGGTCCTTGGCGTTCTTGTCGTCCGAACAGAGGACAAAGCGGCGGAAGTTGAAAGCGTCGATTGCCGCGGGCGCATCTTGAATGTTGTTGGTCGAGGAGCCGCAGCGAATCTGCACATACATGCCGCGCGCGGCCTTTTTTCTGCACTCCTCCGCGGTGAGCGATTCGTGGTCGGTGAGCACGCCCGCACAGCGGTAGGCATCAAAGGCTTCACCCGAAAGACCGGGGGCATGTCCGTCAACGGGCTTACAAAAAGCGTGTGCGGCCGCGATCTTGCGGAGGACGTCCTCGTCACCGTTGAGCACGGCGGGGAAGTTCATCATCTCGCCGAGGCCGAAGAAGAGGTCGCGCGCGAGTTCGTGCTCGGTCTCCCTGCCGCCGATGACGGCGCCGCTCGTCTCAAAGGGCGTGGCGGGGACACAGGAGGGAAGTTGGAGGTAGACATCGAGGGGGTTTATCCCATGGCAGGCGAGGCGGGAAAAGGCCTCTTTGATGTACTCGGCCCCCGCGATCCCGCACACGTTGACGATCTCATGGGGATCGGCGACGACGCCCGTCGTCCCACGGGGCACGGCGAGGGAGGCCCAAGCCTCGGGGGAGAGCATGGAGCTCTCAATGTGGATGTGGGAATCGATGAGCCCGGGGATGGCGATGCGGCCGCCCGCATCATAGACAGAGCAGGCGGGATAGTTTTTGCCGATGCCGACGACGCGGCCCTCCGCAATGGCGATGTCGCCCTCCTCGATTTCGCCCGTAAAGACATTGAAGATGCGGGCGTTTGTGATGACAAGATCGGACGGGGTGCGCTTCATGGCGCAATCGATGAGGTGTTTCATGCCTTTGATTATAGCACAAAAGCCGCCTGCACGCAAGCGGCTCGCGCGTAATTTTTATTTTACGATTCAGAGATAGAGTTGCGTCGTGTCGGGATAGGTTATTTCAACATAAAAATTCTTAAAAAAGAGTTCACAATACCCCATCCCCGTTGTCGTTGTTTTTCTTGCATAGTAGCAAAGATATAAAATGTCATCCCTCATCGTAAAGGTTCTTTGGAAAGTATAAGTTTTCCAAGAATCGGCAGAAACCGTATCGGTTGCTTTTGTCAAAAAATTTGCATCACTTACCACCGCCCCGTCGTATAAGTAAAAACCGCCTTCCCATATAAAACTGGAACAATGGGATTTCATGTCACAATGAATGGTCACGAAAATTACCCTATTTACCACATCGCAATATTCTGATAAATCAATTTTTTTCCTCCAATCGGATTGGGGGCCTATGATCTCTGTATTAGACCATCCCGAATACGCCCAATTATCTTCATCGTTGCTGTCTTTTATCAAAATCTCTGTACACGACTTTGCCTTATACCACCCTGCTTTTAAGGCAAGCCCTTCTGCGGGCATCTTTTCCGCGGTGTAGCGCTCTTTCTCCGCCGTGTACCAGCCCGCAAAGAGATAGCCCTCCCGCTCGGGCGTCGGGAGAGAAATGCTCTCACCCGCGGACTCGGAGAGATTATCCACGTCCGTTCCGCCATTTTCATCAAATTCGATTTTTCCCTGCCATACGGCCCTTAGCGAAAGGCTTGTTTCGGGCATGGTGGTAAGATCTTTCGTCTCGCCGTTCTCCGTTTCCCAATGCAAAAACTTTGCAAGCGGCTTTTGCGGCGTGGGAAGAGCGATCTTTGTTCCCGCACGCGCGACGATTGGCGGCACGTCCACGCCCACTCCGTCCAACTCGATGACGGGCGCCCACTCTTGCGCATAGAGCGTCATTTCACTCTTGATATTGCCGCCGAAGATGTGCTCCCCGTCGATGTCGTTTTCCTCTGTGCTCCAAGTGAGCACCGCTTGCCGATTCTCGTTGCGCGTCGCGGGGAACACCTGCCCCACGGGCGTATCGTAAGGGACCATCAACACTTCGGGCTGCATCCCCTCCCCAAAGACAAGCGTGACGGCATGCTTTTCAAGTTCGAAGCCCGCATATAGCGTGACACGGCGCGCATCGTCGAGGGAGAAATTTTCGGCATTCAGAACAGAGACGAGAGGAAGATTCCCGAATGCATCCGCGACCTGCGTCCCGCGGCATCCCTCCTCCGTATACCATCCCGCAAATTCGTTGTGCGCGAGGGTGAGATTGGTGGGAAGCGGAGGCAACGTTTCATCATAGGCAACCGTAAACGAACGCTCCCCCGTCACGCTTGCCCCTTGATAGTCGAGAACGACGGTATAATCGATTGGTTTGAACTGCGGGAAGAGCACCTTGTTCCCCCCGCCCTGATAGGGCGCGAGCGACGCGCCGTTGGAACCCACATACTGTGTCCCGCCCGTCTGCGCATCATAGAGCCCCAAAAAATCATACCCGACCCGGGATGGAATGCTCTCCAAAGAGAATGGCATCCCGCTCTCAACCGTCAAAACGTGCGTGCCGGCATCATCCGTATATTGGATGGTATACGGGCCGCTCGATCCGCCGAAGTTGCATCCCGCGAGAGAAATCCCCAAAAGCAAAGCAAGAACCCCCGCAAAAACTCTCTTCTTCATCATAATTCTCCTTTATTTGCTACCAATTTGGTAGTTTTTATTGATTTTACTACCAAAATGGTAATATGTCAAGCAAATGGACACGAAAAAAATTATTTTAGGGGAAAGATTAAAGGAACTGCGCGAGGAACGGGGGCTCACACAGCGGCAGTGCGCCGAACTGTTGGGGATCCACAGCGTGACATATCTGCACTATGAAAAGGACCAGCGGCAACCTCCTCTGCAACTGCTTGCCGACATCGCCGCCTTTTACGGGGTGAGCGTGGACTATCTGCTCGGTCTCAAAGACATGTAAAAACACGGCGGCCCGAGGGCCGCCGTGTTTTTAACAAGCAAAGAAATTTATTTGAGGGCAAGGCGCATGCGGAGGGAGTTGAGGACGGCGAGGAGCATGACGCCGACGTCGCCGAATACCGCCGCCCAGAGCGGGATGAACCCGAACAGCGAGAGCACCATGAGCGCCACTTTCACCGCAATCGAGAACACAATGTTTTCGAATACGATCTTGCGCGTTTTCTTTGCACCTTTCAATGCCTTGGGCAGGGCGGAGAGGTTGTCGCTCGCGAGCACGAAGTCGCTCGCTTCGATGGCCGCATCGCTCCCCAAGCCCCCCATCGCCACGGCAACATCTGCCTCGGCCATGACGGGAGTATCGTTGATGCCGTCGCCCACGTACATGAGCGTGCCCTGCTGCCGAAGTGCCTGCGCGCGCATCGGTTTCTCCTCGGGCATGAGCCCGGAGCATACCATGTCCACGGGTAGCCCCTTTAAAGCCGCCTTGGCGCGTGCCTCGGTGTCCCCCGTGAGCACGGCAATCTGCTTTACGCCCGCGCGCTTCAATGCTTCAAGCGACGCCCTTGCCTCGGCGCGCACGTTGTCCGCGATCTCCACATGGCCGATGAGGGCACCGTTCTCCGCAACGTACACGATGAGATTTGCGCTCTCCACCGCCTCCGCCGCAATGTTCCGCTCTCGCATGAGCCGAATGCTGCCCGCCAAGATGTGCCTGCCCGCCACGTCGCCCTCCAAGCCGAGGCCGGCAAGTTCCACGACGTTCTCCGCCGCGGGAGCCTCGCAATCCGCAAAGGCCTGCGCGAGCGGATGGGAGGAGAGTTTTTCCAAAGCGGCAGCCATATCACGGACATGGGTGCCTCCTTTTACGTCTGCAATGCTAAATTTCCCCTCGGTGAGAGTGCCCGTCTTGTCGAAAGCGGCAACGCTCACCCGTGCGAGGGCGTCAAGCCCCACCGCTCCCTTGGCAAGCACGCCGGCACGGGCCAACGTGCCCACGCCCGAGAAGTAAGTAAGGGGCACCGAGATAATGAGCGCACAGGGGCAGGAGATGACGAGGAAGTTGAGCGCGCGCCCCACCCACAGGGCAAACCGGTAGCCGTCGAAGAGGGGCGGGATGACGGCGATGAGCAGGGCGAGCAGCACGACGACGGGCGTGTAGATGCGCGCGAACCGCGTGATGAATTTCTCGGGCTTGGCTTTCTTGGCGGAGGAATTTTCCACCATTTCGAGAATGCGCGCCACGGCGCTCTCCGAGGCGGGCCGCACCACTTCGGCTTTCACGGCCGCACCCTCGTTGACGCACCCCGCGAGCACTTCCTCGCCCGCAAGGCTCTCGCGGAGGTAGGCCTCCCCCGTGAGCGACTTGGTGTCCAGCGCGGTGTCTCCAAACAGGCGGCAGTCGGCGGGAACGCGGTCTCCCTTGCGCAAGAGGATGACGTCGCCCGCTTCGAGCGTCTCGGGATCCACCTCCTCCGTCCCCTCCCCGACCACTTTGAGAGCAGTCTCGCTCTTTAAGGCGGCAAGGCGGGCAATGGCGCCCCGCGAGGAACCGACGGCGATGTCTTGCAGGAGCTCGCCGATCTCATAGAGCAGCATGACGGCCGCGCCCTCCATGGGCTCCTTGATGGCAAACGCACCCACCGCCGCAATCAGCATGAGCAAATTTTCGTCGAGCAGAACGGAGGGATGAAATCCGTCTTGAAAGGCGCGTACACAGTTGCGCGCCGCATTCACGGCCACCGTCCAGCCCGTGCAGAGCGCGGCGGCGAGAAATAATGCAAAATAGATCCAAAAGTTGACGCCGACGATCTGAACGACGAGCGCGGGGACAAAGAAGAGCGCCGAGAGCGCAATCGAGAGGATCTCCTTGGCGTGCGACTCGCGCTTTGCGGGCGCATTGCCGTCTACGATCTCCACCTCCTCAAAGTGGGAGATGATGTCGATGGCCCTCTTTAACGCCTCCTCCCCCTCGTATTCGAGACTGACACGCTGGCCTATGAAGTCGGCCGTGGCGGCTTGAATGCCCTCGATTTTCGCAAGCTCTTCCGAGAGCTCCGCGGCACAGGCGGCGCAATCGAGATTTTTGATGCGGATGATTTTTTTCATACGATCTCCTTGAATTTTCCCGCAATGCAGGGTGAAATGTTACCGTGCTGAACCGTGCGGGTGCGGTGAAGTTTTACCGTGAACCGCGGGTGCGGTTAGATTTTGCAGTGCAGGTGGGTGCAGGCGAGCTCCAACACGGCAACGACATGGCCGTCGGCGAGGGAATAGGCAATGTTTTGGCCGTCCCGCCGCGCCTTGACGATGCCGGCCGCTTTGAGGATGCGAAGCTGGTGCGACACGGCGCTCTGATTGCCCCCCACCGCCTCGACGATGTGCCCCACGCACAGCTCGCCCTGCCTGAGCGCAAACAAAATTTTGAGCCGCGCGGGCTCCGAGATCGCCTTGAACAGCGCCCCGACGCGCCCCACTTCCTCCTCGCTCGGCATATTTTCCCGCGCAAGTTTTGCGGCGAGCTCATGCTCCGCCTCGTGTCCGCAACCAGACATCTCTGTACCTCCAATATCAATATATGAATAAGTATTCATATGATAACACAAACAAAAAACGCTGTCAAGCGTTTGGCGGGATTTTTTTGATTTTAGGTTGCACTTTTTTTGGGGGGGGGCTTTGCGGAGGTAAGAGTTTTCTCGCCTTCCCCTTTGGGGAAGCTCCCGCAAAGCGGGTGATGAGGTCACCTCATCCGTCTCACTTCGTTCGACACCTTCCCCAGTGGGGAAGGCAAGGGCTCTACCCGGCCTCTTCGCCGTTCCACCCCCATGGAGGAGGCAAGCGAACTTCGTACAGGGGATACACTCGCTTCGCTCGGTATGACAGCGATAACCCCATGGAGGGGTTGAGTTAGAGTTCCTTGGGGGAGAGAAAGGTTCGTTCCGTGAGGCCGAGGGCGGGACAGGTGAGGGTGAGCTGCTTGGCAAGCAGGCGCTGGCGGGCGGCGCCGAATGCCTTGTTGCGCGCACTGTCGCCATACTTTTCATCCCCCACGACGGGCAGCCCCAAAAAGGCGAGGTGGGCGCGGATCTGATGCGTCTTGCCCGTGTGCAGGGTGACCTTTAAGAGCGTCGTCTCCCCCCGCCGTTCGAGGACCTCATACTCCGTCTCGATGGGCACGCCCCTGCCCCTTGTGTTCACGCGCACATGCGACGCGCGCGCGTCCTTTTCGAGAAAGGCATGCTCCACGCTGTGCACCTTGGGGGGCGTTCCAAAGACGAGCGCATGGTAGATCTTTTGCACGTTATGCGTCTTAAAACAGGAAAGCAACGCCTCATTCGCGGACATGGTATGTCCAAAAACCATGAGACCTTGGGTGTTGCGGTCGAGACGGTGGATAAAATAGGTCTCCCCTCTCTCCGAGAGCGCCGCAAAGACGGCCTCCGAATTCACCCCGCTCTCCTTGTCGACAACGGTGATGTTCGCATCCTCATAGAGCACGGAAAAGGCCTGCTTCCCCTCCTCGGCGGTCGTCATGTAGTAGGCCACTTCATCCGACGGTCTCAATGTGCAATCCGCCCCCACCTTCACGCCGTTCACTTTCACGTCCTTCCTCTTTAAGAGCGCGCGTAGGCACATCGACGCCTGTGCGCAAGTGGCGTCGGTGAATGCTTTGAGGGTGGTGGTCGTCTTTACGGTGTACTTTTTCATGGACAAGCAGGAGGGCGGCAGCGAGCACGGGCAGGGCAAACAGCGTGAATGCCCCGAAAGTCAGGCAAAAGTAGACGAGGTAGCAGAGGAGCAGGGCCGAACCCGTCTGGGCGGCCGCATAGAGCAGGGCGCGCCCTTTCCCCACCTCGTGCGCCGTGGCGGCAATGGCGGAGACACAGGGCGAACATGCCAAAATGAAGATGGCAAACGAGAACGCGCTCGCGGCGGAATACGGGAAAGTGCCATAGAACATGGAGATCGCGCCCGCGACATTTTCCTTGGCAATGAGGCCGGAGAGAGCGGCATAGGTGATGCGCCAATCGTTCATGCCGACGGGCGCAAACAGGAAAGAGAGCTTCCCGCAAATGGCGGCGAGCATGCTCTGCTCCACCGGGACGAGGGCAAACGTGACGTCAAAGGAAGAGAGCAGCCACGTCGCAATGAAGAATGCGAGAATGACGGTCGCCACCTTTATTATAAACTGTTTTATCTGAAAGAGCAAGGATTTTGCAACAAAAAACGGCTGCGGAAGTTGCAGAGGTGCGAGCTCCAAGATGAGCGGCGCCGTTTCCCCGCGCAAGAACAGGGCGGCGATGACGGCAAGACAGACCCCCACCATGTACAGGATGATGGCCGCAAAAAAGGGCTCGCGGAAGAAAGATGCGGCGAGGACGAGGTAGACGGGCAGCTTGGCGCTACACGAGATGTAGGGCAGGCATAGGATGACGCGCCGCTGCATGCGGGGGTCGTCGAGACCGCGCGTCGTGGTGACGGCAGCCGCCGTACACCCAAACCCCATGACGAGGGAAAAGACGGCGCGCCCCGAGAGGCCGAGCTGCTTGAAGAGGCCGTCGGTGAGAAAGGCGAGCCGCGACATCAGGCCGCTCTCCTCCAACAGGATGAGAAAGAGGTGCAGAAGCGCGATCTGAGGCAAAAAGCACAGCACCCCGCCCAAGCTCTTCAAAAGTCCGTCCGCGACAAAACTGCGCACAACGGGCGACGCAATGCTCTCCGCGAGACCGCCCAAGACGTCCGTAAACAGCGCCTCCACGGCCCCTTTCATGAGATCCCCGGGCATGGAGCTCCCGAAAGTCATGTAGAATGCGAAAAGGAGGAGCGCGACGAAGAAACATAGCCCCGCCAAGGGGTGCGTGATGAAGCGGTCGACGGGGCTGAGTTCGGCCCGCGCGGGCGAAAATGTGCCACCCATGTCCGAAACAGACACTTCAAAAGCGGGTGAATCGAGCAAAGTTTGCACCGCTTTTTTCACGTCCTCCTCGGCAAAGAGCACGGGGATTTTGAGCTTGGATTGCAGGGCGGCACGGTCCAGCTTGCCCCCCTCCCGCACAAAGCGGCGATGCTTGGTGAGCACGAGCATACATCTCCGTCCGCCGCGCGTGAAGTCCTCCAAGAGCGTGAGCACACGCGGCGCGAACGCGCATTCGGCCACGAAGATGACTGCGGCCCGGGGGTGCGACGCAATGTACGCACACGAGAACTTCTCCTCCATGCTGCGCCCCTCGGCCCGATAGACGCCGGGGAGATCGACAAACGTCACGGCGCGCTCCCCCAACTTCACACGCTTTTCGAGGGCGTCCACCGTGACCCCGTGCCAATTGCCCACGCGGGCATGCCCCCGCGCGAGCCGGTTGAAGAGCGTGCTCTTCCCAGCATTGGGATTGCCGACGAGCAAGACTACATCTTGCATACGCGCACCTCCCGCGCCGCTTCGCGAGCCAAAATGGTCTTTCCGTCGGCCTGGATGAGAAAGGTGTGCCCGCGCGGCGAGACGCGAAGCACCGCAATTTTCGCCCCCGCATACACGCCGAGGACGGCGAGCGCTTGACGGAAGCGGCCGCCCACTTCCAGAACAACGGCGCGGTCGCCGCGCCTTAGATCACTCAATACCATACTATAAAAAAATGCGGGAACGGCAACATTTATGCCGTACCCGCACGCATTTGGGGGCGCTTACGCCCTGTTCTCTTCTCGCACGACGCGGTTGCCGCGCAATTTGAGCGCTCCGTTCGTGATGATGGGCGAGATGATGAGCCAAATCGCCGCAAGCGCGATGAGCGAATAGATGATGATGGAGCCGATCGCGCGAGGGCCTTGGAAGATCGCCGACACCAAATTGAAATTGAAGATGCCGAAGAGCCCCCAATTGAGCGCACCCGTCAAGACGAGGATATAAGAGATAAGATTTGCAATGACCATTGTAATTCCTCCTATCGCACATGTTGTGCAGGCGGAAAAAAATCATGCATGCTTTCTCGCCCCGCGCAAAAATTCCCACGCAGGGGCCTTGCGAATCGAATGAAAGGACGGCACCGCATACCCTGAGCCGGGTCGCAATAAGATTCCCTCGCGGAGAAGAAATCGGACACTATAATGCCATTTCGGCTCGGAATGACAGCTGAAATGCTCCGCAATCGTAAGGCCTACCCCCAACGGGGGGAGGCTCTGCCCGAAGGGCGGTGGTGGGGGGTGCCTCCCCCACTTCAACTTGCCGCGTGCATAAAAAAGGAGGAGCAGCACAGGATATTGGTATGGAGGTAAAGCGGTAATGGAAAAATTCAGATCGGGCGAGACCGTTCCCATGTCCTGCAACTACAAGGCATATGACAAGAACGGCAACAGTCGTGACGAAGAAAAGACCTACCTTGAAAAAGGCACTAAGTTTCCCCCTCTCCAACACGAGGGCGGCTACTGGGTCATGGACCACAACTAACAGTAAGTCCTCTCCGCGGGAGAGGACTTCATTTTTAAAGAAAATGTTTTAGGAGGGAACTTGGTTCGACATTTCGCCCGCACGTTCTATTGTGGTCTAAGGGTGGCACGAGGAGCGTTAGCGACAAAGTAGCCGACGGGGCATGACTTTCATCGAACAGCCCATCTGCGAGAAATCTTACTTCGACCAAGGATAGGCAGAGCGAACAAAAGAGCACGCCTTTCGCGTACCATTTGTGCCGGGTCGCAATAAGATTCCCTCGCGGAGATGCAATTCGGACGTTATATTGCCATTTCGGCTCGGAATGACAGCTGGGAAAGCGCGGGGATCAATTCTCCAAATGATACTCTGCGGGGATGCCGTTCGCGCCCGCAAATTCGGCGGAGGCATAGAGCGGGCCGACCGTCTTGATGTTGAGACGGTAGACAATGCGGAAAGAGCGCCCCTCCTGCTTGTTTTCGGGGACGGCGAACGTGGTCTCGATCCGCTTCCCGCCCTCTTGCTCCTGCTCGGCGAAATCGCCCGTGTTGGCCTCCTCCAAGGTGACATCAAAGGTCGTCAAAGGATAGAACCAGACGCTGACCGTCACCGTGGGGATCTCCGCCCACTCGAAAGTTTTCACGTTGCAGTCAAGCACCAGGAAGAGGATGTCCCCCTCCGATAGGACGACGCTCTCGTGCAGAAATTCATCCTTGATCTCCCCCGACGGGCACTCTTCATTCGTCGTGATGGAGAACTGACAGTCGATGTCCCGATTATACGGAATGGGACGGGCAAGCTGCGGGAGGGAGGGATTCACGTCCGGCTCCTCCTCGCCGTCTTGCGTGGGATCATCCCCGTCGGGGACCTCATTCTCCGTCGTGTCCCCCACCGAGGGATCGCTCCCCGTCTCATCCTCGAAGAACGAGCACCCCGCGAGCAACAGGGTGCAAAGTAATACGCTCAATAAAATACTTGCAATCTTTTTCATATTCCTTTCCTTATTTACTGATTTGGTCGCCGAGCCGCAATCTCAGTGGCACCCATGTCCGCGACCGAAGCCTTAATTTGAAAAAAGAGGCTGTTTTTTCTTTCAGACGGGAGTTCCCCTTTTAAGGGCGGGAGCGCTCAATTCAAAACTTGTCCGTCCTCGCCGTCGTTGCCCGCCGTGGGGTGGGCGTCATCCGAATAGGTCACGCCGTAATTGATGCCCAAGCCGATCCCGTTCACGGGCTTTCCGTTGCCCTTTACGCCGGCAAAACCGCCGTTTCCGTGCTTGCCCGCAACAGAGCCGTCGCCGCCCTTTCCGCCATTGCCGCCGCTGCCGCCCGAGCACTGCCACACTGTTCCGACCGAATTATAATAATTTCCGCCTGTGCCGCCGTCCCCGCCGTTTCCGCCGTTGCCGCCGCAACCGTATTTGCCCCGTTGGTTGACCAAGGTCCCCGCCGGATCCTGCAAGGTCACGCCGTCGAGGGAGAGGGCGCTGCCGGGTGCACCGCCGTTCCCGCCGCTGCCGCCGTTCCCGCCGCGCGCACCATAATTCTTATTGCCGTCTTTGCCGCCCGTGATGATATTGACAAGCGTCTTACCGTCGCCGCCGCGGCCTCCGTTGCCGCCCGCGCCTCCATTGCCACCGTTTCCGCCGCACAGCAACGCGTCTCCCAAGACAAAGATTTCTGTCCCGGGGGAGAGAATGGCCGCCAACCCGCCGTCTCCGCCGATGCCGCCGACTCTTCCGTCCTCACCGACGATGGAAGTGCCGCCGCGATTGCCCGCGGCCCCGTTGCCGCCCGTGCCGCCGTCGCCGCCGGTGACCTTTAAGGTGGCACCCATGCCCACGACAAGGGCCTTCGAAAGACGCAAACCCGTGCCGCCGTTGCCGCCCTTGGCGCTCTCCTCCCGGCGCGTGCCGTCCGAACCGTATCCGCCCGTGCCGCCCACAAAGGAGACGGTGCCGGCGCTGACCGTGACGGTCTCCGCGACTGCCGCATCGCCGCCGTCTGTACCGACACTTCCCTCTGTCCCGTCCCCGCCGTCTGCGCCGAAGAAAGTCAAGAAAGACGTGGCGTCCCCCTCAAAGGTGACCCCTTTCGCATTGAGTGCGGGATAGGAGACGGCATCGGAACTGACCGTGTTCGTCCCCTCAAAGAGGAGGTAGGCCTGCTCCACATTTGTGAGATCCAAGGGCATGGTCCCGGAGAGGGAGGCATTTTGCAGCAGAATACGCGCCTCGCTTGCGCGCGCCGCCGTGATCTCAATGCCGTCCGCGGAGCCGAACAGGCAATAGGTAAGTCCCGCGAAGATCCCCGTGGGGATGCCGAGAACGCGGTCGGCATCGCTCAGATCGCATTTTACGAGCTGAACTTGGGGGAAAACCGTGCGGAGGTCGTCGACATAGGAAAAATTCTTGTGGACGATGACCGTGCTCACGGGGCACTCGGCAAAGGCGTCCCTGCCCACGCTGTCAAAAGCGCGGCGCACGTCCACTGTCTCCAACGCCGTGCAGCCATAGAAGGCCTCGGCGCCCACCGTTTGCACATACCCCATGTCCAAGGTCTGCAACTCCGAACAGCCATAGAAAGCATACGGACCGACGCGCGTCACCGCGCCCGGGAAGGCGAGCTCGGTGACCACCGCGCCGTTCACATAGAGATGCTCGCTGCAATGGAGCGGGTTGGCCTCGATGTTGCCGAACACGACCGCGCACCATGCCGCGAGGTCGTTGATGTTGACGGATTGCAGCCGACAGCCCGAGAAAGCGTCCTTCCCCACCGAAGTGAGCGATGCGGGGATGTCCAAGTTTGTCAAGGCGCTGTTTTCAAAGGCGCTCTCCTCGATCTCGGCAATGCCATCGGGGAGGATGAGGTTTTCGAGTTTCTGATAGCCGAAAAAGGCCCGATTGCCGATCTTTGTGACGGGCAGACCGCGGTAGACGGCGGGAATGGCCAGCTCCCGATCCTCGGGACAGTTTGTGCTCACGAGCGTGTAGGTGCTGTCTTGGTTGAGCGCAAAGGTGTAGTCGAATCCCGCCTCGTAATCAAAGGAATTGTTCTCAAAGTCCTCCAAAAAGGCGTGCGCGCGGAGGTAGTCGCCGGGCGCCTTGACGCCCACGCGGAACACGATGCGGTAGTCCCGCTCCGCCCCGTCCTCGGGGACGCCATAGGTCAAATTGACGAGCAGGTGGTCTTTCTCCGCGCTCTGCTCATAGATCCCCGTTTTCGCCTCGTCGAGCGTGATGTTGAAATCGCGCAAGGAGGAGAGATCGAACTCCACGCGGAACTCCTCCACATCCGCCCGAAAACGGCGGACCGTGAGATCGGCCACGAGATAGACCACGTCCCCGCTGTGGAAAGTGAGATCCTCGTGGAGAAATTCATCCCGGATCTCCCCCTCCGGGCACTCCGTGTCCGTGGTCACATAGAAATTCAGATCGACGTCGGGGGAATTTTGCTGCACGGGCGGCGTGGGCTCGGAGCCGTTATCCCAGCTGCTCTCACCGAAAAAGTACGAACAGCCCGTGAAAACCAGCATGCAGAACAGCACGCTCAATATGCCCTTCGTGAACCTTTTCATCGCTTCTCCTCTCTTCTTATCGTATTACTCTCGTATATCCTAAGTTTCAATGCTAAACGCTATCTCGGAAGCGCTTTTCCGCTGAGGCCGTGATATCCCGTACTTCCGACCGTTCCTTGACCGCCTTTCTTGTTGATACCGAAGTTCCCGCCTGTTCCCCCCGCACCCCCAACCGCAAGTTGCGACGAGGGGACGTTGTAAGTCACACTGCCGCCGCTCTCTGTGAGAATGTTTTGAATTGATTCCGCACTTTGGATCGTATAACTATTCCCGCCATTGCCGCCATTGCCACCGTTACCGCCGTTTGCACCGCCTAAAAGGCCGGTCCAATCGTCTCGTCCGCCATTGCCGCCGGCACCGCCGCTACCGCCATTGCCGCCGGCAGGGCTCAACCCCATGGCAAACACCACAGAGCCGCCCAACACGGAAATGCGCGAAGCAACGATTGCACTCCCGCCGCGTCCGCTGTTGCCACCGTTGCCCCCGGCACCGCCGCGTCCGCCATAGCCTGCCCAGCGATAGTGTTCCCATGATAAAAAGACCCAATATTGCTCACCGCCGGCACCGTTCCCGCCGTTGCCACCGTTGCCCCCGGCACCACCATGTCCGCCGTCGCCGCCTGAAAACCGCACGTGACCCGACTTGACTGTGAGAGATCCCACAACTGCCGCATCGCCGCCGTTCGTACCATTCGTCCCGGCGCCTCCATCTGTCCCATCGCTTCCCGCTCGGGCGGAACGGTCCGTATCATCGCCGCTCCCCTTTTTGCCGTTTGTCCCGTCAAATCCGTTGCCACCGACTGTGCCGTTTTGTCCGTCCTTGCCGCTGAAAGACAGGGAGGCCAAATTTGTCGTCCCCTCCAAAATCAAGCCGCTTGCTTTGAGAGCAGGATAGGCGGTGGAATCGGAACTGACCGTGTTCGTCCCAACGAAGGTAAGATACGCTTGATCCACGTTCGTGAGATCCAGGGGCCCGGCCCCAGACAGAGAGATGTCCCTGAATAAAATATGTGCCTCACTTCCGTATGCTGCCGTAATCTTGATGTTATTCGAGGTGCCAAATAGACAATAATTCAGCTTTCCCGCGGGAATGGTAAAATTAGAGGCCTCGCTCACACTGCATTCTGCGCTCTTTACTTGGGGGAAATACCTACAAAGCTCGGAGGCATAAGACAAACTTTTGTGAACTCTCAACGAATCCACAGAACATTGAGCAAAGGCGTCTGTCCCCACGCTTTGAAACGCCTGGTTTGCCTCGACTCCCCTTAGGGCCGTGCAACCATAGAACGCATAGTCGCCGACCGTGCTCACATCGCCGAAGTTGATGCTTTCCAATTGGGTGCATCCATAGAACGCATACGAGGCGATCTCAGTCAAGCCCCCCGGAAACGAGATTTGGCGAAGTAGCGAAGATCCATAATAGACATGGTCGCTGCAATGAATGGGATTGGCATCAACGCCGTTAAATGCGATTTTGCACCACGCATTGAGATTGCCGATTTCGACGGACTGCAATTGGTTGCAACCGAAAAATGCTTCGCGTTCTATCCTCTTGACCGAAGAGGGAATCCTGATGGATTCCAACGGACAGTTATAAAAGGCTCTCGCTTGGATCGTTGTGACATAGGACAGATTGATAGACGCAAGTGCGCTCCCTTCAAAGAGGCTCTCCTCGATTATCTCTAACGAAGAAGGAACGGTGATGGACCTCAGTGCACTGCCCGCAAAGGCTTGCGCGCCGATCTCCGTGACGGAAGAAGGGATACTGACGAACTTCAAAGCAGTGCCCGCAAAGGCTTTCGCACCGATCTCTTTGACAGAAGAAGGGATACTTATGGAGGTGAGCGCGCTCCCTTCAAAGAGGCTCTCCTCAATTCTCTCGACCGAAGCGGGAATCTCGATGGACTTCAATGCGCTGCCCGCAAAGGCTTTCGCACCGATCTCTTTGAGCGAGGACGGAAGCAAGATCTCATCAAGTTCTTGATTTTCATAGAATGCCCGTTCGGCGATCCGGGTGACGGGCAGACCGTGATAGCCGGAAGGAATGACCAACTCCCTTGCCTCCGAAGCATTGGTGCTCACAAGTGTATATGTATTATCTTGGTTGAGTTCAAAGGTATAATCAAAACCCACCTCGTAATCAAAGGGAACGTCTGCAAGGTCCAGAAAGAGCGTGTGCATCCGAAGCTGCTCTCTGGGCAACCTCAACGCATCGGCACTGAAAACTACGCGGTAATCCCGCTTCTCCGTTCTGTCCTCGGGAACAGCATAGGTCAGCGTAAAGGATTGATGATCCCCCGTGGAATACTTTTCGAGAAATTGTGCGTTGGCGTCGATGAGCGCAACGTCATAATCATCCTTGGAGGAGAGCTCGAACGTGATCCCGAAGCGATCCTCGGCCCATTCAAAGCCATCCACCGTGAAGTCGGCCACGAGATAGACGCGATCTCCGCCGAGGATGGTAAGATCGTCGTGGAAGGCCTCCTCCCGAAGTTTTCCCCGCGGGCACTCCTCGTCCGTCGTCACGGCAAATCGCACCGCAACATCCTCTCGGGTGAGGGCAGGCCGCTGATGCTCGGGCAGAGCGGCATCCTCCTGGGCCCCCACGCCCGCCCTGTAAGTATAAGTTTCATCAAAGTCCTGAAAGAATGCGCGGACTTGAAGTTGGGTCCCCGAGCCCTTCACAACCACTTGAAAGACAATCCGATAGTTCCGCTCCTCCGCTCTGTTCTCGGGAACGGAATAGGTCAATCCGACAACCAGGTGATCGTCTGTGATGCTCTCACTAAAAAGTCCCGTGCTTGCCTCATAGAGCGTGATGTCTAAGGCCCTCAGGGGGGACATATCAAAAATCAGCTGAAAATTTTCCTCTGCCCATTGGAACCGATAAATCGTGAGGTCAGCCACGAGATAGATCAAATCTCCGCTATGAAAGTTGAGGTTTTTATGTAAAAAGTCCTCATTGATCTCCCCATCCGGGCATTCCGTGTCTGTCGTCACAGAGAACTGCAACGCAACGTCCGATGAACCCGGGCCGGACGAGGGACCGAGCTCGGGCACAAGGAGATCTTTAAACTCCTCCTGCTCATCGGGATGGGCTGTTTCCTGTTCTTCGGGCGAGCTGAGTGAGATCGAACAACCCGCAAAAACACAGATACAAAACAGCACACTGAGTATAAGCCAAGCGAACTTTTTCACAAAATCACCCCCGGGGGACGGAACGCGCGGCGGCGACGGACCGCTCCGCACATTCCCACGCGGCCTCGCAAGCGCCTCCCAGGCACTCGGGGTGCGAGGGCACCTTGCGCTCCGTCAGCGTGGCGCGGCGCAATTTGTCCCCCAGGATCTCGATTTGGAGGACCTTGTTGATGCCCTCGAAGATTTGGCAGTGCGTCACCATCAAGATGGCGAAGTCGGCCTCCTCGCGCAACCTCTTTAACAGTTGATTTAAAATGGCCTTGTTGTCGCGGTCTAAGTTGTTGAGCGGTTCATCCATGAGGATGAGTTTGAGCCCGCACACCTGCACCTTGATGATGCCGGCGAGGATGTTGATCATCTTCTTCTGCCCGCCGCTCCAACTGCGCGCTTTCTTCTTGCGGAATACCTCGTATTCGCACTTGAAACTGCGTTTGAGGTAGGCTTCAAAATACATTTTAACGAGGTCGTCCACCCGGCCCAAGCGAGCCTTTTTGTCCGGGAAGTCTTTGAGCGCGAGCCGGCAGACGTCATAGATATACGAATGGGCCGAGGCGCCCGTCCAGAAGTTCTCCTCCTGCCCGACAAAGGCGACCATGCGGTTGAGGCGGGAGAGCTCGTCGGCATTGTCACAGGAGAGCAGATCTTCCTCCGAAAACGCGCGGTAGCAGAGGGTGCCCGCCCTGCGGCGGAAGTATCCCTCGCTCTGCGGATGGAAGAGGTGCAAAAACGTGGACTTGCCGCTGCCGTTCGCCCCCGTGACCAACACGAAATCGTGGGGATAGATCGCAAAGGAGCCGTATTCGATCTGAAATCTGTCCTCGTCGTCCACGCCCGCCGCGGCATTTTCCTGCTGCGCGTTCTTCTTTTCATAGGAATCCCTGCGGATCCCGATCACGAGGTCACGCGCGACGACGAGTGCGTTTTTTTGCTCCGCCATAAAAACTTCTCCTTGTAAGATACCATGAATACAGGAGCACCAAACCCGCCGCAAGGGCCGCAAACGCGGACATGGGTAGGGCGTACATGATGCCATAACACTTTAAGTTCATTGCGAAGAGACCGACGGCCAAAAGAAGCGGGAGGAGATATTTTAAGAAGTTCTCCCCGAAAATTTGCCCGAACAGCCTCCCCTGCCCCATCCCCATGACGGCAAAGGCGTGGAAATCCGAATGCCGCGCGGTGAGACGGAAGAGAAAGTAGTCCCCCAGCGCCGTGCAGGCGAGAAAGGCCAGAATGCAGACGGCCGCATCCGTCAGGAGAGAGATCATCCCCTCCCTCCCCCAATCGGGCAGGTAGGCGTGCGCGGTCATCCCCGCGTATTCGTCGCCGTTGAGCGCAAAAGAGACATAGGAATACTTGAATTTGAGCATCTCCTCCGCATAGGAGACGACGACGATCCCCGCGCGCCCGGCCTTGCGGTCTAACCCCGTCTGCGCGGGCAGATAGGCGGCAACACGGTATACCATGTCCGTTTGGAGGGCCTTGACTTCGTCTCCGAGCGCGAGGCCGTATGCCTCGGCCAAATTGCGGCTGACGGCGCACTCCCCCGCTGCGAGGTTCCCGCCAAAGGAGATGGCGTTCATCCCATAGTCCGTGGCGGGGTCCGCCATCAGAATATCACAGTCCACCTGCGTCTGCCGCGCGCCCACGAGGTGCATTTGGTTGAGGTAATAAAAGGTGTCGGACGCCGTGGGGAGCTCCGAAAAGACGACCTCGTTGCACGGCGCCGCGCTCGCCCTCCGCACCTCGGTGCATGCAATGCACATATGTTCCGCCACGAATAGAAAGAGCAGCGCGTTGACGGCGAGGACGACGGCCGAGATCAAGAAATGCCACCCATACGTCCTCAGCCGCACGAGAAAGGGCACCCCGGACTTTGCACGCATTGTTTGAGGGCTCATCTGTCGAGCCGACTGCCGCCGTTTGGCCGCGTGCCGTCATCTCCTTGCGGAGAATTGAGGGAATAGGGATCTTTGGGCACGTACCGGAAAGGATCCTGCAAATAGGGCTCCTCTCCCCTTGCGGGCTCCTGCGGATAGGGCTCCCTCACTTTCCGTTGGGAATAAGGTTCGCTCGACCGTTGGGAATAAGACTCCCCTGCGGGCTGTTGCGGGGAAACGGGCTTGGCCGGTTGGGGAGCGGCCTGCCATGGATTGGATTGCGAGGGCTGCGCTGCGGACGGTTGCGCGATACGGCTCGAAGTGCCCTGCGGCACGTTTTGCACATTTTGCGCGCCTACGCGGCTCGAAGTGCCCTGCGGCACGTTTTGCACGTTTTGCGCGCCGACGACGGGAGCCGCTTCGCCCATGACATTCCCCTTTACTCCGCCGCCGGTTGCAGCACTCTTTCCGCCGCCTCCCGCGGAGGGCGTTTTGCCGCCGCCCACGAAGTTCCGGTAGAAGATGGCAAAGTAGATGAGCGCAAACAGGAGGACGAGAACGCCCGAGATGACGACGGGAACGGAGAACCAAAGCGCCGCGGTGAGGCTCTGCGCCGGGAAGTAGGTGTTCCTCCCGTAAAAGAACAGGATGCCGAATACGGCCGCCGCCGTGACGAGTGCGGTCAAGAAATACAGCGCCGCATTTTTGCCGTACATGGCGCCGAACGTCATGCCGTTGTCGCGGCTCTGCTTGTCATCCCGTCTGTTGACGACGATGAACAGCACGCTGATGAGGAAGAACAGCGCAATGGAGGCAATGGCGGCATAGTTGCGTTCCGTCTCCACCGTGCGCTCGGTTTTCTCCACCGAGTCCTTGATGAGCGCATAGGCCGCGGCCTTGGACGTGCTCTGATTGCCCCCGCGCTTTGCGGCTTCAAGGATCTCCTCGCGGTATGCGTCATACTTCTCGTGACAGGACGCCTCGTATTCCTCCTGCGACTGGTAGGGCGGCTTCTGTCCGCAAACATCCCGCACATAGCTCTCATAGGTATGCACGACGTTGCCCTCGCCCACATAGTCCGCGAGGGAGGCGACAAGTGCCGCCTCGTCGTTTGCCTCGATGAATGCCATGCTGTATGCCGCCGGCTGATAGACGGCGCGGACATCGCTGTAACTCACCTGCACCAAGCCGTCGGTAAAGACGCTGTAATTGGCGGGCAAACAGATCGCGCTCACCTGCACGGAAATGGATTCTCCCAAGAGGACGAACGAGATGCTGTCGCCCACCTCCGCACCTAAACGGCGCGCCGCTTCCCCGTCGATCACCGCACCCGTGCCGCCGAGTTCGCCGGCCACGAGCGTCTCCTTGTTGAAGAGGGAAATTTCGCTGTCCGCGGTGTCGTCCGAGAACATGAGGTAGAGGTCATCGGCTCCCTCGAATGCGTTGGAGAGCACATAGAACGGGAAGATGCGGTTCACTGCGGCCGTGTTGCTCCTGAACGAAGCGACCTGCTCGGCATTGGGCGAGGAGATGGAGTAGTCGAACGACGTGCGCGTGTAGCTGCTCTTCTTTGTCTCCGCCGCCACCATCGAATTGATGTTCCGAATGCCGAAGAAAGCAAGCGCGGCGATCATAACGACCGCAAGGAGCACGGGTTTCAGGATTTTCATAAAAATTTTCATAGAGATTTTCCCCTATTACCAAATTGTGACTTGTAACATATCCGAGAAATCGGAGGCCTGGATGTTGGGGTTGTTGCTGAAAGCACGCACCTGCAACATGTGCACACCCTGCAAGATGTCGCTGATCTTATAGAACATATCGCCGCCCACAGAGACTTCGCCCGTCTGGATGTAGATGACCTCGCCGTTGTTGTCGGTAAGGGGATCGGGCGAACCCGCTTCGTACAGGCAGTAGTAGTCGGCGTTCTTGACATTCTTCCATGTGAGGGCGTTGAGCGCATCGTTGAAAGCCAACACGGGCATGGAAATCTTGACGGGCTCGATCCTCAGATTCTTGGTGAGCCCCGTGCTACCCTGCACCTGGAAGAGCGTCTGCTTGTTCTGATCCTCTTCGGGCTTAAATTGGATGGAGATGTGCGACTGCCCCACCATGATGGGTTTGAGGCTCACGATGATGTTGACCTCCTTGGGTGCGGCACTTCGCGCGGGGATCTTGAAAGCGAGGTTGGTCGTCTTGATGGTGGTGCCGCTCATTGCGTCGGGAGCGGGCAGCTCCGAGACGATACCCGTGTTGACGTCCTCGACCGTCCCGTGGAGCACGTCGAGCTTATCGAAGCTGATCTGCACATTCAAAAGGCCCTGCCCCGCATTGTCCTTGCGGGAGGTGACCACAAAGTTGATCACGGCAAAATATTCGGTGTCCACATCGAACGTCGTCCACTGCGTGGCGTTCTCCAAATCAAACGTCTCGGGGTCGTAATCCTCTTCCTTGATGAATCCATAGATGGGGTCGGTGACATCCACGTCGGAATAGGCGGATTCGCCGCCCCAGACACTGCTTTCGCCCATGTCCTCACAGCCCGCAAAGAACACCATGCAGAACACTGCGGCAAACGCCAATGCCAACATACCTTTCAAAACTCTTTTCATATTATACCTTCCTTAGTTTTTTCAAATATTCATCTCTGCGGTCAGGTGCTGCCCCACCGCACTCTGTTCGGTTGTGCCGCTCGTGAGCGTCACGACAAGTTCCACCTTATCGATGTCCGCCTCCGAATAGCCCTGTTCAAACACGATCCCGCTCATGAAGTTGATGCTCTTGATGAAGCCGCCGTTGCCGGTGGCCTGTGCGTTGACGGGCGACGGAACGGCCTTGCTCCCGATGAGCGTCCCCTCCGCGTTGTAATAGTTGATGGTGTAAGTAAAGGACAGGGCATCCATGTCCTCGCACCCCTCGAAAGAGGCATAGAGCTCGTTGGAGGTAGCGTTCACGCGATTGATGTGGAGCTTGATGTTGAGGTTGAGCACGGAGACGCGAAGGGATGCGGGCGTGTTCTCCGAAGTGAGCTCGCCCTCCGCCGCGGCGATGCGCCTGCCATAGATCTCGAAAACGCCCTTGGGCAGGTTGGCAACGATGCCCCCGCTCAGCTCATGCTCGGTCTCTTCATACATATAATAGAATTTTACGGTGCCCTCGGAGTCCGTCGTCACGCGGTCGCCGCCGTCGTAATAGATGTGGGGCGCCTCCAACTTTGTGACCGTGACGGGCTCGGAGAAACCCGAATCGACGATGAGGTCGTATCCCGTGGCGTCGTCCGCCATGACAAACTTTGCGCGGATGTAGTAGAGCCCCGCCGTCTTGATGTCTGCAAGCGATTGGATCTTGGTGCCCGTCGTCCCGCTCGTCGAGGATTGATAGAGTTCGAGCACGAGATTGGTGCCGGGATTCTCGCACACGATCTCCCCGTTGCGCACCGCGATCACGGGCACTGCGGGCATGTAAACGTGCAGCGTGACTTCCTCCGAATCCATCTCGAAGTCGTCCTGCGCCAGCTTCTTTGCACGGATGGTGTGCGCCCCCGCGGACAGCGTGGAGAGCGCGGGAAGTGAATTCTCCCAATTGCCGCCGTCGAGCAGGAAGCGGTCCTGCGGGTTGCACGCGGACACCCAATTGTCCCCATCCTTGAACGCCCAGTTGCCGCCGAGGACGCCGATCTCCGGGCCCGAGAGCTTGTTGAGCACGACCGATTCACAGATGATGGGCGCGTTCCCCGTCCGCGCGCTGACGAAAATTTCGTTCTCGCCCGCAACGAGCCGCGGTGCGAGCTCGGAGAGCGCAATCGTCGGCCTGTCGATGGAGAGCGGAACGGTCGTCCCGACTTGCACGAGATACACCGCGTCGGTGCCCACCTCGTCCCAGACGAGCGAATCCCCCTCGCGGCGGATGACGTTGCCGATGCAGACATAGAAGTGTGCCTCGGCAGAGGGCTCGATGCTCGCCGTGGAGTTGCTGCACGTGATGGTGATCTTGTGCACGCCCGCCTCATGCTTGGCGAGGAAATCTTGCACGTTGAAAGAATTCAGCGCGGAATCTTTCCACAGAACATCGTCTACCTTGATGGCAAACATGCTCGCGTCGGAACCGTATCCCGACCATGTGATCTTCCCCTCCCGATACACGAGCGTGGTGACGGGCTCGATGCGGGAATAGGAGAACGTGGTCTCCGTCTTGCCGTCGACGACGTCCTTTTCCCCCTTGGCGACGATCTTGATCTCGTTTTCGCCGCGGATGAGGGAGACAGAGCAGGAGGGCGTTTCCGTCATCTTTTGCGTTCCGTTGACGGTGACCTCATACTGCTTGGCACCCGTCACCGCCGCCCACGTGAGCACGCCGTCCTTGTATTCGATGTTGTCGGGCGCTTTGAGCTTAATCAGGGTGACGGCCTCGGAGATCGCGGAGTCCCGATATTTCAAACTGTCGGAATCGGGTTCGATCCCGGGATCGGAGGCGGTGGCGGCAATGGCGCGCACGGTCACGCGGATCTCGCCGTATTCCTCGCTGTTGCTCAAATCGAAGCTGATCTGATCGGCCGGGAAAGCATCCTTTTGGACCTCGGCGCCGTTGACGTAAACCTTGTAGCCCGCCGCAAAGGGCACCGATATCCATGTGACGTTGTTCCCCTCCGCGGTGACCGCGGGCGTGGACAGCATGGCGGGAAGCACCTGCACGGTGACGGTCGTCGTCTGGCCGCCATAGCGCAAGGTGACGGTCTGCGTGCCCACTTTTTCCGGGTCATAGCCTTCGAGCATGCTCGCCGTGATGGGCACCGTTTTCTCCTCGTTCCAATTGTTCTCAAAGGAGATCGAGTACTCCGAGAGGTCGAGCTGCTCGGAATATGTGACCTCCAAAACTTTGGAGATGTGGAACTCTACGCTGTCTTTCTTGACGCTGTTGCCCCAAATCCCCACCGAGATGGCGAGAATGACGGCGACCGCACAGGCGATGCCCGCAACGATCCCGTTTCTGCGCTTGGCCTTGTGCCGGGCCGCTATGTAATTTTGATAGAGATCGGAGGTCTTGATGGTCGCCGCGAGCGCGCTGCCGCAATATTTGAACACGCGGCGCACAAAGATCCTCGCGCCGGCATCGAACTTGCCCACGGGGAACACATCGGAGGCGACCTTTTTGGACATGAACAGCGCGTTCAGATAGGCTTCCCCGGACTCCTTGACCCCATCTTTCTTGGCGAGCTCATAGAAAACGCCGATTGCCAGCGTCTTGTCCTGTTTCTCGGTAATAAAGTTGATGAGCGGATTGAGGAAGCGGGAGAAATTGGCGGCATTGCCTTTCTTTCTCCTGACGATTTCCAGCCACTCGTGCGCTTCGTTCACGACCTCATTGGGGTAGGTCGCCACAATGGTATCGAGCAGGGGCCCCTCTTGCGGAGTCCGCTTGGTCGCCTCGCAAAAGTCATCGTAATCCCAAATATCGGCAATGAGCTTGTTCAGGGTCGCCTCGTCTTTCTTTTCGAGCGCGATCCCCACCATTTCCTTTATGAACGTCCAATACAACGAGGAAAATTCCATCGTATACCAATGGTCGGTGAAAGCGGATGAGAGCACCGAGAGCAATTGCGTGCTGTCGGACTGCTTCCGATATTCGTCTTTGAGCCTATCCAGCCCTGCAAAATAGGCCGTCTCTTTGTCTTTGAGCTTTTGATAGGCGGCAGGATCCATGTTGCGCGCACGATCCTCGGGATCCAAATAGTAGAGCTCCTTGCAGTACGGGCATTCCTTTTGTTTCTCGATCTTCTCGTCGATCTTAAACGTATGTCCGCAATTGAGACACTTGATTTGTAGCATGTTCTCTCCTTATATCGCTAAGATTTTATCCACTGTATGAACGCGCAAGCCTCGCACGGGCCGCGCCATTTTCTGCCCTCATAGCGTTTTGGGCGCATTGCTTCTTGGCATGCGGGGTTTTTAATCGCGGGGTTCTTGGCCGCGAGGTTCTTGGCCGCGAGGTTCAGTTCCCGCGCGTCATCCGCGGCGGTTTGCCCTTTGGCGGAAGCCCGTTTTGCGCGCCCTGTGCTTCTCCCTCGCGCATGCGGGAGAGCACCTTGTTCACGATCTCCTCGATCTCCGGGCTCCCCTCGCGCTGCCTGCCGTTGTTCAGCCCGAGCAAGAAGTCTGCGGAGACGCCGTAAAACAGGCACAGTTTTCTGAGCATGTCCGAATCGACGGCCGCCGTGCCGCTCTCGTAACGGCTGTACATCTGCTGGGAGATCCCCAGCTGCGCCGCGACGTCCGCCTGCCGCAAATTGTTTTCAAACCGCAAAATTTTCAGGTTTTTTTCCAGCGGACCAAGTTGTTTTGCCATAGCCCCCCTCCTTTTTCGCCTTTCGGGAAACTTTCCTTTTTTACCACTATACCATGTTTTAATACAATTGTCAAGAGTATGAGACAACATTTTTACAAAAAAATCATCTTTTTTGACGAAGTCTCTCGCGCGCACGCACACGCCATCCATTGTCAAGGATTTCACGCGACTTTTTGCCCCCGTTTGAAAAAAGAAAGGGAGACTTGCCTTCCCCCCTTGGGGAAGGTGCCACGGCAAAGCCGTGACGGATGAGGGGATTGGGGTTCCCACTGTCATACCGAGGGCAAAGCCCGAGTGTATCCCCTAAAACGAAGTCCGACACTCTTGTCGCCCCTGTAAGGTCTCGACCATACTTTGGTCGCCACCCCACCCCCCTACCCCCCTCCCATGGAGGGGGCTGGGGTTTCCACTGTCATACCGAGGGCAAAGCCCGAGTGTATCCCCCCAAACGAAGTCCGTCGCTCTTGTCGCCCCTGTAAGGTCTCGACCATACTTTGGTCGCCACCCCACCCCCCTACCCCCCTCCCATGGAGGGGGCTGGGGTTTCCACTGTCATACCGAACGCCTGTCATTTCGAGCCGATAAAGTTTGGCTTTCAACGAACTGTTCATCTGCGAGAAATCTTAATGCGACCAAGCATAGGCAGAACGAATCAAAGAGCATGGCATTTGCGTACCATTTGAGCCGAATCGTAATAAGATTCCCTCGCGGAGAAGCAATTCGTTGAAAATCAAACTCCGTCGGCTACTTCGCGCAAAGCGCTCGTGTCGCCCTTGGTCCACAATAGAAGCCTCGGGCGGACGGAATGACAAGGGGTGTCCTCCAATCCCCCCCACCACCGCCTTGCAGGCAGAGCCTCCCCCCAAAGGGGGTAGGCCTTTCGATTACTTGCCTTAGCCCAAATTTATTTCGGGCGTGGGCGACCCAATTTGCCGAGCCCTGTCGGCTTGGTGTCCGTTGAAACGATTGAGAGACCAAAGTCGTTAAGGCGTCAACGCCCATTTCCGTCACGGAAATTTGTTTTCTATGCCATGGGGGAGCGCTATACCAAGGGGATACACTCGGGCCCGTTACGGGCTCTCGGTATGACATCGTAAGAAAACAAATTTCGTGAACATCGTCGCCACCCCACCCCCCTACCCCCCTCCCATGGAGGGGGCTGGGCTCTTTATGTCATTTCGAGCGAAGTCGAGAAATCTCTACCTTATTTTCGCTCTGCCACACTTGGTCAAAGTAAGATTTCTCGCAGATGAGCCGTTCGTTGAAAGCCAAACTTTATCGGCTCGAAATGACAGGGGCGCTCCTTGACGAGCTCATTTGCCACCCCACCCCCCTACCCCCCTCCCATGGAGGGGGCTCATGCGCCGCTCCTCCCTCATGGAGGGGGCAACAGAAAACAAATTTCGTGAATATTCCAATAAAAAAGGGGCCGAAAGGAGGCCCGAGTTTTTTAATGAGACGCAAAATGGCGGTACCATGTCCGCGATTATGCCCTCATTTTGGTGTTCAAAACCTGCCGCCGCACGGCTCGGTGAGCATGAGCGGATCCAGCACTTCGTCGAGCGTCTTTTCGTCCATGAGCCCCTCGCGCAAGACAATGGAGCGGATGGGTTCCCCCGTTTTGAGCGATTCCTTGGCGATCTCCGCCGCCCTGCGGTAGCCGATATACGGGTCGAGCGCCGTGACAATGCCCACGCTGCGGTTGACCCACTCGGCACAGCGCTCCCGGTTGGCGACAATGCCCACGATGCAGTTCTCCGAGAGCGTCTTGACGGCGCCCGTCAGTGCGCGCAACGACTCGAAGAGCTGATAGAAGATGACGGGCTCGAACGCGTTCAGTTCCAGCTGCCCCGCCTCGGCCGCCATGGTCACCGTGACATCGTGCCCGATGACGAGGAAAGCCACCTGGTTGACGACCTCGGGGATGACGGGGTTGATCTTGCCCGGCATGATGGAGGAGCCGTTTTGCTTGGCGGGCAGGCTGATCTCGCCGAGGCCCGTGCGCGGACCGCTCGACATGAGCCGAAGATCGTTGCACATCTTGGACAGGTTGACGGCAAGCGCTTTGAGCGTTCCCGAGACCGCCGCAAAGCCGTCCACGTTCTGGGTGCCGTCGAAGAGATCCTCTGCGCGCCTCAGCTTTTCCCCCGTGAGGCGGGAAAGTTCCTCCGTGATGTGGGTAAAATATGCCTCGCGGGCATTGATGGCGGTGCCGATGGCCGTGGCGCCCATGTTGATCGTGCGCATCTCGTCGAGCGAGTTCTCGATGCGGCTCTTGGAGCGCGCAATGGAGGTGGCAAAGGCATGGAACGCCTGCCCCAGCCGCATGGGTACGGCATCCTGTAACTGCGTTCTCCCCATTTTGAGGATGTCGTCGAACTCCTCCGCCTTTTTCATGAGGGCGGTGTAGAGGTGCCCGAGCGCCGTGAGGAGGTCGGCCGCCAGTGAGAGCACGGTGAGCTTGCCCGCCGTGGGGATGACGTCGTTGGTGGATTGCTCCATGTTGACGTCGTCGTTGGGGCTGATGAGGGAGTAGTCCCCTTTCTTGCCGCCGAGGCGCTCGATGGCGATGTTCGCGATGACCTCGTTGACGTTCATGTTTGCAGAGGTCCCCGCGCCGCCCTGCACGGCGTCGACGATGAAGTCCCTCCGGTGCTTGCCGTGCAAGATCTCATTGCACGCCTCGATGATGGCGTCTGCTTTCTTTTCGTCGAGCAGGCCGTATGACTTGTTGACGTCGGCCGCCGCCTTTTTGATGATGACGATGTTCCGGATGAAAGCCGTGCTCAGCCGCGTGCCCGTGATCTCGAAATTTTCCTTGGCGCGCAACGTCTGGATGCCATAGTAGGCCGCGCTGTCCAAGGAGAGTTCGCCGACTGAATCGCTCTCCGTTCTGAATTCCTTTTCCATTTGTGCCTCGTGGGGGTGTGCCCCGAATGTTTGTACTTCATTATACCCCTTTCCGCCCGAAAAAGCAAGCGTTCGCACACAATTCCTTGCAAGCATTCGTGCATCCGAAACCGAAAGGTCCCCTTAACCCAAAAATGCCCCCATGGGAAGAAGCGCGCCCAAGCATGCAAGAGCGCGGGATGGACGCGGAATGGACGCGGGATGAAAGGGCGCCCCGAACCTTGCGGCTCGGGGCGCCCGTTTTGACATTTTATAATTCAGTTGGAAGAGGCGTTGACTTTCATGAGGCGGACGATGGAGGCGCGCTCGTTCTCGTCGAGCTTGTCGCGGATGTACTTGATGGTCTCTTCGAGCTGAGGGATCATGACATACTCCAAGGCGTTGACGCGGCGCTTGTTGCGCTCGATCTCGTAAGAGAGCAGCCGCACCGCCTTTTCGATCTCGGCGAGGTGCAACAGCTTGGGGAGCAGCGCCGAGACCATGCGCACCGAACCGTCTGCCTCGCTCGTGATCTCCGAGAAAGCATACGGGAGCGCGGCGGAAGTCTCTGCCGCGAGCAGGGAGATCTTGGGGACGTCCACCCCCATGACGCTCTCCGTTCCGCAATCGGCCTCGACCGTGGAGGCGGGCATGGAGAAAGCCGTCTCCTGCACATAGGGCGGCGTGAGGGCGCCCGCAAGCGCAAATTGTTTGAGCGCGGCGGCCAGATCGTCCTCCACCTCGTCGCGGAGACGCTTATCCTCTTTGAGGAGCACGGTGAAGCGGCGCACCATCTCGTCGGACTTGTCTTTGAGGAGCTTGTGCCCCCGCACCGCCGTGGAGAGGCGCGCTTTGAGCTTTTTGAGCTCCATGCGCGTTGGATTTACATTCAGTCTTGCCATAATTTTTTTTAAGATACGCTCGCCCTCGGCGCGCTATGAGGGGAAAAACGTTCTCCCGAAGCGCAAACGGGAAACGGGGCGGCGAGCATTTTCGGAGAGGTTGTTTCGGACATGGGTGGGCCGTTTTCCGTCAAGCGGCTCACTTCATGTATTTCTCGATATACGCGGTGCGGATACGTTTGAGCTCGCTCTTGGGCAAGATCTTTAAGAGTTTCCAGCCGAGGTCGAGCGTCTCTTCGATGGTCCTGTCCGTCTCGAAGCCCTGCGCGATATACTGCTCCTCGAACGCCTCCGCGAACTTGGCATAGAGCTTATCCACTTCGGAGAGCGCCGCCTCGCCGAGGATGGCCGAGAGTTCCTTGCTCTCCTTGCCGCGGGCATATGCCGCGAAGAGCTGGTTCATGGTGTCGGCGTGGTCCTCACGCGTCTTGCCGTCGCCGATGCCCTT
>CANQJF010000019.1 GCA_947624225.1 uncultured Clostridia bacterium
TCCTTCTCTTCCAAACTCCACAACTTCTCTTTGAACAAAATCTCAAATCCTGTTGCACTTAGTTTGACAATTCACTGTCATGACTTTTAAAATGCGGAGACGGCTTTCACGCCTTCGTATTTTTTTGTTGCGGGGTCCGTCTGGATATCGTAACTGTTCTTTTGGCTGTCGGCCCCGTACATATAGAAGCGGAAATCCTGCGTCCCGGCCGCGCGCGGCAGGTAGTCCGCGAGCTCGTTCCCGATTGCACTGATGTTGATCAAATACTCGTGCAATCCCTCCTGTCTGTCCGCCGTGAGCTCGGAGAAGTCGAGCTGGGCATAATTCTTTCCGCCGCCATAGACGGCAATGCCTCCGTGCACGAACTCCTTGTCTCCCCGTTTGAGAAGAATGTTCCCGAAAGCCGGGTCGGAATCACAGGTATTCTTGATCATGGCCGCAAGGTCGAGCGTCAAGAGCTTTGCAAAGTCGGCATACTCCCCTGCGACGGATTCATTGACGGAGATGAGCGTGGTGCTGTCGATCAGCTTGGTATCTTTCCAGTCGTACAGCCGCACATCGCCGACCAAATGGATGACCGAGGCGAAAGAGGTGCCGCCCGTTCCGTACCAGCTCTCGAAAAATTCCGCGTGATAATCGGAATTCTGATACAGGGCAATGCCCGAGAAATTGCACTCCATGCCTATCGTGAAGAGGCCGCTCGTCTCCAACACGCTGTCTTTGAGCGTGACGTCGGTGAGCACATATCTGCTCATGAAGTATTCATCGTCGAGATAATCGTTGGTCTGCGGCAAATACTTCTCGCTCTCCCCCTCCGCAACAAACTTCAAGAGATCGGGCTCCATGCGGGATAAGCTGTCCGTCCCCATGCTCTCGGAGGCGCGGAGCGCGCGGTTGGCACCCGTCTTTAAGATGAACTCTCTGCCCTGCGAGAGGATGCAGCCGTCGATGCGCACCTCGATGAGGTCATCGCTGCCGACCGAGCCTATCGTGTTTCTGTCGTCGATAAAGTATCCGTTGCCGTCGCGGTTGCCGCCGTAAGCCCGCACGACATTGCGGCCATTGCGGATACGGCAGTTGATCACGTTGACATCCGCATTGATTTCCAGCGTGGTGCCGCACTCGTTGAGGAGGGAGAGGTTGAGCTGTTGGTTCCCATCCGCATCCACGTCATAGAGCGAGCTGTCGTTGCAGCCGAGCAGCACTGCATTGAAGAGAGTGACATTGTCTGTGCGGCAGAGGAATACGACGTTGTCCTGCGCGGCAACGGTCGCGAGGTCGCCGATCCCGACAAAGTCGAGCGGCCCTCTGAAATATACGCCGCGGCCCGAGCTGCCGTCTTTCAAGTTGGTGAGATATTCGGCATTGATGCTGTATCCGTTGCCATAGAGGCTCGCCTTGAACTCCAACGCATAGAGAACATTCGCGGCATCGGGCGTTCCGAGATTTTTGTAATACTCGGTGTTGTAGGTGGAGCGCATGGTCTGCAACAGCTCTCCGCGGGCGGCCTGCGAGAGCACACGGCCCGCTTCGTCCGTCCCGAGCATGATGTCCGAGACGAGCACCACGGGAAGATTGCGGGAAGTTGCATCGTACAGTTGCGGCCCGGAACTTACCTGCACCGCGTCTTTCACCGCGTTGAAAGTGTACGTGTCGACCACTTCATACCCCAAGTTAAAGCTATCGTTGCCGTCCCATTCGACGACGATGGTCACCTCGCCCGAGCCCTTTAAGGTCACGAGCGCACGCTGGCCCGTTGCGGAGCCCTTGTCGTCGATGATGTTGGTGACGGTGATCTCCGCCACGGAGTTGGAACGCTCCTCCGCTTCGGGATGCTCGGGATCGTAAATATAATAGTTGAAATTGGATGCGCCGATGATCTTCTTGTCCGCGTCGTCCTCTCCTGTCCCGCGGGCATAGGCAATGATATCGATTGCATAGGCGGAATTCTCCACGAGTTCGAGCTTTCCGTCCGTCGTGTCATAGCGGTTGCCCGCGACCGTGAGCTGTTTGCCGAGACTGTTGACCGCGCTGCTCTCGATGGCGAGCATCTTGCTGTCTGCCTGCGTGAGCTGGATGGAATCCATCTCCTGCGTGACGGGCACGGCGATGCGCACGGGCGCAACGTTTGCATAGGGGATCTTTTGCCCCGTCCTGCTGTCCACATAGCCCGCACGCACCCGGAGAACCAAGACATTGACGCCGGTCGCCCGCACGCGGCAGACGCTTCCGTCGGTATTGGTCCCGCCATTGGTATCGTCGAGGATGAGCGTCCTCGTCTGCTCGTAATCGGGATTGGAGGGATCCTCCGTGGAGGGCGTGACGCCCGAGTGGTCTATGACGTCCCAGAGATAGATGACGCCGCTCATCTCCATGTCCGAGACCACGGAGAAAGTGAAGTCGCGGTTGAGCAGGAGCAGCTGTTCGCTGCCATCCTCCAAGCGACGGTTGTTGCTCTCCGTGCTGACATAGAAAGACATGTCCGCAAATTCAAAGGTGACCGTCTGCACGGCGGTGTCGCCGTTGGGACCCGTTGCGGTGACAGAGCAGGTGATGGTCTGATAATTAAAGGTGTCGCGGAACGTGATGTTGCATGCAAAGCGGCCGTCCGAGATCTTGGTCACTTTTGAGGCGATGGAGGACTGCAACACATTGCGCACGGGATCGCCGTCCGCATCCGTCGCTCCCGTGACGAGCACGCCGTTCTCCCCGATCTCATACCCCTCCTTGGTCTGCACATACAGGGTGGTCTCGGGCGAGAGCTCCGTCTCCTCCCCCGTGCGGCCGATGGCATACCGCTGCTCCGCCGCACTTCCGTTGATGAGGATGTTCGCGTCGTCCGAGTTGACGACATCCACCGCGACATGCTTTTCGATGTTCTCGCCGTTGCCCTTGGGCACGGTGACGGTGAATTTGGCCTGCCCGCCAAAGGGGAGCAGGATCGTCCCCGCGGACTCGTTGATGATGACTTCATCCTCGAAGCCCTCCTCGGCCGCCAGCCGCGGCGAGGCAAAGCCGGAGGGAAGAATGGTCGTGCTGTACCGGTAGAGCCCCGTGACGAGGGGCAGATCCCGCTGCACGATGACGCCCTCCTCATCCACCTTGACGAGATTATTGGTCTGTTCCGCGTCCGATTCATGGTAGAGCGCGAAGCGGAAATCGTAAGGGAGGGAGGACGTGATGACGACGGTGATGCTGTCGCGGAAAGCACCGTCTCGGCTCTCCGCAACGATCCGCGCCGTTCCCACCGAACGGGGCACGATCTTGTTGCCGTCCATGACCGCGATGGCCCCATCCGATTCGCTGAGCGGCTCCACATAGCAATCGTATTCGCGGTTGCTCGCATTGGCCGGTTTGACGGAGACATCCAATTCATAGGGGTCATCTTTGGACAGGTCGAGGCGCACGGTGTTGTTTTCGGGCTTGCCCATGATCTCGATCCCCGTTACGGAGATGAGCACGCCGAGGCTCGCCACTTTGCCCACGGTGAAGATGACGAACACGAACAAGAGAGGAAGCACGAGCATCAGTGCAATGACATTTTTTCTCACATCAGACCTCCCCCGCTGAACTCATAATATTTTTGATTGAGTCGCGTGATCAAATAGAGATAACTCAAAACGGCGACGACGACGGTTATCACACTCACCAGAACATAGCTGAGATAATCGAACGACTGCGCGACCTCGTTGAGACGGAGCGCGATCATCATGCGGACGATCAAAACAGCGCCGCCGATCAAAAAGGCCATAACCATGCCCAAGACTATGATGGTGGAAACGGTGTTGCCGGATTCCTTGATCTCCCCGTCGTCCTCGGTGGAAAAGTGCGCGTGGTTGAAGTCGTAACGCGTGGCAAAGCAGATTTGCGCAAAGCTGAAAATCGAGCCGATCCCGAAGATGAAGAGCGCCGTCGGCCACGCCACATAGGATGCGATACCGAGCACGAACGCGGAGATGAGCTGCGACGCCACCGAGACCAGCACACAGAACAAGATCTTCGTCATGAAAATTTGCTTGGGCGTGATGGGCTGCGCCTTGACGGAATAGAACATCATGCCCTCGCGGCTGATATTCGTCGAGCAGAACACATTCGTGAGCGCGGAGAAGAGGAGCGTCAAAAAGAGCGCAAGTTCGAGGTTGCAATTGATCCCGATGAGCTTCGTCAGCAGCGACGCCCCCACTTCCATGCAGAAATACACCATGAGGGGCATCAACAGCGCGACGGAGAAATAGGAGAACATGTACGACGGGGTGCGGAAGATCTGCACGAACTCCTTTTTGAAGAGCGTCGCGAAGATGGAGCTGCACGGTGCGACATCCTGCCGCGCATAGATGAAGTTCTCGTCGCCCGAGATGCGCGCTTGCAGGGCGCGCGTGAGAATGCTGCGGATGACGAGCATGGAGACGGCCGTGCACACCGCGAGCACCAACACGATGCCGATGCTGCTGCGCACCATCTCATGGCGCAAGAGGAAGCAGGCCATCCAGTTTGCGGGATACAGCCACGTCACCGTGACGCGGATGGTCTCCATGACCTGCGCGTTGAAGAAATAGCGCAAGTCGTCCCCGAGGAGGAGCTCTTTCACCGCCGTCAGAACGATGGAATACAGCCAAAACGCAACCGCGGCGAGCAGGGTCACCGCAATGAAGAGCAGCGCAAAGCGCGGCTGCAAAAATTGACGGATGACATAGAACGGCAGCGCCAGCAGGGAGCCTATCGCAATCGAGACGAGGGGCAGCACCAGGCACAGCAAAACCGTCATGATGTAAAACCAAACCCCTTGCGGCACCACGAGCGCCACCGAGATATTCACGGTAAGCACCGTCACGAGCGCAAACAGCAGCTGGCTGCGGTAAATGGAGACGACCTTTGCGACGAAGAGCGTCTTGGCCCCCACCGGCATTGCCGAGAAGATCTTGATGTCGTCGGCAAGGAACAGCTCGCGCACCACCGCCGTCACGCTGTTCACCGTCATGAGCACGAGCACAAACATATAGGCAATGGCGAGCAGCTCATAGAGGCGTTGCGTCACGTCGGGCACGTTGTTGGTCTTGATGGTGGTGTAAATTGCCGCGAAGCGCCCGAAGAAGATGACAAAGACTGCAACAAACACGGCGACAAGGGCGAGCCGCAAGATGAAGCCCACGGCATCGAAGTTGCCCTTGGTGAAGCCAAACCGCCGCTCCACGCGCTGTTTGCGCAACAGCGCGCCCACGAGCGACCAATCCAGCCTGTCGCGCACGCCGCTCTTGTTGCGGGAGCCCTCCACCCTCTCAAAACGCTCTCTCAAAATTTTCGTATTAGTTTTCATTGCGTAAGAAGTACTCCTCAAAGTCGAAATTGGGATTGGTCATCAGGATCTGTTTGACGTTGATGTCGTTGATCTGTTGGCCTTTCCGGATGAGTACGACGCGGTCGCACAGGTGCGCGACAGTGTTGAGCGCGTGCGAGGAGAAAATGATGGTGTTGCCCGCGGCGGCGTAACGATGCATAAATTCCTGCACCGCGTGCATGGTGCGGGGGTCGAGGCCCGTCATGGGCTCATCGAGGATCCACAGCTTGGGGTGATGGATGAGCGAGCCCATCATGCACACTTTCTGCCGCATGCCGTGAGAATAGGAGGAGACGAGATTATAGATGGCGTTGCCCAATTGAAAGACATTCTCCAACGATTGCAGGCGTTTGAGGCGCAACTCGGTGGGGACTTTGTAGACATCGGCCATAAAGTTGATATACTGCATGCCCGTCATTTTGAGGAACACGGCATGGTTGTCCGTCACGAAGCCCATGCTCGCCTTGGCGGCGATGGGTTCGCGCTTGATGTCGTGGCCGTTGATGAGGATCTCGCCGCGTTCATAGGGCAGCATGCCTTCGAGACATTTGAGCGTGGTAGATTTGCCCGCGCCGTTGTGGCCGATCAAGCCCACGATCTCGCCCGCATAGCAGCTGAACGAGACGTTCGTCACCGCCCAATTGGCTTTTTTGGAATACTTTTTATAGAGGCCCTTGATGCGGACCACCTCGTTTTGGTCGCGGGCGAACTCGGCCTGCGTGCTCGTGCGGCGGCCGCAATACGGACAAAGCGACCTGTTATCTTGAAAGGATGCCTTACAGTGATTGCAATATGTCATTTTATCTCCTTTTCCATTCTTTTGTTGCTACTAAGGGATCTGACTGCCCCCATTCCGAGGGGCAAACCTCTCTTTTCGATGGTTAAGCCACTCTTTCGAGTGGAAGCCTCTCTTTCGAGGGGGGAAGCCTCTCTTTCGAGGGGGGAAGCCTCTCTTTCGAGGGGGGAAGCCCGCGTGGAGTTTTTTAATTGAAATGCGGACGCGCGTTGGATGGGAAGTTCCCCACCCCCATTGCCCCCTCCCCAAGGAGGGGGCATGTTGTGGAGCAATAGATTTTAACCGAGGTCAATTTGTCCTGTCGTGTAAATCCACTCGATGGTGTAGAGGATGTCGTCCCACGTCATCATGCCCTTGCCAACTGCGATCTTAAAGTACTTCCAAGGCAACGCATTGAAGAGATCTTCCGTCATGAGATCCTTGAAGTCCTCATAGGTATAGAGACCGTACTTCTCGATATCGGCCTGCATTGCCTCTTCGTTATACTTCATGTCTTCATCGAAAGCGAAATAGTTCTCAAAGCCTTCGCTGTTCGTCGGCCATGCCGTCATGGAGAGCAAGCCGTTCGTGACGACATTCATATGGAACAGGGAGACAGGCGAGAACACCCGCACAAACTCTTCTCTGTTCTCAAAGCCGACAAGCGTCACTTCGCCACTCACATACTCGCCGTTCACATTCTCAACTTTGACGAACTTATGCCCGATATACTCCGCGGGATTCTCCGCGTTGAAGTAGACATAGCGGTTGAGCGTCTTATCGAACAACGCGTGCTCATAATAGATTCCGAGCTCTGTACCATCGGAGAATTTGAGATAGGTTATTGTGAACCATTCTGCCGCATTCCCCGCGTGGACATTCGACCACAGAGCACATGCTTCGTACTTGCCGGTCTCGTGATTGAACATAAGCACTTGATCGGTCGGAAGCAGATCTTCAACTTTCTTCTGCGTCCCGTCAGCAAGGGTTATAAGCGTACCTTCAACGATACAAGAGCCTTGCACATTACAAATTATACTAACTGTCTTACCACCTCCAGGCATATAAAACGAACCATTAGAAGTACCATATCCCGATTCGGAAATGTCATCAGTCTTGTCTCTCGATCCGCTAATGCTTCGAGTGCCGGAATTAGCCGTCCCAACGTTGGAGAGCGTATACGTTATCTTTGTGTCCGGACGATACCAAAGAATCGTTGCTGTCGTATCCCCGCGACTTTTAATTGTAATTTTTTCTTCGTTGTCAGGTGTTAATTCGACATAAACTGTAGTAATGAAATTCCCAGAATTTTTGAATGCCACCACGCTGATCTTTGCTTTCTGCGACCATTTAGCATAGAGAACAAGGGCCTTGGAATCGTCCAAGAAGTCTTCGCCAATCACATAATCGGTTAGAGTACTCAGAAAGACGAAATCGCCTGTCTTTGTCTTTACTTGCCAACCTTCAAGGTAATACTGATGCTGATTATCATCAATGCTATTTACCACTGACGTTGCTTCATCCACTAAAGCACTAATAGAACTGAAATTATCACGTATATCGGCAATCCCACCTGTGGGCACTCCTGTTATCTCTTCCGTGTATTGATCGCCCAAGTCAAAGCGCACTGTAATTTGATTCATAAATCTAAATTTACCGTATATGACGATTTTTCCGTCCAAAATGGTTAATAGATCGATATTATCATCTGTAATCTCTAAGATTTCTCCTGTGTAATCATTATAAATCCACCAACCGCTAAACACCAAATCGGGCGATGCCTCCGAATTCCATGTGGGTTGCGGTAATTGAACAGTCTGCTCTACAAACCATTGCTCAACTTCCGGCAATTGGATTTCTGCTTCCTCAAAATCGTTTGCATTTGTTTTAAATACAATGCCATATTTCACTATTTCCCAACCGGCAAAAACAGTAATCACGTCTCCAACTGTCGCTGACTTCGAGATCTGTCCGACTTTCTGCGTGCATTGTTGGTCGAAATACCAACCTGTGAAAGTATAATAATCACGGGTGGGATCAGATGTGGTGATCGTGTCCTCTCCAATCACACCGGGTGCATGCAGATCGGATTCTTCGCCCTTTAATTCACCACCATTTGCGTTATAAATAATTTGATAATAATTTTCTCCTATCCACCGACTTCCATTGTATTCCCAATTGCCAGAACCAAGAGGGATAACCACTCCATCACTATTTATACCCGAACTCTTAAAATACACTCGATATGTTATGGGCTCGGACCCTGGCGTATCGTCCTCAAGAATATTACAAGTTGTCGGCGTTGTTGTAATCTTGAGCTTTCCGTTCTTGTTACTATAGACTTCTACTCCAAAAATCTTCGAAAGCTTCAAAGTTCCATCTACTATTATTTTGGCAGCAGTTGTATTGTTATATTGGAGCGTGGGAATTGTCTTATAGCATTCTTTTACACTTGAAGGGTATGTCCTATTCCCATCCTTAAACGATGAGTAGCCTTCAGAGAAAGAAACATTTTTCTGCCCATATGCGTATATCCCTCCCTGAACATCAACGGCAGCGCCCTCTGCAACATACATTTGCGCTCCAGGAAGAAGTTTAAGTTGTACACTGCTCGGAATTGTCAAAGTTCCAGATTGAATATCAAAATAGAAATGACCAGCAATCGGAATTTGACGATTCGCAGTTGAAATATTGATCGAACCCATCACGGGAACGGATTGATTTAATATCTCAAGATTATTTATGGTGGTATTTCCATTAAATATAAACCTAATCTCGCCCGTCTTAATGTTAATCAACTTCGTACATACGGCACTCGCTCCAAGTTGGATAAAGTAGCTCGAAGTATTACCAAGCAAATTTACTGTCTTAACGAAAGAGAAGCCGCTCGAGATGTTAATTTGGATATATGCACGACCCTTATAGGAGGCCCCTGAATTCAAGACCATCTCGCATCCTATATGCGCTAAAGTGAATTGATTCAAAGGGAAAGTCTCATTGCATACGGCCAAAGTGGGATTATGACCTTTAAAACCGCTTATATTCATCGGTTCATAAACATTGGCGCCACTTTCCGAAATTATCTTACCTGCCCCACTTGTATAACCCATGCAGTCAAAGGTCGCATTGCTTTGAATTGTAACTACCGCCTCTTCCTTTAAGACTAATTCCCCATAATATGCGCCATAAATATAGGTCGAAGGCCCGTCAAGCATAGTGAGAACAGCATTGACAATTAAACTACCTTTAACGGTCAGATTAGTTTTATTGGGAAGAATTAGAGTTGAATATCCAGCAGTGTGATTAGGCCAAGCGTTAGACTTTGTTGCTACATTTATACTTGCACGATTAGATGCGGTCGAAGTTGTAGCGGACCCATACATTCCCCCATCTTTTACCTCCAAGAAATCGGAACCATTTGCCTGCTTTCCATAAGGCACGAGCAAAGTACCGCGGACATTGTAGGCGTTTGCCAACGAAGTATAGCCCGCACGGGTTGCAATCTCGGTAGAGGCAAAACTCGTGTTATACTCAACAACCACAATTTTGCCGCTCTCCGCCTCATTGAGCGCTTCCTCAATGGTATAGAGCTCCTCATTGTTATAAGCTCCAATCGTTCCGGAACCGATCCAAACCGATTTGATCTTGACTAAAATATCGTCCCATCCGGTCGTGCCGTCCAGCGTGAAATAATTGTTCGACGCACTGAAATTCACTGTGGCCAAATAGGTGCTACCAATCATGTACTCAACACCGTCAATGGTTGCAGTGATCAAAGCCAACTCCTCTGCACTTAACTCTCTGCCGTCTTCACCCTTGATCGTAAACGACTTCTTCAAGAAATCATTGTTTACTTCGCCCAAATTACCTTCAATCGACTTCGCATTGTATTCAATCGTTACCTTTTCCTTGCGAGTCGTAAAGGTAACCGTGGTCCCAAAATCTACATAATTATTGCGATTAGGATCCGGATTATAATATGCCGCATAACTATGTGATTCAAGTGTTAAGGGCGTATTGGAATCTACCCAATAAAACCCTTTCGGCGGGGTGATATCTTTAAGCGTCTTATGATACCCATTGACTTGCTCATCAAGTTCGCCCTTAACTTCATCGGGCAACCTATCCAACGTCGCCTTGTTGATGATGAAGGTAACCTCGACCTCTTCGGCCCCACCTTCCGCCCACTCATAATTGCCGGGCTCCGTAATCGCGAAAGTGATCGTATAGCTACCCGCATTCTCCAATTTCAACGAATTGCCGGTAATGGTATAGGAAATCTTGTTCTCGTTGCCCTCATATCCTGTGAGAATAACGTCATAGCCATCGGGCCGATAAGTGACCGTACTTCCCTCTGTAATTGACGCGGTGGGCTTTGTCAACAGGGCTTTATTGATCATGAACTCAAAGCGAACACTTTCCGTGGCTGTTGATCCATCTTTCCACCCAAGATTTATGCTATCTTTTAGGGTGACTGTTACTTCGTGTGTCCCCACAGTGCTTTGCTCATTCCCCGAGATATCCATCCATTTTGATTCGAAACCTTGCGGGGTATAAGTTAATGTTTCGCCATCAGCATAGCGGAATGTCTCTGTATTTTCCGTCGGCTTAGCAAGATAGAGCTTGGCAATCGTGACAGTGTAAGAATACTGACCGTCTGCCTCAGCAAAGCCATCGCCAAATGTGACTTCGTAATTCGGATTGGTTACGCTGACATAGATGGTGTAGCCGTCCTCGTTGGCATTCGTAACGGTGCAATATTCGCTGCCGGTAGTATAGGTGAAGAAGTCGACCTTATCGGCTTCGAAAACACCCTCGGGAACATCGAGCGAGAGATGGAATTCTTTGCCATCATAGGTGAGATCACGGTTTTCATTGTTCGCCTTGAAATTCGGCAGCGTGACAGTGACCGCCTTCGGAGTGATGGTGATCGTAATCGTCGTCTGTGCGCTCGTATAGTTGTCGCTCTCGTCCACCGAAATCGTCACTTCCCCACTGTCGGCAACATCTTTGAATGTCTGCCTGGTGTAAGAAAGCGACTTTTCGCTGTGGTTCAGCACCGCATTGATTGTATGCGAATTCCCGTCATACGGAAACGTTTTCTCGATGGCATCCGTTGTAATCACGGACTTCGCCTTGTTGACGGTGATGGTGAACGTCGCCTCGGCAGCATTATAATTCTGCGTTTGAGCGGCCGTAACTTTAACCTGCAATGCCTTGCCCTCTGCCACCGTCGTGAATTTGTTATCGGAATACGAGAGCGTCGTCTCGCTGTGATTCAGCGTGGCGCCCTTTTCTACTGTCTGCTCCTCGCCGGTGTAGGTGTAGGTTCTGTCCCCTTCGCCCGCAATGGAAATGACGGCCTCCGCCCGATTGATCGTGACGGTGAAGGTATCGGTCTTGTCAATGTAATTGTTGTTGCCCGTGATGGTGTAAGTGACGGTGTACTTATCCGCATTGATGAGGCCAAGCGCGGACATGGTATTGCCCGATTTGCTCTCATGGGAGTACTTGACGCTTGCGCCCGCGGGCTCTTTGTTGTTCTCCGTGCCGACGCCCGTGAACGTGATCCCGTTGCCTTGCGCACCGCCGTTGTAGGTGAAGGTATTCTCCTCCGATTTCGTCACGTTATACTCCGCCTTGGCAATCATGACGGTGTATGTGACGGTCTTTTCAACAAAGTTTGCGCCCGTAACCTTGAACTTGACCGTATACTCATTGGCGTTCGTATACTGCCATGCGGAAGTCTCGAAAAGCGCAACGGTCAGAGTGTCGGTCGCACTCGCAAGTGTTTCTTTGAGTTGCTGCTGAATAGCGGCCTTGACCTCTGCCTCCGTATAGCCTTGAAGCTCGGCATTATAGGTGTGCTCCGAAGTTGCGATTGTCCACGTGATATCAGCCTTGGTGATCTCGACGGTGTATGTCGTCCCGTCTTGATAGGTGATTTTGTAGTTTTTCGCAACGTCCTCAGCGCCGTTTTTGAGCTCGACCGCAAAGGTGACCGTGTAGGTGGCAGCATTGATAAAGCTGAGCGAATCGGCATTGGCCACGCCGCTGTTGCCATACTTGAAAGCGGCGGTATCCGTACCCTGCAACCCCGTGATATTAGAAGAAGTCTCAATGCCTTGCCATTGATTGCCGCCGGTATAGGAGTGGCTCAATCCACCCGCATACGGATTTTTCACGGTGAGCGGCGCTTGCGTGATCTCAAACTTAGCCGTGTAATCTGTCTTGTTGCCCTCATCGGTATCGTTGCTCCAACGATAGTTGCTGCTATCTTTGAGTGTGAATACGACATTATACTTACCAACGTCCTTTCCGCCGTTATTGGTCTTAACGGTATAGAGCGCATTTTTCGGGTCATCCGCCGTTTGCATCGCGGCATTATACTGCTTGGATGCAAGCGTGGGAAGCTCCACTGCCTGTTTGGCAATATAGAAATCCAACGTGAAATCTTCGGTGCCGCCGCTTGCCCAAATATAGTTCTCCTTATCCTTCAAAGAGATGGTGACATTATGGTGTCCGGCGGTCGTTTGCTCCACATCGCTCGCGGACATGGTATCCTCGTCGAATCCCTTAGGCGCAAAAGTTTGCGGAGATGTATTGTAGGTGAACGACTTCTCATCCTGCGTGGGCCGCGCAAGGGGCTTCGGCGAGATCTTAACTTCAAATTCACCCAAGAAGGGGTCAAATTCTTGAGATTCTTCATTTGTAATCGTGAGACGATAGAAAATATTTTTGCTATCTTTTACATTTGTGAAAGAATATGCATCCACATATTCCCCATCGACATCGTCTGCAAATTCAACTTTGAAATCGCTCTCTGCATATTGTTTCTCTTTTTCTCCCGTTACCGTAAATTGAACCTTATGCGCCGTCCCATCGTAAGTGAACTCATTCCCCGAAATTTCAATATCGAGTTGAAAGTTCGTGATGGTAATATTGAGTGCAAATGTAAGAGTAAAGTTGTTTGTAACGTCCTTATCGCCCTTTGTAATGCGGTAACTGCCTTCCTTCCATTTGAAGCGGTCACTTGCCAACGCGTTGCCGTTGTTCGTATATTGCCCTTCCTGTTGATTGAAAAGAACGAGCGTTCCCACAAAGGTGAAAGGCTCCTCAATTACGGGAGTAAATTCCCACGTACGGCCAAGTGTGCGCGATTCCGTCCTTCTGATGGTAAACGACTTCTTGGTGATCTCGAAAGTGCGCTTGAATTCGGCACTCTCGGCACCCGACGTATTCCATTTATAGTTGCGCGCATCGGTGAGCTTAAAGATGACGTCATACGTTCCTGCATCCTCGCCGCCCTCGTTTTTCTCGACGGTATAATGGGCCGCGCCGGAGACGTCGGCTGTCTGCTTTTCGCCGTTATAGACCTTGCTCGCGACCTCTGCGGGCAACTCGACGGTCGCTTTCGCAATCGTGATCGTAAAGGTCCTCCTGTCGGCCACCTTTTCAAGGTCGACGCCGTTCAAAGTGTAGTTGGAGCGCGCGTCCTGACTGCCATGCGTCACGGCAATGGCATACGTCACGGTGTATTTGCCCGCCTCTCTGATGCCGGAGAGAACGCTGCCGGTATCCGTGTAACCCTCAACCTTGTAGGAATAGGTGATCGTGATCACGTCCCCATTGACGCCCGTCGCGCTGAACCCCTGCCAATTGAAATTGTCGCCGTAAGTGCCGCTCTGCGCCGCGGGGTCGGTGACATCTTGCAGGGCCGCGCGGGTCACGTTGAGCGTGGCATTTTGATAGTCCACCGCATAGTTTGTTAAACTTTCGAGCCCGAGCACCTTGGTTTGATAGCTGCCCACAAAGAGGCCCACGCCATCGCTCTGCGCCTCGCCATAGACGACGCGGATAGCCTTGGTGAGCTCGGCCTGCTCGTCGCCCACAAACGCATCATAGGAGAGCGTGTAGCCGGGCTGCGTGCCGTAAACAATGGAGTCCTCGTTGAGCGTGACGGTCACCGTGAGCCCTTTCTTTTGCACTTGGAAAGAGGCTTGGATGGCGCCGAACGTATAGTCGTTGTGGCCGAGCCCGCTGACGGTCGCCTTGTGCTCGCCGACCTCATAGAAGCCGCCTTTGCTCATCGAACCGTCGTACCGATACTGGGCCGTTCCGAGAAGGCTCATGTCATCGCCGGGTACCATGTCCGCAAAGGAGAGCTGCGGAACGGGTTGTTCGCCATAGGTGATATCGGCCACGGAGAACACGGGCGTGATCGTTTTGGGGCTGACCGTGAAGTCCGCGGTGATCTCGCTTGCGGCCTTGCCGTTTACCTGCACTTCATAGTTGGCCGCATCCGCAAAGCCGGAAACGGTGAGCGTGTATACATCGGCATGGAAGAGCCCCTGCTTCGTTTGATAGTCGGTGGCATACTTCTTGCCCGAGATCGTGTAAGTGAGCTCGGTGAGATCGGCAAGGGTGTCGCCCTCCACGAGGTCCTCCGTGACGGGCGTGGGCTGCCGATAGGTGTCGCCATAGGTGAAATCATCCACGGACACGGTGAGCGAAATTGCTTTCTTCGCAACCTCGAATTGGCAGGAAATGGGATCGAGCGCATAGTCCGCATGGCCGAGGCCGGAGACGGCCGCCGTGTGCGTGCCCGCCACATAATAGCCCTTGGAGTTGGTTGCGCCGTCATAGGTCACGGTTTCCTTGCCGAGCAGGGAGACATCGTCGCCATGCTCCATGCCCGTGATCACGAGGGTATATTTGGGCGTTTGCCCATAAACGATGTCCGCAACGTCAAACGAGACGGTGAGCTTCTTGGGTGCGACCGTAAAGGTCTGCTCCTCAACGGTGAGGTAGTAATTATCTGCCTCGCCCTCGACGGAGGCAATATAGCTACCGACGTGGAACACGTCATCTGCGGACATGGGCTTCCCCTCCGCCGTGCGATAGGTGATTTTCGCCGTGGAGAATACGTTGTTTGCGGTTTGGTTGTATGCAAATCCCGCAAATTGGATGCCGTTGTAGTAGGCGCTGTTTCTCGAACCCTGGGGCGCCTGGCCATAGGTGAGCTCCGTCAACGCGAGCTGCGGCTTGGCCTTGACTTCTTTCTTCGCCACGCTGAAAGCAGTCTCGGGGTAGATGAGCGTGTAGTTGTCGTTGCTCGATTTTCTGACCTGCGAGATGTAGCGCGCGCAAACGGTGTAATCGCCCACGCTGTAACGCCCGGTGTGCGTTTGCCCGTCTTTTTTATAGAGATACAGATTGCCGGCTTCCTTGGGAATGTTGAGGACCTCTTCGCCCTCGCCCTCCGCAAAGCCCTCGAATGCGAGCGACGGCGCGGGGGATTCGCCGTAAATGAAATCCTCCACGTTGACGGTCACCGTGAGATCCCGCGGGATGACGTTGAACGTCACCGTTTGGATCTCCTCTTCGAGCGCATAGTTTGCATTGGATTTGCTCACGTTCGCGGACACGGTATACTCCGCGACGGCGAAGTAGGTCTTGTCGTCGGTGAAAGTATACTTGTCGCGAAGCAGACGGTAGTTGACGTCGAAGTCCTCGGCGTCCTCATCGAGGACATTCACGAGGCGGAAGTGATAGTAGCCGTCCTCGGGGATCTCGCCGTATGTGATATTGTCGTGCACGACGAGCTCGATCTTGTAATTGCGCAAGGCGATGTTGAAAGTGTCTTTCCCGTCCCCTGCGTAAACGATGCGGTAGTTCTGCACCGCATAGCTTTCGTATTCGTTGTATCTCAGCGTTGCCGTCTGGTTGTCGCCGGCGGGAAGATGCTGCCCGCTGTAAACGGTCTCGCCCACGGTGTAAGTGGGAGCGCCGAGCACCTCGGCCCCCTCTTCGTATTCAAACCCCTCAAAGGCAGGCGCGGGCAGGAACGCCTCGCCGTATCCCATATCCGGTACGGTGAGGGAGACGGTGAGCTGCTTCTTCGTCACGTTGAATTGGTTGACGATCTGCGCGCCCTCCGCCGTGAGATAGCCCTTTTCGTCGCGGTTGGTGATGTTGTAGTTCGCGGGGTCGGCAACGATCACGCGCACTTCATAATCGCCCACGGGCGGCTTGTCGACGGGATATTCCGTGCCAAGCACCTTGCCGAGGGTCGTATTGGTGTATTCATAGGTAAGATCGAGCACATCTGCGCTCTCTCCGTATTGGAATCCCGTGCCCGTCACGGAATTCTCGGGGGTACCCTGCCCATAGACGAGGCTATCCTGCCCGATGGCAGCCGAGAGCGTCAACGAAGCCTTGCTGACCTCGATGTTAGCGACCACGCCCTCCGCGTTGTTGCCGAACCAGCGGTAGGTCTTGCTCGTCGTGAGCAGGCCGTTGCCGTAAGAAGCGGTGAGAACGCACTCGACCGTGTAGACGCCGGCGTTTTTGAGATCGAAGCGGTTTTCGTTGTGCGCGTCGCCGCCGAAATCATACGTCTGTCCGTTGAATTGGACATTCCATTCATAAGTATAGACCAGCCCCTCCGGATAGGTGAGGTTGGGGATGTAGGCATAGCCGTTTCCGCCGTATGTCAACGTGCCGCCGAGGCGCAACTGCGGATGCTCGCCGCCGACGCTCAGGCCGTATTTTGCATAGACGAACACGCCCTTGCGGAGCTGACCGTCCACCTCCCGCTCCGAGAGCGTGGAGATGCCGCTCGCCACTTCCGAGCCGTCCGTCACCGTAAAGGAGGTGATGGCAGTGGTATCATCCTTGCTCCAATACCAATTTTCAAAGGCGAATGCAGGGTCGATGCCCGCGACGCCCGTGTCGTTGAGCTTGTAGACTTCGCCATAGCGCGCCTGCCCGATCTCTTTCACCTTGTCGTCGAGATAAAACGCATAGATGGGGAAGATCGTGCGTTCATAGAGCGCAACGATCTCCGTACGCGCCGTGATGATGGAGCCGATGGGCTCGCTCCAATCGGAGAACGTCCAATACGTATCCGTGTGATCGGGCGCTTCGGGATATTTGGGAGTTCCGCCCTCCTCGATCTTCTGGTAGGGCTCGCCGTCTACGAGGATGGGAAGCCCGGTTTGGCTATCCCGGAAGGTAACGATATATACCTTTTTATCCCCTGTGGACAGCGCCGTCTTGGAATAGGCGGCATAAAACGTCACATCGGCTTCGACGATGTGCGCCGTGATATACTCCTTGGAATCTTCCTCCATCGTCCAACCGAGGAAAGAATATTCGTACTCTTCATCCGGCATGCGGACGGGATCCTCCGGGAACTCTACGGTCTCTCCCAACCCGTATTCTTTTGAGGACACAGTCTCTTCACCGTTCATGAAAGTGACGGTGTACTTTTCGGTCTCATAGACGTATCCGTCGCAACCGAAGCCGAACGACATCACGAGCCCCACTATGAGCAACGTGATTGCGATCCACCATTTCTTCTTCATAACAGCATCTCCTTGCATTTACGGCCAAAGCCGCTTTTTTTCCGTGCAAACGCATTTGCACAAATTGCATAAAAGTTGTCTGTACAACGCAATCCACCAATATTAGAATTGCACGCACATTATAGCATTTTCCCCGATTTTTTGCAACTAAATCATCGTATTATTGGAAAAAAATCGACTTTGACCTCAGAAATGGTATGTAAAATGATAAATATATTATAATTATTCAAAAATATTATGATGTTTTCAAACTTACATCTTGTTTATTTTGTGAACCGCATTTGACATTTCTTTATAAATTGTATTCACTTTTTATACATTTTTGGGCCACAAAAGCAATTCCCCCCTACCGTGTCCGCATTTGAATGTCGCTTTCGGACATGGAGTGGGGATACCTCCTCTCTCGGGCGGGAAAGAGTCTGCCTCGATTCTATTGTTTGGAGCGAAGAGGGTTTTTATGCCTTGCGGCAGAATTTCCCCCACCCATGTCCGAAAAAAGCCGCACGAAAGCGGGCATGGTGCCATCATTCGGAATTTTTGGCAGTCAAAAATCGAGCAAACAAAAAGGGGCGGCAAAGAGAACTCTGCCGCCCCAACGGGCTTGCTGCTTTTCGGCTAAAATCCCAAAGGTCTATGATTCGTATGTATGTGCCTCGAAGAATTTGAGCACCTTTTCCACCGCCGTCGTGAGCGCCGATCCGCCGAATCCGTGCCCCGCGCCGGGGATGACGGTGAGGTCAACGCGCGCGCTGCCGTAAGCCGTCACCGCATTGTCGATATACTTGCGGGCGACGAGCGCATCCTGATCCCCCCAAACGATGCACACATCCTTTTTAAAGTCCCCGATCACGGCAAACGGATCCAGCTCCTGCACCGATTGGATGAACTTCGCGCCGATGGAATAGCCCATGAGCGGCGTATCCTGCTCGGGCTTGCCCCGCCAATCGTCGGGGATGTTGAACGCGGGGAAGTACATGGCGATGGCCGCAATGCGATCTTTAAGCGCCTCGTCCGCCGCCGTGAGCGCCGTCACGAACCCGCCCTGACTTCCGCCGAAGAGGAAGATCTGCGAGCTGTCTACATTGGGAAGTTTGGAGACATTTTCGACCGCGGCGCAAAGGTCCTCTTTCATCGTAAACGGCGTATATTCGGCGGCCGTTCTGCCCTCGCTCATGCCGTTCGCCTGTGCGCCGCAAAAATCAAAGGTGTAGCACACATACCCGCGCGCGGCAAATGCCTCGCACTCGGTGGGAAAATCGCGATAATGGCCGTTGAAGCCGTGGCTCAGAATGATCGCGGGATACTTCCCCTCATCCTTGGGCGCCCAGAGCTGCCCATAAAGGGAGATGTCCTTGCCCTCGCTGTCCGTGTAGTCCACGGTGTGGGCGTCATAGTCCGTCTCATACTTGAAATCCTCGGGCAGTTCCCTCAAAACTTTCTCTTTCACGTTGTCCTCCCGATTGCATCCCGCACACACTCCCGCGAACGCAAACACGAGTGCTGCGCCCAAAACCCAAAATTGTTTCTTCATCATTCTCTCCTCTTTTTTCTTGTTACATTTTTATGATCACTCCGTCTCCGCCGCTCATTTCCGGAAAACCAACACGCTGAAACTGCGGGGAGAGAGCTGAACCGAACGGGGCGACGAGGGCGCGATCTCCTGCGGGGCGATCTTATCGGGCTCGTCGATGGTGTTGTAATCTCCCGGCTCGCCCTCCAACCGGATGATGCGCGTGAGCGAACCGAAGTCATAGTCCGCCTCCACTTCCGCCTCCAAAGTTTCCTCCGACGCGTTGACGACCTTGACAAAGGTGAATCCGTCGCGCTCGGTTGCGGAGGCGTAAGTATGGGGCATGTCCGTGACTGCTTTCATCGCAAAGTCTCCCGTGTACAGGGAATACAGCTTCTGCACATGGTAATTTGCCGTGGCGTAAGCGCTCTTCCCGTCGAACCAGATGAGGTCCGGGCTCCACTGGGTGTAGCCGAGGCGGCCGAAGAGCGGGGCATACGACTTCATCACGACGACATCGGAATTTCTCTCCATGCCCGTCATGAATGCGGCCTCCGCGAGTGCGCCCTCCCAGCAATTGGCCTGCGGCGCATTGAAGAGCGCGCATCCCGAGCCGGGCACGTGGGCGGCATATTCCCCCGCATAGACGAGCGGCCCGCGCGGGTAGCTGTCATAGACGTTCACATGGTCGTATAGCCACTGCGGCGAGACGTAAAAGTGCTCGTCCGAACAATAGACGAAGTTGGGATCCTCCCCGAGCTTTTCCCGCGTCCACTTCCATGCGCTGAAATAGCTCTCCGTCTCGAAAGTCGGGCCCACCGTGCCCACGATCTTAATCGCGGGATACGTCTCATGGATGCGGCGCTCGAACAGCTCGAAGCGCTGATAGAATTGGTTGGGTGCGGGCTTGCCTGTGTCCTTTTGCATGGGCTCGGCCTCCCACTGTTCGTTGCCGACGCCCAAATATTCGAGGCCGAAGGGCTCCGGATGGCCGAGCTCGGCGCGAAGTTTGCCCCACATCGTCTCCGGTCCGCCGTTTGCAAATTCGATGAGATCGAGGGCGTCTTGAATGTATACCTCCAATGCCGGGTCGTCGAGGGGCACAAATTCGGTGGACATATATTGACATGCGATGCCGACGGAGACCACCGGAAGCGGCTTGGCGCCGAGATACTCGCACAGACGGAAATATTCAAAGTATCCCACGCCGAGCGTCTGGCCGTAATGGGAGAAGTCGGTGCGGAAGTTGTTCTCCGGGCAAGTCGCATGCACGGCCCAGCGGTTCCAATTGTGCCGTCGGCGCTCCGGCTGCCCCACCGATTCTTTCCAGAGATACCTGTTCGCAAGGCTGTTGCCCTCGACCACGCATCCGCCCGGGAAACGGAGGAAACCCGGTTTTATATCTTTCATCAGCTCGGCGAGATCTCTTCTGAAAATGCCCAGCACGGCATCCGAAGGCATCATCGAGAAGCAATCGAGGTGTACCATGCCCGCGCTCAGCAGTTCAAAAACAAAATCGGCGCGGTCCACATCCGCCTTGCTTTTGAGGCGGCAGAAGTAGCGGTGCCACTTGCCGTCGGTGTTCACTTTGAACTTCTTTTGCAAAACGGGCGCGCCGTCTTTGAACACGCCGACGAGCACCTTGCCGCGGTAATCATACGAGCGCATCCAAAAGGAGATCTTATACTCGACGTCTTTCTTCAAATAAATGCCGTCGTAGGCCTTGTTCTTCATGCCCTCGCCCGCACCCGCCGTCAGACGCATGTAGTGGGGATTTTCCGGGAAAAGCGCCCGATCCGTCTTGATCTTCATCTGTACGGAGGCACCCGCGGGGTAGACATCCCATGCGTATCCGCCGTCGTGATCCACAATGTAACGGTCCCATTCGCCATGCACGTCCTTGGCCTCGAAGTTGCGGTTTTCGAGAAGCTCGGCGTATAACCCTCCGTCAAGGTCGTAATTCAGGTCCTCGAAAAAAAGCCCGACGCCACCCGCCTTGACAGGCACTCTGTCTTGCTTTGTAAAGGTAATCTTCATTCTCGTCTCCCTCGGCCGTTCGGGCCAAAGTTTTTCTCCATTATAACATAAAAATCCCGAAACGTGCACTTTTTCGGAATTTTTATCGGATTATTCAATAGAATGTGCAATATAGGTGATGTGGTCGGCGGCACGTTCGAGATTTCCGACCAAATTGATGAACACGCCCGAGTTTTGCGGCTGGCACTTTCCCTCATTGAGCCGCTTGATGTGCCGGTCCACACAGGCGCGGCGGTCTTTGTCGATCTCGTCTTCGAGGGCGTCTACTTCCGCAAGTTTCGCCGGATCCTTGGAAAGAAAAGTGGCGAGCGCGAGGCCGTATAGGCGCTTGATCTTTTCGTACATCGCCCCGATCATCTGCAAGAATTCATCCGAAAAGATGAGCTCGTCGCTGACATAGTGGCGGGTATACTTGGTGACGTTATCGGCCAGCTCGCCGATACGCATGATGTCGTTCAACACATAGTGCAGCGTGGAGACGGTGCGCTCATCCTCCGTGACGAGGGAGGCCGTGGAGATCTTCACGAGGTAGGAGACGGCGAGCCTGTTTGCCTCCGCCAAATCGGCATTGTGCGTGGCGACGGTCTCGGCGACGTCCGTGTCCTTCTTCAAAAAGCCCCCGAAGGAGGTGTCCATGGTGTCCATGGCATAGGAGAACATCTTGCCCGTCTGCTGATAGAGGAAGTCGAGCGCGACGGAGGGGCTGCGCATGAGGCGGTCATCGAGCGGGTCGAAGATGGCGCTCCCGCCCGCTTTCTTTTTCCTGTCGGGCACGATGTGCTCCGCGAGCCATACAAAGCCCTTGATGAAGGGCAAAAAGAGCAGCGTGTTGATGACGTTGAACAGCGTGTGGAAAGTGGCGATCTGCATCGTTGCGCCCAGCCCCTCTTTTCCGAACACGGTGATGTCCGTGGGGAAGATGCCAGCAAGCACGGTGTCGGCAAAGCCAGTCCAGCACACGAGCACGATCATAAAGATGACGGCGCCGAAGAGGTTGAAGAGAAAGTGGATGACGGCCGCGCGCTTGGCGTTGGGGTTGGCGCCCAGCGAGGAGATGAGCGCCGTGACACAGGTGCCGATGTTGGAACCGATGATGATGTAGAGCGGTGCGTTCCCTCCCCCGCCGATGACCATGCCGAGGCTGGCCATGGTGATGATGATGGCGTTCACCGCCGTGGAGCTCTGAACGAGCGCCGTAATCAAGATGCCGAGCAGCAAGAGGAGCATGGGGTCCTTGATGGCGGAGAGGATCTGAGAAACGGTGTTAAAAGCGTCTGAGCCGCGTTCGAAAGTAAGCGCGCTCGACATGAATTTGAGCCCGACAAAGATGAGGCCGAAAGCGGCGACCACATTGCCGAGCGACTTCATGCGTTCACTCTTGGAGAACATCGTGATGAACACGCCCACGGCGGCGAGCGCCAGGAAAAATGCCGTGATATCCGACCCGGCGAGCGCGATGACCCACGCGTTGAGCGTGGTGCCGATGTTGGCGCCCATGATGACGGCCGTCGCCTGGAAGAGCGTCATGATGCCGGCATTGACGAGACCGACGACCATGACCGTCGCAAAGGCAGAACTCTGCCCGAGAATGGTCATCGCCGTGCCAATGCCGACGCCTGCAAAACGGCTCTTGGCTGTCTTATTGAGCATCTTTTGGAGCCTGCCATGCGCAAGGCGCGTCATATTGTCCGAGAGCATCTTCATGCCGATGAGAAAGGTTCCCATGCCGCCGAAGATCTGCATCACGATCTTTACGATATCCCATGCGTCCATAAAAAATACCCTGTCAAGTGTTCGTACGGTCCCATTATAACAGGGAAGCCGCGCCTTTGTCACGTATTTTGCATGAATTTGTGCGAAAATAATTTATCGGCTTTATCGGCGGCCCTGTTTGCGCCCGTTCAGCGGCGTTTGAGCGTTTATCCAGCAGTCTTTCTCCTGCGGCGTAAGATGTCGCCCGGTCTCAGCTCGCGCGGACAGGCAAAGGAATACATCCCCTGCACAAGTTTGGCATCCGACGTCTTGACGCCATCGGGGCCTACCATGTCCGAAACAAGCACCTCTGTTTTGAAATTTTCGTCGGGAGAGAGCACTTCGAGGACGTCCCCCTCGAAGAAGCGGCTGCGCATCTCCACAAGGGCGCGGCCGTCCGCATAGTCCGTGACAACGGCGATGAAATCGCACGTGCCCGCCTTTTGCGAGCCGCTCTGGGAAGTGGCGCCGTTGGCGCCCGCATACGTCGTATACTCCCTGTGGGTGAGCGTCTCGAACTCCTCCGCGAGGGCATCCGAGGGGCCGCCGTCCAAGATGCGGCGGTAGGCGTTGACGACCGTGGCGAGGTAATATTCGCTCTTCATGCGCCCCTCGATCTTAAAGGAACACACCCCCGCCTCGGCGAGCTCTTTGAGGCCGGACGCCATGTTGAGGTCCTTGCTGTTGAGCAGATAGGTCCCCCGCGCGTCCGTCTCCACGGGCAGCCAGTCGCTCTTCCCCTCCCGTGCGCGGATCTCATAGGCATACCTGCACGCCTGCACGCATGCCCCGCGGTTGGAACTGCGGCCGTCGAGGAAGTCAGAGAGATAGCACCTGCCGCTATACGAGATGCACATTGCGCCGTGGATGAAGGCTTCGAGCTCCAATGCGGGCACCGCCGCGTGGATCTCGGCCATCTCGGGAGGCGTCACCTCGCGGGCCAGCACAATGCGGCGCGCACCCAGTTCATACCACATTGCCGCGCTCTCGGCATTCAGCGTGTTGGCCTGCGTGGAGATGTGGATGGGCACATCGGGCGCCACCCTCCGCGCGAGGCGAAAGACGCCCGGATCCGAGATGAGCACGCCGTCCGGCCCGAGCTCTTCGAGCAGGCGGAGCTGCCGCTCCAATGCGGGAAAATCGGAATTGCAGGCAAAGATGTTCACCGCGACATAGACCCTCTTCCCGCGGGCATGGGTATAGGCAATTGCCTCTGCGAGCTCCTCGTCGGTAAAATTATCGGCAAAACTCCTCAGAGAAAACGACCGAGCTCCGAGGTAGACGGCGTCGGCGCCAAAGTAAAATGCGAGCTTTAATTTTTTAAAATTGCCCGCGGGTGCGAGCAATTCGGGTTTCTTCATTTCTGACCTCATTTGATTTTTGTGCTGACGGCAAGCCCCTCGCCGTACTCAAAATACTCGGTGACAAAGTCGGGATCGTCCTCCAACATGCGAAGATACTCGCGGATGTGCTCCACGAGCATCCTGCGTTTTTTGGGCGGCTCGCCGCGCACCCAGCCATAGAGCAAGACGTCATCGGAAAATAACATCCCGCCCCGTTCCAACAGCCGTTTGCAGTCGGGCAAATACCGCCGATATTGCGCCTTGGGCCCATCGAGAAATATGAGCTGAAACTTGCCGCCCAGCAGGGGCAGGATCTCCCCCGCGTCTCCCTCCAAGAGGCTCCACTTTCCGCCCGTTTGAGAGAGCCGTTCGCGGGCATGGGTGGCACGGACGGGGTCTTTTTCAATTGCAACGATCTCCGCGCCCGTCTGTTCCATGATGGCCGCCGCCGTATATCCCTCCCCCGCGCCGATTTCAAGATAGCGCTTACAGTGCGAGGATTTGGCCGCCTCGATGAGTTTGTTCCGCGTTTCCGCGCAACAGGTGGGGTCCCTACCCTCACGCACCCGGTCCGGGATTTCCATCAGCAATATCTCCGAACAATGCGGTGCAGAATGGGATAATCGGCATTCTTCACGCTATCGGGGAGCGCCCCGCCACGGCCGTCGATGTGTGCGAAGATGGCGGCAAGCACGTTGAGCTGATCTTTGTAGATCTCGGCATGCGCGCATGCCGCGCGGAAAGCCTCGTATTCGGTACGCGCCGCCACAACATCCTCCCAATCGAGGTTGAAGAGGGTAAACCAATAGGCCGTCTTATACTTCCAGCCGTCCCCGCCGAGACGGCGGAGAAGCTCGGCGCGACGAACGGCGGCAGGGATGTCGTCAAGGCACAGATCGATGCGTAAATACATCTGATTGAGCGCAATGCGGAGGAAAGGATAAAGTACATGGTTGCGAGATGCGCGGTCCAAAATGCTCTTTGCGCCCGCGTAGTCGCGGACACGGTACCGTGCAATGAAGTGTTCGCGCATATTTTCACGGTAGACATACCCCGCGAACGCCCAGAGATCGACGAGCATGGCGACAAATGACATGCACCCCGCGGCGTATACCTCAAAGACAAAACACACGATGCCCGCCGCGGCAAATATCAAAGCGCACAGCCCCAAAAGGACACAGGCCAACACACAACTCTTCTTCATATGTCCTCCCTCTTTCTTTTATAGCTCGGTGACGATCGGGATGATCATCGGCGACTGCTTTGTATTCTTGAACAGGTAATTTTTGAGAGCACGGCGGACGGCATTTTCGATCTCGCCGCGCCCGCCCGTTGCAGCGTTTTCGGCGGCGCGCATGGCCACCGTGCCCAGCTCGCGGATCGCCTCGGCCTGCTCGCGTTCATCCGAAAAGACAAATCCGCGGCACTCCACGGTGGGCTCCCCGACGACATGCCCCCCCATGAGCGTCAGCGCCGCGATAAAGACCCCCTCGCTCGACATGCGCAAGCGGTCTTTCATGACCTCGCTGGTGCCCATATCTTCGAAGCCGCTGCCATCGATGAGGCGCGCCCCCGCGGGGAAACTTGCGCCCTGCTTCAAGCTGTCGTCCGTGACTTCGACGCAAGTGCCGATATCCGGGATGAATGTGCGGTACGGCTCCATGCCGAGCTCCTGTGCGAGCAGCACATGACGGCGCAGGTGGCGGTATTCCCCGTGAACGGGAATAAAGAACTTGGGGCGGAGCAGGGTGTGCATCAGCTTGTGCTCTTCCTGGCAGGCATGCCCGGAGACGTGGATCTTTTCGAGGCTCTCATAGACCACCTCGGCGCCCCGCTTCATGAGGTTGTTGATGACGCGGTAGATCATGCGCTCGTTGCCCGGGATGGGGCTCGCCGAGATGATGATGGTATCGTTCGCCCCGATGGTAACTTTGTTGAATTCGCCCGCCGCCATGCGGGTGAGCGCGGACATGGGTTCCCCCTGTGAGCCCGTGGACACGATGACGATTTCGCGGTCGAAGTAATTCTTCGTCTTTTCCACATCGATGAGGATGCCCTCCGGGATGGTGATCTCGCCGATCTTGGAGGCCGCCTCCACCACGCTCAGCATGCTCCTGCCCGACAGCGCGACCTTGCGGCGATATTGGGCCGCGATATCGATGATCTGTTGCAGGCGGTGAACGTTGGACGCGAACGTGGCAACGATGATGCGCCTGTCCGCATGCTCGGCAAAGAGGTGCGCCAAAGTCGTCCCCACCACTTTCTCGCTCATCGTAAACCCGGGCCGCTCGATGTTCGTGGACTCCCCGAGGTAGAGCAGCACGCCCCGCCTGCCGTACTCCGCGATCTCTTCGAGGTCGATGGGTTTGCCGGCGACGGGCGTCAAGTCGATTTTAAAATCTCCGCTGTGGAAGATGATCCCATACGGCGTCTCGATGGCGAGTGCCGTTGCTCCGGCAATGGAATGGTTGACGTTGACGATGTTCACCGTAAACGCCCCGGCTTTCACCTTGTCCTTGGGGCTGACGGTGATCAGATTGGCGCTCATGCGGTGCTCGCGGAGCTTGTTGTCGACGAGGGCGAGGGTGAGCTTGGTCCCATAGACGGGCGTGTCGGGCTCCAACTCTTTCATGAGATAGGGAACGCCGCCGATGTGGTCCTCGTGGCCGTGGGTCAAAAAGACGCCGCGGATCTTGTGTTTGTTGCTTGTCAGATAGGTGATCTCGGGAAAGACGAGATCGATGCCTGGCATGTCCTCGGTCGGGAAGATGATGCCTGCGTCGATGACGAGGATGTCGTTGCCGTATTCGATGGCGGTCATGTTCTTGCCGATCTCGCCCACGCCGCCGAAAAAGAGGACCTTTACGGGTTTCTTGGCGCGCTTCCCCTTTGCGGGAACTTCCTTGCTGCCCGTCGACCTCCGCTCGATATGCTTTTCGGCGGGGACGAGCGTCCCCTTGCCTCTTCCGGCGGAACGCTTGGGCTCCGGCTTGCCGGCACCGCCGCGCCCCTTGCTTTGTATGTCCTTTCCCTGTCTGTCTTTTGCCTGCTGTTCCCGGCGATAATTCTCGATGCCGTTTAAAATAGCAAGCTCGATGCTGTCTTTCGACGGTTTGTTTTTAGAGCTCTTGTTCAATGATAATCCTCCGTTGGGTCACAATTATGTAAGTCGGGTCGATCTTGCTTTCAAATAAAACGGGAGAGCCGAAGCTCTCCACGTCTTTATCGAATGTGTTTCGGGTTAGAAGTCGAGATCGGACTTCTCGACGACTGCCGTCTTGATCAGGCCTTCGGCGAGGAGTTCTTCTTCGCTACGGAACGCATACTGTGCGGCATAATCAACGGTCTCAGCCTCTTCGTCTTTCACGGTGCCAAGACGCTCCATCAAGAGTTCCATGAGGCGAAGCGCGCGTTTGAGCCCGACCTTGCTCTTGACTTTCATCATGAGAGGTGTACGCTCATACATCTTCGTGTCGCCCGCGAACTTCTGGTGATAGACGCTGTCGGGGAACTCATCGGGATTGAGGGCGAGGTAGACGCACAACGTCTTGCCGCGGACCCCGATCTTCGCGATGGTCTCGTTGTTGTATGCAAAGCGGTCATTCGACCAGTTGATCTGGGATGTAATGTTGCTGTACGAGAGGAAGGTGTTTTTCAGCGTGCTGTAATATTCCTTGATGACCTCTTCGCTCTCGATGATCTTCGCGGTGAAGCTCCTCTTGAAGCGCGTGGTCATTTCAGCTTCCGGAATGGGCTCCGCAACTGCTTCCGCGGCCGCATCCGCAACTGCCAACTCCTCGGTGACTTCGGAGACGGGCGCCTCCTCTTCGGCAGGAGCGGGCTCCTCGGCGGCTACTTCCTCTTCAACGGGAGCGGGCTCTTCGGCAACCGCTTCCTCTTCAACAGGGGCGGGCTCTTCGGCAACCACTTCCTCTTCAACAGGGGCGGGCTCTTCGGCGGCCACTTCTTCCTCAACAGGGGCGGGCTCTTCGGCAACTACTTCCTCTTCAACAGGGGCGGGTTCCTCGGCAACCGTTTCTTCCTCAACGGGAGCGGGCTCTTCGGCGGCCACTTCTTCCTCAACAGGGGCGGGCTCCTCGGCGGCTACTTCTTCTTCGATGGGAGCGGGCTCCTCGGCAACTACTTCCTCTTCGGCGGGAGCGGGCTCTTCGGTAGCTACTTCTTCCTCGGCAACCGCTTCGGCCTCCTTGGCGGCCTCTTCGGCGGCAAGACGCGCTTCCTCAACTGCTTTCACGGCTTCCTCGGCGGCTTTCAGAGCCTCATCGAGCTGCCTCTGAATCTCCTCCTCTTCGGCGGCTTTCTTCTGCTCTTCAAGGATGGCGTTCACGCGCTCCTCGACGAGGTTGTTCACTTTCTCTTCGAGCGCCGCGGCGGCTTCTTCTTCCTCGGCGGCCTTGCGAGCCTCCTCTTCTTCGGCAGCGATGCGGTCGGCCTCTTCCTGTGCAAGCCGTGCGGCTTCCTCTTCGGCGAGACGCGCGATCTCCTCTTCTGCTTTCTTGGCGGCCTCTTCCTCGGCGGCCTTTCTCTGCTCTTCAAGGATGGCGTTCACGCGCTCCTCGACGAGGTTGTTGACCTTCTCTTCGAGCGCTGCGGCTTCCTCTTCGGCAGCTTTCTTTGCAGCCTCTTCCTCGGCGATGCGGGCAGCCTCTTCCTCAGCGGCTTTCCTCGCGGCCTCTTCGGCGGCGAGACGGGCTTCCTCTTCTGCGAGACGGGCAGCCTCTTCCTCGGCGGCTTTCTTGGCGGCCTCCTCTTCGACGGCCTTTCTCTGCTCTTCAAGGATGGCGTTCACGCGCTCCTCGACGAGATTGTTGACTTTCTCTTCCAGCGCTGCGGCGGCCTCTTCCTCGGCAATGCGAGCGGCTTCTTCCTTGGCGGCTTCCTCCTCGGCGAGGCGGGCAGCCTCTTCCTCGGCGGCAAGACGGGCAGCTTCCTCTTCGGCAGCCTTTCTCGCGGCCTCTTCCTCGGCGGCAAGGCGCTTCTCCTCTACGAGTTGGGCGACTTTCTCCGCAAGGGCGTCGTAATCGGGCTCCTGCTCCTCTTGTTCGCATGCGGCACAGTGCTCATCGACGATGGCGATCACTTTCTCAGCAAGTTCGTCATAGTTGATGACGACGTCTACCGGCTTTGCCTCTGCCTCGCATTCTTCACAGCACTTGGCGAGCTTTTCCGCGACCTTCTCCGCAAGGAAGTCATAGTCCACTTCTTCTTTCTGGGGAACGGGATTTGCGGCGGCCTCTTCCGCGAGACGGATGGCCTGCTCCTCTTCGGAGAGCTTGCGCTTTTCTTCTACAAGGGCGGCGACTTTTTCGGCGAGTTCATCGTAATCAATGACGACCTCGGCGGTCACGGTTGCGGCCTGGGGCTCGACTTCCGCTTCGGCTGCCGCTTCTTCGGCGAGTTTCACGGCTGCCTCTTCCTCGGCGGCCTTGTTCTTCTCTTCCATGAGTTCGGCAACGCGGTTTGCAATGATCTCGCAAACGTCCTCGCCTTCCTCTTCTTCTTCGGCGACCTCGGAGGCCTCCTCTTCGTATTCCTCGTCCTCGGCGATCCACTTCTCTTCGAACTTGCCGACCACCTTCTCCGCGATGGCCTCGACGCCCTTCTCGTCGACCGTAAGATCGAACTCATGTTCAAGGGCATTGGCCACGCTCTCTGCAACGAGATCATAGTCGATCACGGGCAATGTGGTGAGGACACGCTGTGCGATGACTTCTTCATCGGTAACGGGCACGGCCGCGGCAACCTTGTCGGCGATCAGATCCGCATCGATGGAATCACCGAGGTAGGCAGCAACTTTCGACGCGATCTTCTCGGCCAACTCGTCGTAATCCATTCCATAGGGAACGGCGGCGACTGTCTCTTCCGTCTGTGCGGCAACTTCTTCCGCAACGGGCTCGGCCTGCACCGCTTCTTCCTGAGCCGCTTCCTCTGCGGGCTGCTCTTCGGCAACTGCCGCCACGGGCTCTGCATTCTGCGCATCGAAGCGATCTTCGAGTGCAAGGAACCCGTCGTTGATGACGGCGAGGATCTCCTCGCGGAACTCGTTGAACTCCTCCCGCGTGATGACATCGGCAACTTCCTGCTGCTCCTCCGCGGGCTTCTCGCCGATCGTGTGGATCAGCTCTTCGCGGAATGCCGTGAATTTCTCCTCCATCTTGTCCGAGTTCTCGGCAATGCGGTCCTCGATGTCCTCCACGCTCTCCACCACGCGCTCCACTTGAAGCTGGGTGCGCTTGGCAATGCGGGCTTCCATCATCGTGGGATCGAATGCGGCCACGGCGGAAATGGATTTGAGAAGGTCTTTTTTGAGCGCGGCGACCTGTTCGGCGAGCTTGGCTTCGAGATAGCGGGCCATGTCGCTCGTGTAATGATTGATCGATTCGATCAATGCCCTGTTGTCACCGACGCCCTGTGCAGGCTTGGCCTCGGGCGCGGCGGGCTTTGCATCGCTCTGCTGTGAGAGATACTCATAGAGGAACTTGAATTCCCGCAGGACGGATTCTGTCCCGTCGCCGACGGACTTTTTGAGTTCTTCCGTACTCGCCTTCTGCTGTTTGCTCAACATGGCGAACCCGCCGGTGAGTAACTCGCGGTTCATTTCTTCGTTACTTTTGTTTTCGGACATTTTTCACCTCACAGCTTACGCTATTTTTTCTCATTTCCTATTCTACACCAAACGCGCGCAAAAGTAAATATTTTTCCTGAAAATTTTTTGGGAAAATCGAAATTTTTTTTGTCAAGGCAGGATAATTTTCTTAAAATAAGCCAACCGTGTCCGAATCCCCCCGAAAAATAATAAAAAAAAATGAAGCATCGCGGGCTAAAATGTGCGAAAATCTCTTTTTTGCCTGCCGAGACGGTGGCGGTTATATATGATTCCCGCGGTGAGGCATGTCATCATCCAATAGAGAAACAGGAGGGTGACGATGGCGACGGAGAGCGCGCCGTATAGCTTTTCGGCGGAGGAAAAGCGGAGGTAGACGGAGAACCCGACGGCGGCGACCAGCCACAGCGCCGCCGTGACGGCACTGCCGGGGGCCGTGTCCGAGGGGCGCACGCGATACGGGCAAACATAGGCATTGAGCAGCCACGCGGCAAAAAAGCCGAGCATGCCCAAGAGGAAAAAGAGCGCGGGATATCCGATCCACGCGGGGAGGAAGCGCACCCCGACCATGCCCGCAAAGACGAGCAGGCCCGACACGGCAAAGAAGAGCAGCACGGCGAACGTGAGAACGAGCGCGGAGAGGCGCACCCGCCAGCCGCGGTGACGGTCGCAGCCGTATAAGATCTCCCCGCTCCGCCTCAGATGGTAAAAAAATCCCGTGGACGACCACAGCGTCGTTGCGAGGAAAAAGATCCCCGCCCCGCGGGAGGCCGAGGCAGCGCTGTCGCGGAGGAAGAGGATGACATCCTTGGCCCAGCCGAACACTTCGAGCTCGGCGAGCTCGCCCCCCACCGTGGGCAGACTGCCGAAGAGGAGCGTCAGCCAAAAGAAGAATGGCACGACGGAGATGACGAGAAAAAAGACAAGCGTTCCCGCGACCGTCGTATACTTGTGGGCGACGAGGATGCGGTAACCGCGTTTGACCTTGTCCCATGCCGCCCTGATTTTTTTCCTCATAAAAAAAGAATGCGCCACGGGGAACAAATTTACGCATTCCCCACGGCCCGTTCCCTTACCTACACGGCCCGTTCCCTTACCTATTTATATATAATACCGCGCACAGGTTGCGGCGGGCATGCAAAAGGGCGCCGCGCGGCAAAGTTTGCCGCGCGGCGCCCCCTCAGAGAAGGCGAACACGATTACGAGGACCATGTCCGCGATCCGAGGCTTTTTTTACGATCCTTTCCCCGTGAGGGCCGCCGTGAGCTGGGTGACGATGTCCCCGCTTCCGCCGATGGTCAAACTTTCGAGATGTTCGCAGATCCGCTCGATGTATTCGAGCTCTTTGAGCTTATAGAGGGTGGCGTTCTCCTCCATGAGTTTGGCGGTATTGAGCAGAGAGCGCGTGGAGGCGACCTCCTCTCTCCGCGCGATCACGCTCGCCTGTGCACGCTTTTCGGCGAGGAGCACGGTATTCATGATCTCGCGGATCTCCCCGGGCAGAATGATATCCTTTACGGCGGCCGACTTCACCTCGATGGCCAAGTCGGGGGCGCGCTCGCGCAATTTTTCCAGCAAGAACGCGGAGACGCCCTCCCTGTCCGCGAGGATGTCGTCCAATTTGAGGCGGCCGATGTACTCTCTGAGCGCGAGCTGGGCGGCAAGGTGCAGGCCCTCCTCCAAATCGGAGACCTGTGTAGCGGCGCGCACGGGGTCGGAGACGACGTATTCGCACACGCAATTGATGCGCAGAGAGACCTTATCCGCGGTGAGGATCTCCTGCCCGACGAGGTTCTCCTCCGTGGGTACGGCGGGAAGCGTGCGGAACTCGATCCCGTGGTAGCCCCTCCAAAAGAAGTGCCGCCCCGCGGGGAGCAATTTTTCAAACTTTCCGTCGATGAAGAGCAACCCGTGCGAGCGCTCGTCCACGACAAACTCCTCATAGAGATCGTGCCTGAGTTCGAGGAACACTTCGCGGGGGAAATCCTCCGCAACGTACGGCGTCGTGATGTCCGCTTTGAGGAAAGAATTTTCGCCGTGCGTGTTCCAGAATGCGTACATGCCCGCGGTGTACACGCCCGCAACGGCCCCGTCGACAAAACGGATGCCGAGTTCGCCGCGCGAAACGGCGAGCTGCACCGTCTCGCGGCAGAATGCCTCATCGGCGAGGAGCGCCTTGGTATCGGCCAGCGTGCTCGAAACGAGCCCCGTGCAATTGAGCACTTCCACCGTCTTTCCGAAAGGCCCTTCGTAGACATGCCTCTTCTCGTTCTTGCGGAGCACAAAATATTTGCCCGGGCGAAGAAGCCCCGCAAAGCAGCCGTTCTTGAAGAGAAGCCCCCTCTGGTTTTCTTGAATCATGAGTTTCATAACATCACCTCCTCTATGGTCCACGCTTGACGCGGTCGTTTGCCGTTGTGAATGCCCATGCGGACGGACGATGGTCATCGGTTGAGCGCACGCCCCCGCGGCCCGATGAGCCTCCGCGGTGCAACGTGTGCGGTATCCCCTCCGAACAGATCGGCCATCCGTGCCCTCCCGCCCAAAGAGGCGCGAGAGAGCGCGGGCATTCTGAGAATTCTCCTTCCGTAGGAAAGACTAAGTGCTCTTGCGAGCCTGTTATCCCTTTTCTGGGGCGCCTTTACCACTTGGCTACCGAGAGTTCTCGGGTGGGATTCGAACCCACGAAAACATTTTTCGGCTCCCTATTCTAACGGCGCGGAGCCGCCGCCTGCAAGAGCGGTACACGCCTTGGGAAACCATTGCGCGCCGCGGGTGCACGGATCTCTCCGAATGTCCCCTGCCGCTGCTCCTGCATGCTTATTATATAACAGGAGCGCGAAGATGTCAAGAAGATTTTTCGGGGCGCGTTCGAGGCATCGCCCCCGGCATGAGACAGTGCCTATGAACACGACCGTGAACGGTGCATTGCGGACATACCCCCCTCCTCTCTCTTCTCTCGGCGCGCATTACAGGTAGGTTTTCTGCAAAAGTCCCTCGCCGCGGATGCCGAGCGCATTGAGCGCCGCAACAAATTTTCCGTCGCGGAACATCGTCCCGTCGTCGAGCACGGAGAAGATGGGCTTTCCGTCGTGTCCGAGAAATTCCACTTTCATATAGCGGGTGGCGGCGCCCCGCGTCACACGCACGGCCCCGAGCTCCTCCACCCGCGCAGTGCAGGTGTGCTTGAAAGGTTTGCGGTAGGTAAAGACGCCATCCTTTAAGGTAAATTTCTCCCAAATTGCGACGTATGTCCCCAAGCCACTCGCCACGGCGAACATGACGAAGATCAGGGGGATCGCCCATGTATTGATGCCCGGGATGAGGTCGATCAAGACGAGCGGCGTCGTAACAATGATGCCCGCAAGGCTCAGCGCGAGGGTCACATACATGAAGATCCTCTGCCACCGTTGGGTGCGGATCACAAATTCGATATCCTGCATAAGCTCCCCTCCTCATTTTAAAAACGCTATATGCCAAAAAAGCGCGATATCTCTACCGCGCTTTCGTGTGACTTTTGGCTTATTTGAGGATCTTGGAGACGGCGCCGGAGCCGACCGTTCTGCCGCCCTCGCGGATAGCGAAGCGGAGGCCTTCCTCGATGGCGACGGGCTTGATGAGCTCGACCTTCAAGGTGACGTGGTCGCCGGGCATGACCATCTCAGTGCCCTCGGGGAGCTCGATGGAACCCGTAACGTCCGTCGTTCTGATGAAGAACTGGGGACGATAGTGGTTGAAGAACGCGGTGTGACGGCCGCCCTCGTCCTTGGTCAGGACGTAGACTTGCGCCTCAAATTTGGTTGCGGTGGGAACGGTGCCGGGCTTGGCAATGACCTGCCCTTTCTCGATATCCGTACGGTTGATGCCGCGAAGAAGCGCACCGACGTTGTCGCCGGCCATAGCTTCGTCGAGCTGCTTATGGAACATTTCGAGGCCGGTGATGACGGTCGTGCGGGGCTTTTCGATGAGGCCGACGATCTCGGCAGGATCACCGACGTGCGCAACGCCTCTCTCGACACGGCCCGTAGCAACGGTGCCACGGCCGGAGATGGTGAACACATCCTCGACGGGAAGCAGGAAAGGCTTCTGGTCGTCGCGGGCAGGGGTAGGGATATAGCTGTCGACTGCATCCATGAGTTCGAGAATGCACTGGCATTCGGGAGCAGCAAGGATCTCGCTGTCGGGAGCGCCACTGGTGGCCTTTTCGAGTGCTTTGAGCGCGGAACCCTTGATGATCGGGATGTCGTCGCCGGGGAAGTCATACGAGGAAAGAAGCTCGCGGATCTCCATCTCGACGAGGTCGAGCAGTTCGGGATCGTCCATCTGATCGGTCTTGTTCAGGAACACGATGATATAGGGCACGCCGACCTGACGGGCGAGCAGGATGTGCTCACGGGTCTGGGGCATGGGACCGTCGGTTGCAGCAACGACGAGGATCGCGCCGTCCATCTGGGCAGCGCCCGTGATCATGTTCTTGACATAGTCGGCATGGCCGGGGCAGTCGACGTGGGCATAGTGACGCTTGTCCGTCTCATACTCAACGTGTGCGGTGTTGATTGTGATACCGCGTGCCTTTTCTTCGGGCGCCTTGTCGATTTCATCATAGCGCATCTTCTTTGCCTGACCCTTGCAAGCCATAACCATGGTGATAGCTGCGGTGAGGGTCGTCTTACCATGGTCGACGTGACCGATGGTGCCGATGTTGACATGGGGTTTGGACCTGTCAAACTTCGCTTTTGCCATTGTTGTTTTCCTCCAAAATATATTTTTTGATAACTTTTTCCGCCGCTCGCGCGGCAGAAGCGCAGCTATCTATCAATTCAATGATATCAAGCTGGATCGCTTGTCCTCTCTATTATAACCGATGTGCGTAAAATTTGCAATTACTTTACGAAACTTTTTACTAAAAATTTCCGCAAATCCCTGTTCTGGCCGCAAATTATTTGTCGCCGTTGGGTCTCGCACGGTCTTTGACGATCTTTTCGGAGATGGAGCGAGGCACTTCAAAGTAGTGGTCGAACTGCATCGTGAACTGCCCTCTGCCCTGTGTGCGCGAACGGAGCTCCGTTGCGTAACCAAACATCTCCGAGAGCGGGATCTCGGCGTCGATGACCTTCGCCCCGTTGCGGTCATCCGTGTTTGTGATGCTGCCGCGGCGGGAAGAGATGTTGCCCATGAGATCTCCGAAGTAGTCCTCCGGCGTGATGATCTGCACTTTCATGATTGGTTCGAGGAGCACGGGCTTGGCCTTTTCCATTCCGTTTTTGAATGCCATGGAGCCCGCGATCTTGAATGCCATTTCCGAAGAGTCGACCTCGTGGAAAGAACCGTCATAGACCTCCACGCGGAAGTCCACCACCTCGTATCCTGCAAGGAACCCGTTCTTGGCGGCCTCCTGGATGCCCTTGTCGATGGCGGGGATATATTCCTTGGGAATGGAGCCGCCCACCGTGAGGTCCTCGAACGCATAGCCTGCGCCGGGCTCCTGCGGGATCAGACGGATCTTGCAGTGGCCGTATTGGCCTTTCCCGCCCGACTGCCGCTTGTAGAGGCCCTCGGCTTCGACCGCGTTTCTGAACGTCTCGCGGTATGCGACCTGCGGTGCGCCGACGTTGGCTTCGACATGGAACTCGCGAAGAAGCCTGTCCACGATGATGTCGAGGTGCAACTCGCCCATGCCCGCGATGATGGTCTGCCCCGTCTCCTTGTCGGTGTACGTCTTGAAAGTGGGATCTTCCTCCGCAAGTTTGACGAGGGCGAGCGTCATCTTCTCCTGTCCTGCCTTGGTCTTGGGTTCGAGAGAGAGCTGGATGACGGGCTCGGGGAACTCCATCTTTTCGAGCACGATGGGATGTTTCTCATCGCAAAGCGTGTCGCCCGTCGTCGTGTTTTTGAGGCCGACGATGGCGCAAATATCACCCGAGCAGATCTCCTCGATATCCTTGCGCTCGTTGGCGTGCATCTGGACAAGACGGCCCACGCGCTCTTTCTTCTCCTTGGTGGAGTTGTAGACATAGGAGCCCGCTTCGAGCACGCCCGAATAGCAACGGAAATAGGCGAGCGAACCCACGAAAGGATCGGTCGCGATCTTGAATGCAAGGCCGGCAAACGGCTCGTCATCGGAGGTCTTTCTCTCCTCTTCCTCGCCCGTATTGGGGTTGGTCCCCTTGACATGGTCCACGTCTACGGGGCTGGGGAGGAAATGGATGACGGCATCGAGCAGGAACTGCACGCCCTTATTCTTATAGGAAGAACCGCACAGCATGGGCACGGCCTCCATTTTGAGGCAGCGCGCACGGAGCCCTGCGATGATGTCCTCCTCGGACAGATCCCCCGCTTCGAAATACTTTTCCATGAGTTCGTCGGAAGCGGATGCCGCCTCTTCGACCAACTTTGCACGGTATTCGTTGGCGAGGTCCATCATGTCCGCGGGAATGGGCTCCTTGCGGAAATCCTTTCCGAGGTCGTCATAATAGATCTCGGCCTCCATGCGGATGAGATCGATGATGCCCTTAAAGGTGGCTTCCTTGCCGATGGGCAGCTCGATGGGCACGGGATTGGCGCCGAGGCGCTGACGGATCATTGTCTCAACGCGGAAGAAATCTGCCCCGTTGATGTCCATCTTGTTGACATAGGCGATGCGGGGCACCTTGTAGGTGTCGGCCTGACGCCAAACTGTTTCGGATTGCGGCTCCACGCCTCCCTTTGCACAGAAAGTGGCGACGGCGCCGTCGAGCACGCGGAGCGAACGCTCCACTTCCACGGTAAAGTCGACGTGTCCGGGCGTATCGATGATGTTGAAGCGATAGCCTTTCCAAATACAGGTCGTGGCGGCCGACGTGATCGTGATGCCGCGCTCTTGCTCCTGTACCATCCAGTCCATGGTCGCCGCGCCCTCGTGGACTTCGCCGATCTTATGCGTCTTGCCCGTATAGAACAGGATGCGCTCGGTCGTCGTTGTCTTGCCGGCGTCGATGTGCGCCATAATGCCGAAATTTCTCGTGTGGTTTAAGTCGTATTGTCTTGCCATTTAGTCCCTCGATTCAGAAGCGGAAGTGCGCGAACGCCTTGTTCGCTTCCGCCATTCTATGTGTATCTTCCTTCTTCTTTACGGAGCCGCCGGTGTTGTTGTAGGCGTCCATGAGCTCGCCCGCGAGCTTTTTATAGGTCTCGCGCTCGGAACGCTTTCTCGTGTTGAGCACGAGCCAGCGAATCGCAAGCGTCTGACGGCGCTCGGGCCTGATCTCGATGGGGACCTGGTAGTTTGCACCGCCGACACGGCGCGCCTTGACTTCCACGGTGGGCGTGATGTTGGCGAGCGCCTGCTTGAAGATCTCCATGGGATCCATGTTCATTTTCTCGCCCATCAGCGCGAATGCGTCGTACACGATCTTCTGTGCAACGCTCTTCTCGCCGTCGAGCATGATCTGGTTGATGAGTTTGGTGACGACCTTGCTTCCGTAAAGCGGATCGGGCAAGACGTCTCTCTTCGGGATTCTCCCTCTTCTCGGCATGATTTTTGCCTCCTTTTAATAATCGTTTGGGTCCACAATGTGTGGGGTGGGGGCCGTTGTCCCCCGAGGGCTTTTGTAGCCGCCCTTCTTTTAAGCTATCGCTTGCTCAAAGAGTAGCGAATCTTCTCCCCCTTGCGGGGAATACTGCCTACCTTCATCGGGCTAAATGAATATTCCGAAAATAAGTAGGATCAATAGTGCAAATCCACATCGCGCTGCCGTTTGCGGCAGGCAAAACAATATGGATTTTACTTAGGGCGCTTTGCGCCGTACTTGCTGCGGGCCTGCTTCCGCTTTGCGACGCCTGCCGTATCGAGCGCGCCGCGGATGATGTGATAGCGGACGCCGGGCAGATCCTTGACTCTCCCGCCGCGGATGAGCACGGAGCTGTGCTCTTGCAGATTGTGGCCTTCGCCGGGAATGTACACCGTACCTTCCTGCTTGTTGGTCAATCTGACTCTCGCGATCTTCCGAAGCGCCGAGTTGGGCTTCTTGGGGGAAGTCGT
>CANQJF010000020.1 GCA_947624225.1 uncultured Clostridia bacterium
GAACGGAACACGGCCTTGATGGCCTCGAAGAGCTGTTCCTTGGGATCGGAGGGGAAATCCTTGCCGATCTTTTCCTTATATTCTGCCTTGAACTGGTTGGCGAGCGTTTTGAGATCCTCGGCGCTGAGCTCCACGTCCTGCTTGACGCCCTTTTCTTCTTTCATCTTGTCGATGAGGACCTCGAAGTACTTCTTGCCCACTTCCATGACGACGTCGGAGAACATCTGGATGAAGCGGCGGTAGCAGTCCCACGCCCAGCGGGGGTTGTTGGACTTCTTCGCGATGACCTCGACGACTTCTTCGTTGAGACCGAGGTTGAGGATGGTGTCCATCATACCGGGCATGGAAGCACGGGCGCCCGAACGGACGGAGACGAGAAGCGGGTTCTCTTTGTCGCCGAACTTCTTGCCGGTGATCTTTTCCATCTTATCGATGTATTCCATGATTTCGGCACGGATCTCATCGTTGATCTGTCTGCCGTCCTCATAATACTGCGTGCAGGCCTCGGTGGAGATGGTGAAGCCCTGCGGAACGGGAAGGCCGATGTTGGTCATCTCCGCGAGGTTCGCGCCCTTGCCGCCAAGCAGTTCACGCATGTTGGCGTTGCCTTCGGTGAAAAGGTAACAATACTTTTTTGCCATTTGGAATTCCTCCTGATTTTTTTACGATCTTTACCAAATGAGATTATACACCATTCGGAGAGAAAAAACAAGCCTTTCAAGGCAATTTTTCCCGCCATCGGGAAGATTTTTCCGCTTTGGGGAAATTTCCCGCTCCCTCTCCCGCGCAAAATTTGCAAAAGATTACAAAACATACCGCCGCGGGGCGCTTTCCCTAAGCGCCAGCGGCGGTCCATGGGATGTGCAAACTCTCCCGGGCCGTACGAATGCTTTCCTGCGTTTGCAAAGAAAACTTCACAAAAATAACAAAAAAACGGTAAAAAACCGACACAAAATGGGTATAAAATGAATATCACCTAAAAAATGGAAATTTGTCATGCTTTCCCGTCCGAAAGCCGAAAAGGAGCAATCATGAAAAAATTCTTAAAGGCAGGCGCCCTTTTGTGCGCGTCTGCATTCGCACTTGCACTGATCGCCGGTTGTGACAATACGACGAAAAACGAGGGTACCATGTCCGCGTCCGGGCCCTCCGTTTCCTATGTTGCCACCGAAACGGCGGTGTATAACACCACCACGGAAGTGGTTCAAAATGTCGCCGACGCCGTCGTTGAGATCGCAACGGAATCGGTCACGACGCAATTCGGCATGCAATACATCGTGTCGGGTGCGGGCAGCGGCGTCATCATGGGCAAGGCAGAGAACGATTACTACATCGTCACGAACGATCACGTCATCGACGGGGCCAATGAGATCACGGTCCGCACGCGCGCGGGAGAGGAATTTGCGGCCTCGCTCATCGCCTCCGACGACTCCGCGGACATCGCCGTGCTGACGGTGCGCTCCGAAACTGAACTCAAACTCGCCGTCTGGGGCAACAGCGACGACGTGCTCATCGGCGAAACCGTCATCGCGATCGGCAACCCGCTGGGCAATCTCGGCGGCACGGTGACGCAGGGGATCCTCTCGGCGGCGGGTAGGACCATCACGGTGGGCGACTTCGACATGACGCTCTTGCAGACGGATGCCGCCATCAACCCGGGCAACTCGGGCGGCGGGCTGTTCGATATGCGCGGACAGCTCATCGGCATCGTCAACGCCAAGACGAGCGAGGAGGGCATCGAGGGCCTGTGCTTTGCCATCCCGGCCAACTCCGCGCGCACGGCCTACACCTCCCTCCTCGAACATGGGTACCTCGATGGCCGCGCAACACTGCACCTCACGCTCGCCGAGGGCACCCTTTCGGGCAACATGGGGCTGCAATCCCAGACCGTCGTCTATGTCTCCGCGCTCGAAGAGGGCGCCGACGCCGATTTCCAACAGTACGACAAGATCACCAAGATCGGGGATAGGGAGATCTCCTCCATTCTCGACTACAACCGCGCATTGGCAGGGCTCGCGCCCGGGCAAGAGGTGCAGATCGAGGTGTGCCGCGGACGGGTGACGCAGAGCCTGTTCGGCGGAAGTCTCTCTTTCGATTCCACGCCCACGACGTTCACCGCGGTGGCCGCACAGTACGGCGCATGAGCCCAAGGTTCCCTTAAAAATACCGCCCGTCTTTCGGCATCTCACCGCATTGCGGCATACCATGTCCGCGATGGGAGGGCAAATTTCATTATTTGATGGGATGCGGCGGCCGCCGCTTATTCCGAAAACAAAAAATACGGCGGGAATTCACGTTTCGCCCTTGACTTTTCCCCCGCGATATGGTAAAATGAATTGGAATCAAAAAAAGAGGTAAGAAAAAATGATCGATTATATTTTGAGAGGCATCCGTGCCGACGAACTGTCCTTTAAGGTCAACCCCATCCAGGTCGCTCCGGACACAAAGTTCGAGATCAAGCCCATGTTCTCGCGCCGCATCCAGGGCATCAAGGAAAATCCCAAGATCAATATCGTCGTTTTGGAATGCAAGATCGCGACGAGCGAGCAGACGCCCCAGCCTTTCGACATCACCGTGCGGCTCCAAGGCGTGTTCGAGGTGAACAACATGAACGACGCGGAGGACAGACGCATCTTTGCGCTCAACGCCACCGAGACGCTGTATCCCTATGTGCGTTCGGCCGTCAGCAATCTGACCTGTGCCGCGCTGCTGAACCCCGTCATGCTGCCCGTCATCTCGGGCGCGACGCTCTTCCCCGAGGACAGGAGCACGGAGCCCTTTGCCAATCCTCCCAAAGACGTGAACTAACGGTTTCTGCAATGATAAAGCACTCCGCCATGCGGCCGGAGTGCTTTTTTATTTGTGCAGGGCATGTTGGGTGCCCGACTCTCTTTGTCATTCCGAGTCGAAATGGCATTACAGCTTCCGAATTACTTCTCCGCGAGGGAATCTTATTGCGATCAGGCTCAAATGGTTCGCGGATGCCATGCTTTTTTATTCGCTCTGCCTATGCTTGATCGAAGTAAGATTTCTCGCAGATGAACAGTTCGTTGAAAGTCAAACCCCGTTGGCTACTTCGCGCCGTTGGCGCTCGTGTCGCCCTTAGATTACAATAGAAGCCTCGGGCGGGCGAAATGACAGGCGGGCGGTATGACAGTCGGTAACCCAAGGCCTACCCCTTGGGGGGGGGCTCTGCCCGGAGGGCGGTGGGGGGGGCACAAATTCAATATAATATTTGGGCGTTGTTGGGCAAGGTCAGCACGGGGTTATTGTCCCCGCGGACGGTGTATTGCTCCTCCGGATAGGAATGGTGCGGGATCATATAGACCCTCTTGCCGCACCATACGCCCTCCGCTTCGGCCGTGAGGTAGCGGTTCCGCAAGATCTCCTCCATCACGCCGCGGTTGAGTTCCACGATCACATTCTGATATCCCGCCGCGAAGCACTCCGCGATCTCCGCGCGAAGACGCATGGCGATGAAGATGTCTGAGTAAACATAGCCCTGCCGCGTGCAGTGCGGACAAGGTTTGAGCATGAAAGAAGTCACTTCGTTGGCCGTGCGCTTGCGCGTGAACAGCGTGACGCACAGCTCGCTCATGGGGAGCACCCTGCACTTGGCGCGGTCCTCGGAGAGCGCTTCCGCCAGCGCCGCCTCCACCGCCTGTCTGTGCTCCTCCTCGGCCATATCGATAAAGTCCACGGCGACGATGCCGCCGATGTTGCGGAGCCGCACCTGCCGCGCGATCTCTTTGGCCGCGAGCAGGTTGGTCTCAAACACGGTGCTCTCCAAATCGCTCTCGCCCGTGTATTTCCCCGTGTTGACGTCGATGACCGTCATGGCCTCGGTGCGGTCGATCACGAGGTCGCCGCCGCCCGCAAGTTCCACATGCGGATCCGTCAGTGCATAGATCTGTTCGGCCAAGCCATACTCCGTCAGCATGGTGCGCGCGCCGCGGTGCAGGATGACATTCTTCTCGGAGAAATCCGAGCGCAAGCGCACGAGCCGCAACACTTTTTCATACAGCTCCGCATCGCCCACATAGATCTTCCCGACGCCGCCCAAGGAATCCCGCATGACCTTGACGGGCAATTCATACTCGCGGTAGAGCGCCGTGCCGACGGGTGCGGGCACGGCCTGTTCGACGGCCGCGCGGTATACCCTGCGAAGATATTCCGACTCCGTCTTTAAGTGGCGTTTGGTGGCCGTCTGCGCCGCCGTGCGCACGATAAAGCCCTCCCTGTCCGCGCGGAGTTTTTCGGCCTCCTTTAAGAGCGTCTCGCGCATGTGGGGATCTGTGATCTTGCGCGAGATCCCGAGGAAGTTAGTCTTGGGCAAGTAGATGAGATTCTTCCCGACAATGGAGAGGTCGCACGTCACCTTGGCGCCCTTGTTGCCGCGGGGGAGCTTGACGATCTGGACGAGCACTTCATCCCCCTCTTTCAAAGAGAGCCTCGGCCGCTCCTCCAACTGCCCGTCGTAAGTGGAAAAAACGGCAGCGCCCTCTTCGAGGGGAAGATAGCAATTCTTCTCCAACCCACACGCGATGAACGCCGCCTGCATGCCCGCGACGACATTCGCCACGCGCCCTTTATAGATGTTGCCGATGGCAAGCGACGGGAGCTCGCGCTCGGCGCCCACCTCAATGATCTTACCGTCCTCCGCGTATGCGACGATCTGCATTCCGCAAAAGCGGTCGAAAAACCATTCTTTTTTCATTCGGATACCCCTTTTGGACCCTAACGGGGTGATTTCGTTCTCATTGTATCACAAAATTTCCTATTTTGCAACACTTTTCAAAAGATATCCGTCACACGGCGGGGAGGGCCGTGGCAAGCAGGGCAGAGAGCGGAACATCATAAGCCCCTTTCTCCAAAGCGGAGAGCAGCTCCTCTTCCGGGATCTCCCCCGCAAATTCCCCCTGTTCGAACACGAGCAGCGTGAGATACCTGTCCTCGCGGAGGAAGCGAAGCGTTTCGCGCGCGGGAACATCCCCCGCAATGGCCAACCGCCGCTCTTCCACGCCCGCCTGAAAGCGCTTGGGTGAAAAGACGATGCAGCCATAGCTTCCCCCGCCGAATGCGCCCGCCGCGAGCAAGAGAGAAAAGATGAGCGAGAAAAAATCGGGGGAGGAAAAACAGGTGTAGACAAAGTATGCCAGCACCCCGAGGGAGACCGCAAAGGTCACTACCATGCCCGCGATGCGGGCTCGTTTTTCACCCAACGGGCGCAAAATGATGCGAAGCATCCTGCCCCCGTCCAAGGGATACGCGGGGAGGAGATTTACAAAAAAGAGTGAAAAGGAGACGGCCGCGGCGAGCTCGGTGTAGGGATAGAGTTCGGGCTCTATCCACCACAGGGCGACAAAAAGTAGGCCCGTGAAGAGGTTGCAGAGGGGCCCAGCGAGGAGCACGGCGAGCTCAGCCCTCTTTCCGATGCCCGTGAGGTCCCCCGCTATGACGGCGCCGTATGGCATCAGCACGACCCGGTCGAGGGTATAGCCATACCGCCGCGCCGCAAACGCGTGCGCGCACTCATGCTCGATGGCCGCGAGAACGGCGGCCAGAAAGAGGATGAGCGTCCCCGTAAAGGCAGACAGCGCGCCCACCGCCAGAAAGAGCGGGTGGACGCGCACTTTTCCCTTGATCAGCTCCAAGCGAGCAGCCCGTCGGAGACGGTGTAGCAATTCAAAATGCTGTCGTTTTCATAGAACATCACGCGGATCTCGCCCTCGCCGTCGGAGTAGGCAATGGGGATATTGGAGCGCACGACGTCTCCCTGCGCACCGTACACGTCGTCCAGCCCGCTGATGATGGTGGAGAAAGAATCGGAGTGGCGGATGCGAATGGAATAGCCGCTGTCCGCATTCCCGCTGACAGATTCGAGCGTCCCCGCCGCGGGCGCATAGACAGAGCACTGCGCCGTGAAAGACATCACGCCCAGCTCGGAGACGGCGATCTCCGCATCCACGCTGTCGTTGACGACGGGGGAGAGCACGAAGTCGGCATACGTGCGCGTATCGGCCGTGGACGTCTCCCCCTTGAACAGCCCGCGCACAAAGGTGTTGATGGCGCTTGTCTCCAAGAAGAGGTTGGTCAAAAAGATGGCGACGAGCAGCGCACAGACGGCAATGAATTCTCCGAAGAGGATGCGCTTTGCCGTGGAGGAGCGCGGCTTCATCTCCCGCTCGATGGGAGTTGACTCGGCATAGGCGGGATCGCTCTCCATGCGCCCGTTGACTTCGTCGATCAGGCGGTCGGAGAGGTCGCCTTTCTTTTTCTTGCGTTCTTTGCGGTTGACGGTCACCGTCTCCACGGGGATCTCCAACATCTCGGCGTAACTGAGTTCATCGTTCATATGTCACCTCGAAGCATTCTTTTGTCCGAAGAGGCCCTTTTTCCCCTCGGCAATCATACTTTATGCGGGGGAGGCGGCAATTAGAAGAATTTTTATATGTCGAATGAACAATTTTATGCGCGAATCACGGCCTGCACCGAATAAAATTTCCGCTTGCCCGCCGTCAAACGGCCCGACGTGATTTTATTCGATTTATTTGGGAATACTTGACAGCCCCCGTTTTTTTAAGTATAATGGAAATACCATATGATAAGGAGAACTTCATGAAGCATTTGAAACACCTTGCGGCCGTCGTGCTGGGAACTGTCTTGGCGGTCTCCCTTGTCGCGTGCGCGCCCACCCAAACCGACGACGCCACCTACTCCTACTCCGTCTCCCTCTCCGCTTCCTCCCTCTCTCTCCTTGCGGGCGACGCTTCTCTCGGCTCGGCCACGCTCTCGGCAACAGTCCTTCGCGACGACGAGACCACGGACATGGTACCAACCTTTACTGTCTCAGACCCCTCCATTGCGACCGTTGATGAGGGCGGGACGATCACGGCAAAGGGGTATGGCAAGACGACCGTCACCGCGGCCTACAAGGATGCCTCCGCCCAAGCGGAGATCAGCGTCTTTGAAAATGCCGATGCCGAGCAGATCAACGCACTTTCAGAGGATGCCGTCAATTTCTTCGGCCGCACCTACCGAAAGGACGGGGCCATGCAATTCGACAATCCCGTCACCGGGTTCGAAGTGAGCTTCCTCGGCGACGAGCTGACCGCCAACGTCACCGTCAATTCGGACGTCTATGTCTGCATCTATGTCGACGGGAGCGACAAGTCCCGGCGCGTCCGCCTCACGACCGCCACGGCTTTCCCCCTTGCCGAGGGGCTGGGCGAGGGCATCCACACCGTTCGCGTGCTCAAATCCTCTGAGGTGGACTGCGGCACGTATGCCCTGCATGCGCTGGATGCGGCAACATTCTTGCGCGCACAGGCCAAGTCCGATCTCAAAATGGAATTCATCGGCGACTCCATCACGGCGGGGTACGGCAACCTCGTGCAGGGCGGAACGTGGTCGGTGGAGAACTCCGACGCCTGCTCCTCCTATGCCTACCTCACTGCCGCGGCGCTGGACGCGGACTTCTCCGTCGTGGCGCTGAGCGGGATCTGCGTGAACGTCTATATGTGGGGAGGCACCAACAAGATGACCGACATGCACCAATATTATTCCCTGCAAAATAAGCAGACCTATCCCTACGATGCGGACATGGATATCGTCGTTTTGAATCTCGGCACCAACGACGGCAGCTACATCGACGAAAATGACGACTACGCTCCCCTGTTTAAGACGGACTATCGGGCGTTTGTCACGCATTTGCGCGAGATCTATCCCAAGGCATACATCCTGTGCGTCTACGGCATGATGGGCAAGAATTCTTTCATCGACCTCGGCATCAAGAACACGGTCAAGGCAATGGAGGATGACAAGATCATCTACCTCAACACTTTCAAGAAGAACGACGGCGGCGCGAGCTGGCACCCCGACGCGGCCGCGCACAGGCAGTATGCAAAACAGCTCTCGGATTACATCACCGAGAACATTTTGAGAGCTGCCGAGTGAACTCATTATTCATCCCTTGACGCGCAATGCGGGCACCATGTCCGCAACACAACGACAATTTTTCAATTTGCAGAAAAAAACGGAGCCGCTCGGCTCCATTTTTACACGGGAAGAAATGAATGTTTTTAGCGGAAAGGACTCACCGGGTCAGGCACGAGACGACCGTGTCCGCGGCAAAGCGCGCTTCCTCCTCCGTCGTCTCCCTGCCAAAGGAAAACCGCACCCCGCGGAGGGCATCGGCGGAGCTTCTGCCCATGGCCATCAGAACGTGGGAGGGTTGGGAGGCGTGCGCCGAACAGGCCGCCCCGCCCGAGGCAGCCACGCCTTTCAAATCCAGAAGATCGAGGAGATGGCTCCCGCCGCGGGCAAAGGTCATGTGCGAGATGTTGGGAGCGCGGTTGCTGCCGTCGACGGCGACTTCTCCCCCGAGCCCGGCAAGAACGCGCGCCTCGAAGAGGTCGCGCAAACGCGCCGTGTGCGCGCAATATTGCTCCCGCTCGGCCGTTGCAAGCGCGAGCGCCTCCGCAAAGCCGACGATGCCCGCGACATTGAGCGTTCCGCCCCGCAAGCCGCGCTCCTGTTCGCCGCCCGCGATGAGCGGACGGATGGAAACGCCTTTCTTCACGACGAGCGCGCCAACGCCCTTGGGCCCGCCCAACTTGTGGGCAGAAAGGGCAATGGCATCGGCATGGCGAAGGATCTCCCTTAGATCCTGTGAACAGGCCGCCTGCACACAATCGGAAAAGAAGCACGCCTCATGCGCATGTGCAAGCGCGGCGAGCGCGGCAACGGGTTGAATGGTCCCCACCTCGTTGTTGACGCTCATCACGGCCAACAGACCCACATCCTCGGACATGGTACCCTGTAAATTCGTCAAATCGATAATTCCGTCCTCATCCACGGCGCACGTCTTGCCGCCGCGAAAGGGGAGCGCGGAGAGCACGGCCGCATGCTCCGTCGCCGAGACAACGGCATTTCCCCGCCCAAGCCCGCGCACGGCCCAATTGTCGGCCTCCGTTCCGCCCGCGGTGAAATAGACCTCCGAGGGTTTCACGCCGAGAAGGTCTGCAATGCGGTCGCGCGCGTCGGTGACGAGAGCCGCGGCCTTTCGGCCGAACCCGTGCGAGGAATCGGGATTCCCGAAAATTTCTTTGAGGGCGGGCATCATGGCGGCGAGCACTTGCGCCCGAATGGGGGCCGTCGCCGCATAGTCCAAATAGATATCCATAGCTTTATTGTACACGGTCGCACGCATTTTGTCAACAAGAACGCCCCGCTGACGCGGGGCGTTCGGTTTGTTCTTTTATTGCCAATCGACGACGTTCACCCACTTGGCGAGGAATTCCCGCTCCTCGGGCTTCTTCTTCACCGATTGCGAGGCCGCCACGATGGGCAGAATGCGCTGGACATATTGGATGGCCGTGTCCGTCTTGGAGCAGTACAGTTTCATATACTTCTCCGCGAGCTCATCCTTGCCCTGCAATTTCATGATGAGATAGGTGCGGGCGGCATCCGCCGAGCCGTTGCCCTGCGTCGCGTGCGACCAGTCGATGATGTAGGGCTCGCCGTTCGCCGCAATGATGACGTTGCTCGGCTGAAAATCGCCGTGGCAAAGTTTCTTGTGGCGGGGCAGACCGTCGAGACGGACGTGCAGATCATAACGCACGGTCGCGGGGAAAGAGCTCGCCGAAATTTTGGCGTGCATCTTGTCTCTGAGGTGCCCGAGCAGGGGAACTTTCTCCTTGCTCATGCGGATCTGCAAGTCCACGAAAAATTCCAGATATTCATCCGTCTTTTCGGGATGCTTTTGCATGAGTTCTTCGAGCGTCTCGCCCTCGATAAATTCCCAGATGAGCGACCATTCGCCGTCGATGACGGAGACGCCCAACACCTTGGGGATATTGAGCGAGGTCTCCTCCACGCGCGCCTGGTTGAGCGCTTCATTCAGAATGCCCGCCTTGGAATAGCTTGCGTCGAACGATTTGATGAGACGGTTTCCGTCGCGGTACAGTTTCTTTCCTTCGCTGGTGTGGATCAGTTGCATAAATTTTCCCTCCTTATCGGCGGGCGCGGCCCGCCTTCCCTTTTTCCCTTGCGCTTATTATACGCCAAATTTTTCCACAAAACAAGACCTTTTTGTAAAATTTACTTGTTTTTTATTCTTCCGCGGTCTCTTCCTCCGAAAGTTCGTCCGTTTCCGCGCCGGTTTCCGCTTCGTCTGAGGCCTCCCCGTCCTCGAGCGCGTCCGCATCCTCATCTTCACGGTAGGCCGAAAGGTCCTCCGTCTCCCCCTCGAGAACAGTCTTAAAAAGGGAGATGCGCTCTTCCAGCGCGGCAAGACGGGCGCCGTCATCGGTGGAGGAGAGCTTTTCGTTATCGCCGACGAGCCTCTGCGCGACGTACAGCTTGCGGCTGAAAAAGAGGACGACGGGCAGCACGACGAGGGCGAGCCCCCCGAATACCGCCGTCAGAATGGGCACCGTCATCCCGCGGGTGCGGACAATGAAACTTGCGCTCACCGCACAGGCGATGAGGAGGGCCGCAAAGACGGCAAAGCAGATGCCGAAGCGGAGGAGGTAGTAGTTGCGGTTGACTTTGAACGCATCCCGCCGCGCCTCCATGCCGGCATAGACCTTTTCGCGCAAGGGCGCCGCCTCCTGCTCGCATGCGGAGATCTCCGCGTCGATCTTCTCCTGCAAGTGGGAGAGGACCTCCTGCCGCGCCTCCGCTCCCGCACGCGCAAACTGCCGCGCTTGCCGACGGCGGGTGAAGCATTCGAGGTCGGCATAATCGTGCGTCCGCGCACGCCATGCCCACGTCTCCGCCTCGGCATCTCCCTGCTCCGCAAGCCTTTGATAGGCGGCCGCCGCCCCCTCATAGTCCTGCGCGTCGAATTTTGCCTTGGCGTCCGAGAGCATCTTCTCCCGCTCCGCGCGTGCACGCGCCTCCACGAGCCGCCGGCGCTCCAACTCCTCTTCGAGCTTGCCCGGCGTCAGCCCCACGAGGTCGTCGTCATATTCCTCGCCCTCCACCTCAAACAGGTCGGGTTGCTTTTTTTCGACCGGATCGTCCGTCAAACGTTCCTCTGCCATTGTTTTCTCCTTTATGACCGATATTCGATACTCTCCGTGACGAATGCCTGCGGATCGTTCAATTTCTCTCTTGCGCGCGCGGCGCTCTCCCTATCCCGAAAGACGCCGAACACCGCCCCGCCCGAGCCCGTCATCCCGGCCCCGAGAGGGGAATTTTGCCGCATTCTCTCGATTGCATGTGCAACATCTGCAAATTGCTGTGCGGCCGAGGTGAGGTCGTTCCCGAACACGCCCGCCGCGCCCGCGACGTCTCCCGCCCGCATGCGCTCCGCCGCCCGCTCCGTCCGCGAAGAGGAGGGGCCGCCCTGTCTGTCATATGCCGCAAAACATTCCCCCGTGGAGACGGGCGCCGTCGGCAAGACGACGAAGTAGAGCTTTTGAAAGGGAAAGCGCTCCACCCGTTCCCCGCGCCCCCTGATGCGCGCAATCCCGCCGCCGAGGAGATACCCCGTGTCGCTCCCGTTTTCATCGGCAAGCGCTTTGAGCGCCGCGCGGTCGTTGACGTGAAAGAGGCCACCCATGCCCGCGATCACAGCCGCGGAATCTGCGGAGGACCCACCCATGCCCGCGCCGATGGGAATGCGCTTTTCCAAGACGATATCCACCCCGCGGGTGTGAAATTTCTCACAAAAGCGCTCCGCCGCGCGGAGGGCGTTGTTGCGCTCTGCGGGGATCTCCGCACCCCGCGTCTCCACGGTGCACACACCGTCGCCGCGCGCAAAAATATGCACGGTATCGAAGAGGTCCACCGTCGTCACGAGGGAATCGAGCATGTGATAGCCGCCCGCGGTCCCCAAGACGTCGAGCGTGAGATTGAGCTTTGCGTAAGCCTTATGTTGCATTTTCAAGAATATTATACCATACTTTTCCGCATTCGGCAATACTTTCTGCGTGAAAAACCGCCCATCTCCGCGCAAGAAACGCGCAAGAAAGAGAAAAGCGCCCTCCAAAGCGGGGGCGCCGAAATCTGTCTTACAGCGTGACCGGGCAATCTTACCTTACAGAGTGGTCGGGAGATCTTGCCTTACAGCGTGACCGCGGTCGGCAGTTTGATGATCTTCGTGAAGAAGCCGTTGGTCTTTATCTCGTAAGAGTCGAACTCCGAAGCGATCTCCTCGCTCAATCCGCGGTAGGTCTCGCCCATGTACTCGGTGAAGAACGTGTGGCTTACACGCTCGCCGACGGAGATGGCCATCAGATCGACCGTCCACGTCTCCGTCACGGCGGGGCCGTGATCTCCCGTAAAGGTGAGGGTAACGACGGCCGTTCCGTCCTCTTGCACGACGGCTTTCCCCGTCAGTTTGCCGTCGATCCGATCCCCGCCCACGGGCAAATAGAGCGACGCGCTCGTCTCATTCCCAAGCCCAAACGTTCCGACAGCGGGGCGGTATAGCTCTGCTTTGAGCCCCGTCAACGTGCGGAGGGCGGGCGTTTGGGAGAGCGCCTTTACCTGCATGGAGAGCTCGGTTTTGGAGTCCGACCACGTTTCCCCCGTCTCGTTACTCAGCTCCACGGAGGACTGGAACAGCATGGAGAGGCTCTTGAATCGGAGCTCGCCATCCAACTCCGCGGTGACCTTGATGGTGAGCGAAGCCTTGTCTTCCTCGCCGAGGTAGCTGAGCGAGAACATGTTTCTTGCCAACTCCCTCCCCGTATCCTCCTCCGCGCTCTTCAAATATTCGGCGAGCTCCTCGGGAGAGCCCCAATAGGATGCGGGTGCGGAGGTGTAGTCGGTGTCGTCGTAAAAGAAGTAGATCTTCTCGGCGCCCGCCATGCCCGCCACCTCGAAGAGTTCGGAGACCGTGATGTCGGGGTGTTCCGCATAGTAGGGCATGGCACTCTCCAATTTCCGAATGAGCTGACGGTATCCATCCACAAAGTCGTATTCGATGCGGTAGCCGCCGTTCGTCTTGATGACCTTGCCGTCTATGCCCGTTGCAAGCTCCACATACGCCTCCACATCTCCCTGTCCGAGCGATTCCAGGTCGAACAGCGCCGAGATGTCCGCCGAAGAGAGCGGGTCGGCCGTCCCGCGGTAGTTTTCGATGAGTGCGTCGAAGTCTCCCTCCTTGACGTTGCAGTCTGCCCATTCTCCCGAATCGGTGTATGCAATGTCGCCGCGGGCAAAGGCAACCGTATAGACTTTCGACGTCTCCGATTGCGAATAGTCATCATCCCCGGAGATCGCGTCCGCGGAGACGTCCATATACATGTCGCCGTAAAGGCGCCCGTTTTCCTCGTAAGCGACGACGTCCGAACGCGCCGTGCTCTTGGTTATGGAAAACCCGTCGTCCCTTTTGCTCGATGCCATCGCGGAAACCTCCACCGTCATTTCGAACATGGATATTTCCGCTTTGTCGAAAGCGGCGAGGATCTCTTTCTTTTTTGCCTCGTCCGTTACTTCACTCCCGCACCCTGCGCACAGGGCGAGCGCGCCCAACATGAACACCGCGGAGAGCAAAACGCATGCCAACCGTTTCATCCCATTCCCCCCTTTTCGGACGGGGAGGGCATTGCCCGTCCATCCGAGAAAGTTTATTTTGCAAACATTATACCACGCCCCGTTGCGTTTGGCAAGCGTTTGACGGGAAAAAGCGCCTCCCCGCGGGGAGGCGCCCAAACAATTTGAGGGTGGGGGAAGAATGCTTATTTGACGGCCTTTTTGCGGTAGACGATGACGCGCTGTCCCTCCTTGATGGGGAACTCGATGTCGGGATTGCTCGCCGAGACCTCCTCGGGGGACTTTTTCAAGCTCTTTGCGAGCTCCCAGAGCCCGTCGCCCGCACGGGGGATGTAGACGCTGATCGCACTGTCGTTGACGGGGAAAGCCTCCCCCTCCTCACAGTTGGCGACCAATCTTGCGGACACTTTCCGCTTCTCCTGCACGGTGATTTTGAGCGTCGCCTCGGCCTCAATTTCTCCCTCCTGCTTCTGCCGCGCACTCATGCCGCACACGAGCACGGAGACCGTTCCGTCGTCCGCATCGATGGGGACCGAAAAGGGCAGGCTGAGCTCCACGCCGCGGTGGCTTCCATCCGCTCCCTGAATGAGCAACGTGGACATGGCTACCCCGTCCACCGTCCTCCCGCCCTCTTCCGCCACAAGCTCGGCCTCTGCCCGTTGCAGGGTGACTGCCTCGAATTTGTCGGAAAAATCCACGGGACCCGAGAGCGCGCACTTGCCCGTAATGCGCTCGGTGAGGCGGACGATCTCGCCCACTCCCGCGCTCTCAGCCGTCGCAAAGACCAAGGAAGTTGCGGCGAGAGGGGAAAACGCATCGATGACGGCATCCACCTCCGCCTCCTCGAACACACAGCCTTCGAGCGCCAGCGTGAGTTCGGCCGTGATCGTACATTTTCCCTTTTCCTCATCGGAATCTGCATGCAGATTGCAGTCGGTCACCTTGACGCGCACCTCCGCGCTCTCCCCGAAAGAAGCCTGTTCGCACGGGATCTCAAAATCAAAGGGGACCAGCCGTTCAAAGGAGACGACGGCGCCGCCCCGCAACGCAAGGATGCACAGGTTGATCTCTCCCTCCGCTTTCAGGACCCCCGTTTCACAGACAATGTCGGAAATGTTGACGGTCTCCGCGTGTTGGAGGAGGTCGGAGAGGAACTCCGTGTCGAATTCATCTACCACTTCGGCATTCCCCGAGACGAGGTGCGCCGTGAGCACTTTCACCGGTTCCCGCCGCATGACGAGGTCCCCGCCCGAGAGGTATTCGAAAGTCTGTTCGCCGTATAAGAAGATGTCGCACCCGAGCAAGGCGGTCGCATAGACGCTCGCCCCCTCCCGGCGGAGGGAGATGTTCTCGGTGAAGATCTGCGCGCGGGCCGTCAGGGCAGGGTAGCAGAACTCGTCCTTGTAGACGGCGGAAAATTCCACGCCCTTTTCAGCGCGGCAAACATGTTTCTCCGCGTCCTCGTATACAATGGAAAAATGGGCCTTGCCCGAATAGCGGATCTCTCCGCTCCCGACGTCCGCCCCCGTAAGCACCGCCGAACAATTGACGGTGAGAATGGTCTCCACCTCCTGCCCGAAACGGCATTCCACCGCCGTCTGCGCGCTCACTTCTTTCCGCTTGCCAAAGCCGCGGAATACCTGCGTTTCTGTCCTCATGGTCAGTCTCCTTTTCTAAGATTCCCTCTATCATATGCAGCGGAGAAAGGAGATATGCGCGGCCCGAGCGCGCGGCTTTTGTCTTTTCCGCGCGAATTTTTTCAAAGAGTTTTAAGGGGGCCGCCCGGCAAGGCTTTTAAGGGGCAGCCGGCAAAGAGGACCGCCTTGCCTTTTACCCCAAAAAACAAAAAAAGGGGGGCCATGCCCCCCCGCGCAAAACCGCTCAGCAGTTTTCTTCGAGGAAGTTGACGACCGTGCCCCACTTCTCATCGCGGCCCTGTTTCTCGTTCAAGAATTCGTGGCGGCTGTTTTCAAAGAGCACGAGGGATACATCCTCCATCCCCGCTTTCTCCGTGTAAAAGCGATACAGTTTCTTCACGCCCTTGCCCATGTTTCCGACGGGATCGCTCTCCCCGGAGACCAGAAGCACGGGCAATTTCTTGGGAAGATGCGCAATGTAGTCCTTGGTATACAGCGTGCGCAAGCCCTTGAAGAAGTCCTTGTAGAAGCGGTTGGAGCAGGTGAACGCGCAATACGGATCGTTCTTGTAGGCGACGTTGTTTTCGGCATCCACGGAGAGCCACTGCCTGTCCTCGAACTTCTTCGCATATGCCCCAAATGACAGCTTTTCAATAAACTTTGCGGGCTTAGAGGGCGCAAAGAGGCACCCCATGCCCGCGACAAGGCTTCCGAGATACACTTCAAAGTCTTTTTTATGGCTACTTCCCGCAATGACCGCCGCCGCAATCTTTTGCCCGTGATCGGCGAGATAGCGCTGGGTCAAAAAGGAGCCGTAAGAGAACCCGAACACCATCACGGGCAGCTTGTATTGCCCTTTGCACCAATCGGTGATGACGCCCTCGTCCCGCACGGTGTCCGCAAACATGTTGCCCTCGGCATATCCGAGCGTTTGGGCGTCCGTCTGCCCGTGGCCGCGGTGATCGTCGGCGACCACAATGAAGCCGTGCTCGTTCAAATGGCGCGCAAAAGCCTCATACCGCCCCGCATGCTCGGCCATGCCATGGACGATCTGCACCACGGCGCGCGCATTTTCCGCCTCGTCCCACACATGGACATAAATTTCCTTTCCGTCAAAGCTCTTCAATTTCATGCCTGCCTCCCGTATCAAGGGTTTTTCTCCATTATAGCACGTTTTCGGGAAAAATCAACCCTGTTTTCAGAACATCCGAAAATCTGCTTTCTCCTAAGGCACTTGCAAAAAGCCGCGCGGCATGGTATAATCGGAGTATGTTCCTCACCGACATACACACGCACACCTTCTTCTCGCCCGACGGCCGCGCCTCGCTTTCAGAAATGCTATGGGCGGCAGAGGCGCTCCACATTTCCCACCTCGGGATCTGCGAACACTTCGACTACGACTTTCTCTCCCCCGCACACTATGCCGCGGGCGGGGGCCCCTTTCCAACGACAGACCCCGCCGCTTACTTCTCCGCCGCGCGAAAACTGCAAGGGGAGAGGGGGGAAAGCCCGCCGCTGCTCCTTGCCGGCGCGGAATTTGGATACTCGCCCGACCCCATCGTGCAGGCGCGGCTGAAAGCGCTCAGCGAGGCGTATTCCCCCGATTTTACCGTGAACAGCGTGCACATCATCGACGGCGCCGACGTCTTTTTCGCGGACTACTTCCACGGCAAGAGCAAGGCCGAGGCGTATCGCAAATATCTGCTCCGCTTGCGCGAGAGCCTCGACGCACCCTATCCCTACGACATCGTCGGGCACATCGGCTATCCCGTCCGCGGCGCGCCCTATCCGGACAGGGGCATGCACTACGAAGAATTTTCCACCCTCTTCGACGACATCTTAAAGACGATCATAGAGCGGGGAAAGATCTTGGAGATCAACGGCTCCGCGGACGGCACGGGGAGCCCACATTTGCCCACCTATGACGTCATTGCCCGGTACCATGCCCTTGGTGGACGCTTCGTGAGCTTTGGTTCGGACGCGCACGAGCCCTCCCGTCTGCTTGCGGGAAGAGAGGCCGCCGTCTCTACGCTTAAAGCCATCGGGTTTTCTTTTCTCACCCTGCCCATGCGCGGAGAGTATGTGCACATTCCTCTTTAAAAAAACTTGCGGCGGCTGCACCTTGCAGCCGCCGCGTCCTCTTAAATATTTTCGGAGAGCACATCGGAGAGTTTTGCGAACATTGCGGGGGAGAGCGTCTCGCCGCGCACCCCCTCGGGGATCCCCGTCAAAGCCAAGAGCTCCCTTGCCCGTTCGCGCGAAAGGCGGAATGCGGCCATCAAATTATTTTCGAGCGTCTTGCGGCGCGAGGCAAATGCGGCGCGCACCACCGCGCGGTACATGGCGGCATCTCCGACCGAAACGGCCCCCTCCCCGAATCGGATGCGCACGACGGCAGAATCTACATTGGGGCGCGGCGTGAAGAGATTGCGGGAGACCTTGCGCACCGTCTCGGCCCTGCCCCGCAAGGCAATGGCAGCGGTGACGGCGCCGTAATCGGGCGTCCCCTCCTTTGCGGAGAACCTGTCCGCCACCTCCTCCTGTACCATCACGGTGAGCCCGCGACAATTCTTGCTCTCCTCGACGAAGCGCATGACGACGGGCGTCGTGATATAGTAGGGAAGATTGGCCACGACGATGTAGTCCCCGAGCTCCTCTTCGAGCGCGGCGAGGTCGTATTTCTCGAAGTCCGCAAAGATGACCTCCGCATTTTCGAGGCCCGCCAGCATCTCCGCGAGCACGGGTTGCAGCGCCCTGTCGATCTCAAAGGAGACGACCCGCCTCGCCCGCTCTGCAAGCACGCGCGTCAGAGCCCCCGCGCCCGCCCCGATTTCGAGCACACAGCTATCCTTGCCGACGCCCGCATCCTCCGCAATGGCGCTTAACAAATTGGGATCGCTCAAAAAATTCTGTCCGTACTGTTTCTTAAAGAAAAAGCCGTGGCGCGCAAGAACTTCGCGGATTTCCATAAATCTCCTCGCATATCGCGGACATGGTATGGCCAAATTGTGTGTGAGACGTCTCCATACACATGAGAAACCCTCCTGCGGGAGGGCATTTTTTGTTTGTTTTTGATTAAGTTTCTCAGATCCCGAACAGGCGCGCCGCGTTCTCCTCGATGGCCGCCTCCGTCTCCTCAAAGGAGAGGTTGCGGATCTCGGCGATCCGCCGCACGATGACGGGGATATTGGCGGGAGAATTCTTCTCTCCGCGGAAAGGGGAAAGGTAGGGACTGTCCGTCTCGGAAAGAATGCGGTCTAAGGGACAGGCCGCAACGCTCTCCACCGCCCGCCGCGCATTTTTAAAGCAGACAACACCGCCAAAGGAAAAATAGGCGCCGAGCGCCGCAAACGCTTCGAGGTTTTCCGCCCCATAGGAGTAGCAGTGCATGAGAAACCCGCGCGCAAGGCAGGGTGTCATCTCGTTTAAGATCGCAAGGGTATCCGCACAGGCATCGCGCGAGTGGATCTGAATGGGCAAATTGAGCCGCGCGGCATACTCCAACTGCTTTTCAAAGAGCGCGCGCTGGGCCGCCCTGTCGATGCCGTCATAGTGATAATCGAGTCCGATCTCGCCCACGGCAACGCACCCGTCCTTTTTTGCCAGCGCAAAAAATTCTGCCTCCTCAAAGGGCACGCCCGCAAATTCGGGATGGATCCCGACGGTAAAGCGGCATACCATGTCCAAAGGACGCATCTCGCTGTGCATTTTTGCATGGGCGAGCGTATCGGCGGCGAGGATCACTTTCCGAACGCCTGCCTCCTTGATCTTCTGCCATTCCTCGGGGCCATATCCCTCTTCGGCGAAGTGGCAATGGACGTCAATCACCGCACCGTCGCCCCGCTCTCCATGAGCTTTTCGGGCGAGACGAGCGCGAGATGACCCTCGCTGTCCTCCGCGCACAAGATCATGCCCTCCGAGAGCACGCCGCACAGCTTGGCGGGCTTTAAGTTGGTCACGACGACGACTTTCTTGCCCACCATCTCCTCGGGCGTATAATATTTGGCGATGCCCGAGACGACCGAGCGGACTTCCTCGCCGATCTTCACCGTCTCATGCAACAATTTTTCGCTCTTTTTTACCTTTTCGCACGCGAGCACTTCGCCCACTTTTAGTTCAATTTTTTGGAAATCATCAAAGGTGATTTGAGGCATGGGTGCCTCGTCCGCTGTCTTTTCCGCGGAAGAGGGGGCCGAGGAAGAAGCCGCGGACTTCTTTTTGGAAGTGAGCATTTTCTCCACCTCGGCGAGCTCCTTGGCGACGTCGATGCGGGGGAACACGGGCGGCAGCTTTTCGACGGGCTGTCCCGCTTCGAGTTTGCCGAACGCAAGGCTTTCGAGGCCATCGTTCTCCGAGGAGAAACTCTTTAAAATTTTCCCCGTCGCCTGCGTGAGGAAAGGGCGGAGGAGCACACAGCAGATGCGGACGGTCTCCGCAAGCACATATAAAACCGTTCCGAGCCGCTCTTTCTTTTGGGGATCCTTGGCGAGCAGCCAAGGCGTCGTCTCGTCGATATATTTGTTGGCGCGGCCGACGACGGCAAAGATATCTTCCAGTGCATTGGGCGCATTGAGGGCATCCATGTCCGCGCTCACCCGTTCGTAAAGCCCCTCGCACATGGCAATGAGGTCCAAATCGGGCCCCTCGAATTCCCCGTGCGGCGGGACTTTCCCGTCAAAATTCTGCGCGATCATTGCCTGCGTCCGCGAGACGAGGTTGCCCAAGTCGTTGGCGAGGTCGGCATTGATGCGCTTCAAAAAGCGCTCGGTGGTGTACTCCCCGTCGCTGCCGAAAGGGATCTCGCGGAGGAGGTAGTAGCGCACGGCATCCGCGCCGTATCGCTTGACGAGTTCATAGGGATCGGTGAGCTCGGGGCGGGCGTTCTCCTTGGACTTTGAGAGCTTCTCTCCACCGATGAGGAGCCACCCATGTCCGTAAATACGTGCAGGGAGAGGCTCTCCGAGGGCCATCAGGATGGCAGGCCAGATGATGGCGTGGAAGCGCACGATCTCCTTGCCCACGAGGTGCAGATCGGCCGGCCAAAACTTCTTATAGAGGCTGTCGTCCTCCGAAAGAAAGCCGAGCGCGGAGATATAGTTGGAGAGCGCGTCGATCCAGACATAGGCGGTGTGCTTCTCGTCGAACGGGAGCGGGATGCCCCACTTCACCGTCGTGCGGGAGACGGAGAGGTCGTTGAGCCCCGCTTTGAGGAAGTTGTTCACCATCTCGTTGACGCGCGACTTGGGATTCAAAAATTCGGGGTTGTCCTCATACAGTTTGAGGATACGGGGCGCATACTTGGAGAGGCGGAAGAAGTAGCTCTCCTCTTTTTGGAGGCTGACTTCCCTGCCGCAATCGGGGCACTTGCCGCCCACGAGCTGCGCCTCCGTCCAAAATGCCTCGCACGGGGTGCAGTAGTAGCCGCTGTACTCCGACTTGTAGATGTCGCCGCTCTCATAGAGTTTTTGGTAAATTTTCTGCACGCACGCGACATGGTCGGCATCGGTGGTGCGGATGAAGCGGTCGTAATGCACGTCGAGAAGCCGCCACATGTCCTTTAACTCGGCCACGAGAGGGTCAATGAACTGCATGGGGGTGATGCCGCGGGCCTTGGCCTCTTTTTCCACTTTTTGGCCGTGCTCATCGGTGCCCGTGAGAAAGTAGACCTCCTCCCCTTTCAGTTTATGGAAGCGCGCAAGCGCGTCACAGATCACCGTCGTATAGCAATGTCCGATGTGCCAATTGCCGCTCGGGTAGTAGATGGGCGTTGTAATGTAATATTTTTTTGCCATAAAATACCTCTTTGGCTCTATTATAGCGCAATCTCCGCAAAAAGTAAAATATTTCGCGAACAAGCGCCCGCATTTTCTTTGTTTTCCTCGGTTTCAAAAGGGAATGCTCTCATCTGGAAGAGCTCCTGGGGGGCTCACGCTCGGACGCGGGAATTCTTTGGGGGGCATGGAGCGGACGGTTGGGGGAATAGAACGGGAGGGCGGGGCACCTTAGGGGGCATACTCTCAAAGGCTGGCGCATAGGATAGCGCATGAATGCCGTGTTTTCGGTGATTTTCCTCGCCGCATGCCTCCTGTTTTTGCTGACGAAGCCGGACGGATTTCTCCCCGCCATGCTCGCGGGCGCCGAGAAAGCCGCCGTGCTTGCGCTCTCTCTGCTCTCCGTCTACTGCGTGTGGCTTGGATTTTTTAAGGTGCTGGAAAGGAGCGGGCTGTCCCAAAAGCTGTCCCGGCGGGTGCGGCCGCTCGCAAAGAGGCTCTTCCGCTCAGACGACGAGGCCGCGCTCGAACTCGCTTGCAACAATCTCTCGGCCAACATGTTAGGGCTTCCGGGGGCACCCACGCCGCTCGGCATACGGGCGACGGAGGCCTTTTTAAAGCGCAACAACGGCTATGCGGCAGACATGCTCTTTGTTTTGAACGCGACGAGTTTGCAACTGCTCCCGACGACCGTCATCGCGCTCCGTCTCTCCGCGGGAAGCGCCTCTCCCGCCGACATCTTTATGCCGACCCTGCTCGCAACGCTCTTCACGACGCTCGTCGGCACTTTCCTCGTTTGGCTCTTTGCTCGGTTTCGAAGTCCAAACCTTGGACATGGTACCAAGAGACGCCGTCTGACCGTCAAAAAACATGGCGGGAGCCGCAACCTGTGAACTTCGTCGCCCTGCTCATTCCCGCGCTGTTTTTGGCGCTCTTTTGCTATGCCCTCAAAAAAAGGGTGAAGCTCTACGACTGCTTCACGGAGGGGGCCAAGCAGGCCGTTCCGCTCATTCTCTCCATCTTTCCCTACTTGGCGGCCATGCTGATTTTATCCGAACTGTTCTCTGCCGGCGGGCTTTCCGCAATACTCACGCGCTTTCTCACGCCCTTTTTCGAGCTTCTCGGCATCCCGCCGGAGATCGCGCCGCTCGTTCTCATCAAGCCTTTCTCGGGGAGCGGTTCCACGGCGCTCCTCTCCGAGATCTTTGCGGCCTACGGGCCCGACAGCTACATCGGCCGCTGCGCGGCCGTTGCATACGGCTCGGGCGAGACGGTTTTCTACATATCGGCCGTCTATTTTGCAGGCAGCAAAAAACAGCTTCTTTTGCCCATCGCGGCGGCGCTGGTTGCCAATTTTTTGGGAGTCGTGGTCGGCTGCCTGCTGTGCCGCATCCTGTAAAAAATCCCCGCCAACAACAGTAAAACCCTCCGAAACTCGCGCCTCGAAGGGTTTTACTATATGATAAGGGGGAAAAATTATGAGCGGCTTTCGCAGTTGTTCTCACAACCTTTTTGTAGCCTTATTATAGCGCGCCGCTTGACGAATGTAAAATAAAATTTCGACATTTTTCTAAAAATTTATTTTCCAAATCTACTTTTCAAGTCTTGTTATTTCCTAACAATGTGAAACGAAAATACGCACATTTTCCCGCTTGGGGCATTTCTTGCTTGGCTTCCTCTTTGGAAAAGGGGAGGGAGAGTGTATCCCTTAAACGAAGTCTTTCGCTCTCGACGTTCCTGCAAGGGGGAGGGGGGCTCTGCTGCGCACGGCGCGGCTCCGGCGGTCCTCCCACTCCGCATAGGCGAGGAAAATGCCGTAAATGATCCCGGGCCCGAAGTTGAAGAAATTGCAGTCCACAATACTCGTCAGCATGAGCGCGGCAATGGCGAACAGCACAAATGCCTTCTCGTGGGAGCGCCTCTTCAAGAGCAATACGAGGGTATCCGCACGGTGCAAACAATATGCCGTAAAGCCGAGGATCCCGCACGACGCAAACAGTTGGATATACGTATCGTGCGAGCGGGGCGGCATGAAGTGATAGGCCACGGAGGTGAACGTAAAGCCGGGCGTATCATAAAATCCCACACCGAACTGCGGATTGGTGAGGAACGCCTCCCAACACTGCTCATACAGCGCGTCGCGGTGGCTGGGATCGGCGCCCTTGTCGATCAGGGAGCGGAAAATGACCTCGAACTTGTCGCGGAACACAAACATGAACGCCATCCCCATCGCGATCACCGCGATGACGACCAAGATGTGCGGCCGCCGCCGCTGCCCCGTTGCAATGAGGATGTAGAGGGCGCTCGAAAAGCCGACGACCGTCCCGAACAGGATCCCGCCGCGGCTCTGCGTGAAGCAAGTCATCACATAGAAGAGGGCCGTCAGCACCGTAAAGAGCCAGCCGCCGCGTTTTGCGGTGACGGCAAAATAGGCGGGCGCCCCGATGCACATTGCCATCACGCACGCAACATTGTTGTAGACGCCCCACCCCGTATAGAGCAAATCGCGGTCGACTGTTTCAGCGGAAAAGACATTGTTGGCGATATACATGTCCGCAATCTCGGCGCACATAGCAATTCCGATGAGGGTAAACAGCATGGGAAGATAGGAGCGCGGAAGCGTCTTAAAATCCACTGTGCACGTGAAGAAAACATACAGGAACGAAAGCGAGAGAAATTGCCCCAGCCCGAACCACGCGGTGCTCCACGAGTAATGCGTCGAAAAGGCGCCGCCGAGCATATAGGCAATGCCGAGAAAGACGAGCCCGCCCAGCAGACGCGGCACCGGGACATGCCCTCCCTTATCAATGAGGTGCATGAGAAACTTTACGAGGACCATGAAAATTGCAACGCCGAGAATAAAAAAGAACTGCACGAGAAAGACGGGTTGCAGGAAAACGGTGGTCTCCGCGTGCTTGATGGGATTGTTGCATTGGGCAATGGACATGTAGGCACAGCATGCAATGGGGATGCCGCACACCGTATCTTCGGTGAACAGGAATCCGATCAGAAGCAACGCGAGCCAACAATAAAAGACTGCGAGCTCCATCGCGAACAGCTCCGCAATCAGCATGAGCGCTACGATGAGGACACAGTACATGGGGGAACGAAAGAATTTATCGAGCGCGAGCGGCGCGAGAATGCGCCCGAGCCTCGGGAAAGCCTGGATCAACATACGGCCATTATAGCAACATTTCTTGCTTTACGCAACAAAAATAACTATCCTCGACGCAATTTTAGGAAACAAATTCACAATATGCTGAAATTTATTCGTTTTATTTGACGATTTTTGTATTAAGAACCCCCGCCGCGCGGGGCGCGGGTTGTCATTTCGAGCCGAACGGGCTTGCCTTTCATCGGGTTGTCATTTCGAGCCGAACGGGCTTGCCTTTCATCGGGTTGTCATTTCGAGCCGAACAGGCTCGCCTTTCATCGGGTTGTCATTTCGAGCCGAACAGGCTCGCCTTTCATCGAACTGTTCATCTGCGAGAAATCTTACTTCGACCAATTACGGAAGAACGAATATAAGGTAGAGATTTCTCGACTTCGCTCGAAATGACAGATATCCGTAAGGGGCTCGCGGACTTCGTTTGAGGGGATACACTCGCGCGCTTTGCGCGTTCGGTATGACAGCGTTTCACGGACAAGGCCTCATGCGCCGTTCCGTCCCCATGGAGGGGACCATGCCTTGATTGCCACCACTTCCTTGCAAAACAAAAACCGCCCGGAGGCGGTTTTTAAATACCATTTAATAATACTTAGTTTTCGCAATTCTTTTTGAGGGTCGCGAGGCTCCCGCGGAGCTCCTTGGGGAGCCGGTCGCCGAACTGCTTGTAATAGCCCTCAATCTCGTCTGCCTCGGCGCTCCAACGCTTTTTGTCGACATAGAGGATGCTTTCGAGCGTCTCCACGGAGTAATCCAGCCCTTCGAGGTCGATATCCTTGGCATAGGGCACATAGCCGATGGCCGTCTCGCGGGCGTCCACCTTGCCGTCACAGCGTTTGAGGATCCATTCGAGCACGCGCATGTTGTCGCCGAAGCCCGGCCACAGGAACTCGCCGTTGGCATCCTGACGGAACCAGTTGACGTTGAAGATCTTGGGCGGATGCGCAATCTTCTTGCCCATCTCGATCCAGTGTCCGAAGTAATCCGCCATGTGGTAGCCGCAGAAAGGCTTCATGGCCATGGGATCGTGGCGGAGCACACCGACGGCACCCGTCGCGGCCGCGGTCGTCTCGGAACTCATGATGGAACCCACGAACACGCCGTGGTCCCAATCGCGGGACTGGTAGACGAGCGGGGTCGTCGTGGCACGCCTGCCGCCGAAGATGATGGCATCGAGCGGCACGCCCTCCTTGGAGTTAAAGGCGGGGGACAGGCAGGGGCATCCGCTTGCGGGGGCCGTAAATCTCGAATTGGGATGGGCGGCCTTTACGCCGCTCGCGGGCGTCCACGGGTTGCCCAGCCAATCGATGAGATGCTCGGGCGCTTGCTTGGTGAGACCCTCCCACCACACGGTGTTGTCGGAGGGATCGATGGCGACGTTGGTGAAGATGGTGCCCTTTCTCGTTGCGGCGAGCGCATTGGGATTGGACTTTTCGTTGGTGCCGGGCGCAACGCCGAAGAAGCCGTTCTCGGGGTTGACCGCCCACAGCCGTCCGTCCGCGCCCACGCGGATCCATGCGATGTCGTCGCCCACGCATTCCACTTTATAGCCCTTTTCGAGGTAATGTTTGGGAGGAATGAGCATGGCGAGATTGGTCTTGCCGCATGCCGACGGGAAAGCCGCCGCGAGATATTTCTTGCTGCCGTCGGGGAAAGTGACGCCCAAAATCAGCATGTGCTCGGCCATCCAGCCCTCCTGCTTGCCGAGGTAGGAGGCAATGCGGAGCGCAAAGCACTTTTTGCCGAGGAGCACGTTGCCGCCGTAAGCGGAGTTGACGGAGATAATGGTATCGTCCTCGGGGAAGTGCATGATGTAGCGCTTCTCGGGGTCGACGTCGCACTTGCAGTGGAAGCCTTTGATGAAGTCTCCGTCCTCGCCGAGGTAGTCGTAGCAGTCGAGCCCGACACGGGTCATGATGGCCATGTTGAGCACAACATAGATGGAGTCGGTGACCTCGATGCCGATCTTGGAGAAAGGAGAGCCGACGACGCCCATCGAATAGGGGATCACGTACATGGTACGGCCCTTCATCTTCCCGCGGGCAATTTCACGGCAGAGCGCATAGGCCTCTTTGGGATCCATCCAATAGTTGATGGGGCCGGCATCCTCCTGATTGCGGCAGCAGATAAAGGTGCGGTCCTCGACGCGCGCGACATCGTTTTGTGCGGTGCGATGATAGTAGCATCCGGGGAGTTTTTCCTGGTTGAGCTTGATCATCTCGCCCGTCTTTACGGCCTCTTCGCGGAGTGCCGCAAGCTGGGCTTCGCTCCCGTCGATCCACACAACTTTGTCGGGCTGTGCGAGCTGTGCGCTCTCCTCCACAAAGGCGAGCACTTTCTTATTGTTGGTGAGTGGCATTTGAAACCTCCTGATTATGCTTTCAGTTCCTTTCTATTATACCACATTTTTACAGAAATGTAAACAGAATCCACGCAAATTTTGCGTGGACATGCGCGGGCAAGAATGGGCCGCGCTCTTTGGCCTGCAAGGGGAGGCGGCCGTGTGATTTTTAAGAAAGACGGGCGCAAAAAGCAGTCCTATTCAGCTCTCGGATACTGTGACGTATTCCCCCGTGTCGGCGGACTGAAAGACGACGTAGAACCCTACCATGTCCGAAAGAGGGCTTTCGGGAACAAATTGGCAGTGCTCTTTCATCTCGGCGGGAGGCTCGCCGTTCGCCTCCACCGCTACGCAAAGATAGCGCGGCAGGCCGCCCTCATAGATGATGCCAAGCAGTGCCCCCTCGGCTTTCACCCATTCCGAGCAGGGAAAAACAGCGCTCAGACGCGTGTCTCTTTCGAACCGCGAGAACGCTTGGGTGAGTTTTTCGCGGACGGTGTTGTAATATGTAAGTCCTCCCGCTGTGACGCGGAACGGATGTAGAGTCTCTCCATCTTTTGTAGGCACATGCCCCGTTGCATTTTCTCCTGCTTCTCCCGCACCCGGAGTTTCAGCCTCCCCATCTTCATGCACCGCGTGCTCACAATAGAAGTTTTCCGTAGCAATGGCCTCGTCGTCGTATTTTTCGTCCTCGCGAAAGGGCTCCTCGGGGACGGGCACCGTCGGCGCGAGCGGGATATTGTTGGGAGAAAATGTCGGCAGCTCGGTGGGGGGCAAGGGCATGGGTGGCTTCTTTTTCCTCTCGGCCCTCTCGCGGGATTGCAGTTCGGCGAGAATGGGCGCATAATTTGCGGGGGCCGCGCCGCAATTTCCGAACGCAACGGGGGTCACCTCCCCGCCGCGCACAAAGACGAGCAGCACGGCGAGCCCGGCCTTGACCGAGGGCGCGGTGATGTGAAAGTTGATGCCTCCGTCCAGCTTTACGACGTACACTCCGCCCGCGATCCACAGGGCAAGGGCATAGTAGCCTTCTTTGACGGGCGCAATGCCCAAGAGCCGCGGCATGACCGTCACTTCCTCCCCGAGCCGTTCACAGTACACGGCCCCCGAAAGGGCGCTGCCGTCCGCGGTGAACCCTTTTTTGACTTGTTTTAAGACGCAAACTCTCTTTTCAAATGGCATAAAAAATTCTCCTTCTCTCTCCATTATACCGAAGGTCAAGAAGAAGAACTTGTCGAAGTCTGTCGAAAAAACAGCTGTTTTGAGGGAACGCACCTTTGCGCTTGCAGGCTACATCGAAAAATTCCGACAAAGAGAAGTCCGTAACATGCGCGACGCTCTTTAAAAATCGAAGTCCGCCGCCAAGTCCGTCTCCACGGAGAGGGAGAGACAGCAGGCGGTATCGGCAAGTTTGCTCTCCTTGCCGCCGGACAGTTTGTAGATGTGTCTGCCGTCCGTATAATAGATGCCCTCTCTGCCGATGCAGTAATCGCAAACTCCGTGCGCGAGCACCTCCTCTCGCTCCCCGAGTTTTACGAGCTTCCAGCTCGCGGGGATGAACCCATAGGCGCGGTCTTTGCGCTTCTTGTTGCGCTTTTCCTCCCGCTCCGCGTCGATGAGGCGGCCGTCCACAAACAGCTTGCGCGCATCCTGCTTTCTCCCGCTCGTGGGGTTATCGCCCCCACCCATGTCCGAGGTGAGGCTTGTTTTTCCGAAAATCAGCGTAAAGGCTTGGAGCAATCCGAACAGGGCCTTTAACAGCCGGAACGGGAATAAGACGATGTCTATCAGGATGGAATTTTTCTTCTCGCGCTCGGGCCGTTTGATGCAATACAGCGTCCCGTCGCCGTTCGTCTGCGGCTTGACATACGAGTTCTTGCCGTCTCCCCTTACTTCCTCCAACTGCAACCCGTCCCTGTCGAGGCGCATGATGACGGCGGGAGCATATTTCCCCGAAAAGTCGCCGTTTGACAGCCTCCCCGCGCCCGCGCTGTCAAAGAGGAGCACGGAGGGGTGGACCGCGTCGAACACCGCGTTGGCGTCGCGCGCGTCCCCGTCGGTAAAGGTCGCAAGCTCGGACGTTCTCCCGTCTAGGATGCCTACCTGTGAAGTGACGTCGTCGCCACGCACCGTGACCGCGATCGACGGCCCAAAAGTGTGGACGGACAGGATCTCCCGGTCGGAGGAGGAAAAGATGTGCTCTTCGCGCGCTTTGGGATCGAGCGGGCGCCTGCACACGCCCGAGGAGGCGTTGACCGTGTAGGCATAGACCACCTTGCCGTCCTGCCACGCGACGCCGTTGATGTAGGCATCCACGCGCTCGACGGAATTCTTCTCGCCGTCCCCCCGGAAGATCGCGCCCTCGCCGGAGACTTTCCATTCGTCGTTGCGCTTGCGCGTCTCCGCATATTCTCTGTACCGCGCGACTGCCTCGCTCTCATAGAACGTGACGCCGTTTTCATCGATGACGCCGATCTTCTCGCCGTCGGCAAAGGCAATTTTCTCCATACTCTCCTCCGTTTTGTGCACAAAAGCGGCTTACTGGCTCCTTGCGCCTCCTGCCATTCAGAAAAACCGCACCTCCACGCCGTTCTTTTGCGCGTACTTCACGGTGTAGGCCGTCCCGCCCGTGTTCTTCCTCAGATAGGCAAAGACGATGTCGGCCCTGTCCACCATTATCTTGTCGCGGACGAGCGCCGCACCGCGGTAATAGTGCTCGCTCATGATGTGGATGACGTCGCACTGCCCGATGAGAGCGCGGTAGAGTTTTTTCTCCTCGGTGTCGTAACGCAACTCCTGATTTGGATACGGAATAAAGGCCTCAATTCGGACATGGTATGCCCCTTTTCTGTCTATAAGGTAAGAAAGCGCCGTGAGATCGAAGCCCCGCGCCATCCCGCAATAGAAGGTCGTGTAGCCCTCTTTGAGAAGTGCTTCGAGTTCGGCGAAGAGGGCGTCTTTGTCGAAGTCGGGCGGAAGCTCGCGGTGGCCGCTCAGCGCACAACGGAATCCCCTGCTCATAGCGGCGCCTTCCTTTCCGCACCGTGTCCGCGCGGATATTTTGGAGGCGTCGGGCGCACCTTTTTTGCGACGAACAACGTGCGCGTTCCCATGGTCCGGGGGAGCTCGTAGGCGATCTCCTCCGTCTCTCCCCCGCCGAGCAGCTGCACGGCGCGCATGCCGATCTCTTGTTCGCTCGCACCCTTGTAGGCGACAAAGAGGCCTCCCCGTTTGACGAGGGGCATGCAGTATTCGGCAAGCGTATCGAGGCGGGCCACGGCGCGCGCACACACGGCATCAAAATGCTCGCGGGCGGGCGTTCTCGCGATGTCCTCCGCGCGTCCGCAAACGACGCTTGCATTCAGCCCGAGCTCCCGCACGGCGGTTTCGAGAAAGGTACACTTCTTATTTGTGCTCTCGATCAAGGTGAAGCGGAGGTCCTCCCGCGCAAGCATGAGCGGGATGGAGGGGAACCCGGCGCCCGAGCCCACTTCCGCAACGTGCATGCCCTGTGCAAACAGCTGCATCCCCGCAAGCGAATCGCAAAAATGCTTGACGTATACCTCCTCTTCCTCTATAATAGAAGTGAGGTTGAAGCGCGCGTTATATTCTTTCAAAAGGGCATAGAACGCGTCAAAACGGCCGCGCCGTTCTCGGATGCACGCCTCTATCGCGGAAAAGTCGGGAATTGCTACCATGCCCTCATTGTAGCACATGTGGATAAAAATAGCAAGTGTTTCCACATGTTTGCACATTGTGGAAAGAAGTGTGGACAACCTCCCGTTTTCCCCCGCGTTTGCAAGAAAGCGGCAAATTTTTCGGGAGGCGCGCGGAGAAGTTATCCTCGTTTACACATTTTGCGGAAAAGTTATCCTTGCTCTGTCCACATGGAAATTTCCCCTCATTTTTTTCGGAAACGAGGCAAATTTCTTGACCTTTTCCGCCATTTTCGCTATAATACGGGTAGAGCGGAGAGGGAAAAGAAACTTATCCACATTTTCCACACCTCTATTACTATTATTATAAGATTTATTCTATAAGATCACCATCTGAAAAGGGGCGGTCGAAGGAGAGGAACATGAAATTTATTGCAGACGGTCTCACACTTTCGGAAGCTGTCGGAAAGGTTGCAAAGGCATGCGCGGTCCGCACGACGGCTCCCATTTTGGAATGTATCAAACTGACGGCCACGTTGGAGGGCGTCTCCCTCCTCGCAACGGACGGTGAGCTGTCCATCTGCAAGAGCATCAAGGCAGACGTCCTCGAAGAGGGCGAGATCTGTGTTCCCGGAAAGCTCTTTGCCGACTTCTCCTCCAAACTTGCGGGTGAGGAGATCTCCCTGTCCACGGGGGAAAAGGGCGTGGAGCTCAAATACCGCGATTCCGTCTCCTATATGCAGGCGCTTCCCGCCGCCGATTTCCCCAAGATCGACCTCGATGTGGGGGAAAACTTCTTCACGATGAAAGCGGCCGATTTCAAGACTGTCATTGCCGAGACGGCATTCTGCTGCGCCCAGGACGATTCCAGACCCATCTTGAAAGGCTGTCTGATGAAGTTCGGGGAGAACTTGGAGATCGTCGCCCTCGACGGCTACCGCATGGCCGTCTCCGAGGCCGCCATCCTCTCCAAGAGCAGCGAGATGAGCATCGTTTGCCCCGCGCGCACGCTCGGGGAGATCTCCCGCATGCTGTCCGAGGAGGAGAACGTCACGCTCTACACCCAGAGGGGCATGCTCATGGCGGGCACCGACGGGCTCACCTTGGTCTCCAGGTTGTATCTCGGGGACTTCATCAAAAAGGAAAACGTCATCCCGTCCTCGTTCTCCACAACGGTGACGGTGAACCGTGCAGAACTCATGGCGAGCGCGGAGCGCGCCAACATCTTAAACCGCGGGGACAAAAACAATCTCGTCACGCTTGAAATTGCGGGGGAGACCATGCGCATTTCCTCCATGTCCGATTACGGCAACGTCTCCGAGTGCGTCGACTGTGCGACCGAGGGCAGAGAACTCACCATCTCCATGAACGCAAAATTCTTGCTCGAAGCGTTGAAAGCGCTTTCGGAGGAGCGCGTGACGATCTCGCTCGGAGGCGCGGTGTCGCCCTTCATTCTCCAAAATGAACAGGAGAAACACAACCTCTATTTGATTTTGCCCGTCAGAAATGCGTCATAAGATAAAAATCGCTTGACGGAAGGCGTGAAAAACCGTATAATCTAAGACACGAACTTTAAGGAGCAACAAAAATGAAGAGAACCTACCAGCCCAAGAAGAGACAGAGAAGCAAGGTGCACGGCTTCCGCAAGAGAATGGCGTCCGCCGGCGGCAGAAAGGTCATCAAGAGAAGAAGAAACAAGGGCAGAAAGCACGTCACCGCGTAACGGGCATGGAATATGCGCGCCTGAAAAAGGCGAAAAAGATCACGGCCGTTTTGAGAGGAGGGAAGCGGGTCTATGCAGACACGCTTGCTTTCGTGTATTCTCCGTCCAAAGAGGCGGAAATGGCCGTCTGCGTGGGCAAGAAATACGGGAAAAGTGTGCAGCGCAACAGGATCAAGCGCCTTCTTCGGGAGGCGTTTCGCGCCTCGCGGCAGATCGGCCCCTATTCCGTGCTCCTCATCCCCAAGAAAGCGGAGGACTATTCCTTTGCGGCTTTCAAACGGGACATCGAAAAGATCATCGGGAAGGAAAAGCTCGGTGAAGATCGCACTGCGTGAGCTCGTCCGGGGCAATTACAGATATTTGAGAAAGCACGTCTTGAAACCCTTTTTGCGGGGCGTCTGCATCCGCATGATCGGATTCTACCAGCGCCGTCTCTCCCATCACACCTGCCTGTACAGCCCTACCTGCTCGGAGTATACCAAGCGCTGTATCAACAACTACGGCGTCGTGATCGGCATCCTGCTCGGCGCGTGGCGCATCCTGCGCTGCAATCCGCTCTCCAAGGGCGGCATCGACCCGGCCCCCGAAGTATTCTGGAAAAAAATTTGGCTGATGTGAGGCTGTAAGCCCCGAGAGACGGGAAATTTTCGGGGAGGAAAACGGACAAGCCCGTTTGAATTTCCTCTCCGCCGCGGACATGGTCCCCGGGAAACGTGTTTTCATAGAATTAAGGACAACGTTATGCGCGGAAAGCAAGCGCTGCAAGCATAACGTCTGTGTTCGCTTGAAGGAGTAAAATGACAGAGATCGGTATCACCCTGCTCGAACAGGGATATAACATCGGGTTGGATTGGCTGGGGCAGTTCGCGCGCGCCATCATCGAAGGGGTCGGCCTCGTCGGGCTCGGCATCATCGTGTTCACGCTTGTCTTAAAGGCCATCACCCTCCCTTTCGATATCTACCAACGGTTCAAGATGCGCAAACAGACCCTCGTCATGCGCGACATGAAAGAGGATCTCGACAAGCTCCAAAAGCAATACGCGAACGATAAAAACATGTACAACACCAAGATGATGGAGCTGTACAAGAAGAACGGCGTGGGCATGTTCAGCGCGTGCCTGCCCGCGATCCTCTCCATCGTCATCCTCATCGTCGCTTTCCAGGGGTTCAACGCCTATTCGCGCTATGCCAACCTCGAAAGTTTCGTCAACATGTCCAACGAATACAATGCCGCGATCCTTGAAAACGGCGTTGTAGGGCCCAACTTCGCGGCGACCATACAGGAGCAGCACGAGGATACCTCCCAATGGCTCTTCGCCAAGCCTTACCGTCTCTCCCATGAGGGCGTCGAGGACGACAATTTTGTATTATCTTTTGAAGATGGACATACCATGTCCGAGGATGGCATCGTCTACACGATGTTCTATCACACGCACGAGGAGGCCGATCTGAACGAGGACGGAACGCCCAAGACGGATGCAGACGGCAATCCCGTGATGAAAGAGGTGCGCTCGCACTACATGCGCGTGATGCCGCAAGAGGAGACCCGTTATATCGGGTATATCTACAACCTCGACGCGGCGAGCATCCGCGAGGAGTATGAGTTTTACAAGGAACGGCTTCTCGCCGATCCCGAGGCCAAGGCGGCCGTCGACAAGATCGTGGAGGACTCCAAGATCGTTCCCGAGGGAGAGGAGACGGCGACGCCCAAGAGCGAGGATACGGCCTGCACCGATTATGTGATCGGCATCGGCGCGGAGGCGGCCAAGGTTTGGTATGACGCGCACAATCCCTCGTTCCTGTGGGTCAAAAACGTGTGGTATCCCGATGTCTCCTACAACCACCCCATCCCCGATTACGCCACATTCAAGACGCAGCTCGGCGGGGCGTGGGTAGACATCCCGCGTGCAGACGGCACCGTGGAGAGCAAGGAGCTCGGGCTTGTCTTGACGGAGCCCATGTACAACAGCCTCACTTCGCGCTTGGAGGAGGAAAAGAGCGCGCCCAACGGATATTTCATTTTAATCGTGCTCTCCATCGGGCTCATGATCCTTTCGCAGTGGATCTCCATGCGCAGCAATAAGGAGAGCAACCAATACCAGACGGTGGACGGGCAGGGCGTCAACACCCAAAAGATCATGCTCGTCATGATGCCCATCATCTATGCCATCTTTGCATTCATGTACAGTGCGGCATTCAGTATCTACATGACGATGTCGAGCCTCATCTCGCTCATCGTGACACTGCTCACCAACTTCATCCTCGGCCGCATTTTCAAGAAGAAAGAAGAGGCGAACATCCGTGAGCGTTACGGCCGCACCCTGCCGTGGATGGAAAATAGCGACGGGAAAAAGGATACGGCCAAGAAAGAGAACAAACGGCGCAAATGACGCCTGTCGATAAGAGGAGAAAAGCATGGAATTTCAAGGCAAAACGGTAGAGGAGGCCATCGCAGCGGGCCTCAAAGAGCTGGGAATCGCCCGCGAGGATGCGGTGATCGAGATCCTCGAAGAGGGCAAAAAGGGCGGACTGTTCGGCATCGGACATGTGGACGCCCGCGTGGCAATCGACAAGAAAAAGGAAGAGGTAAAACTCTCCGACGGACAGCGCGCAGTTCTTTTCCTCGAAGGGTTGTTCCCCCTCATCGGGTCGGACGCGGCTTGCGAGCTCACGAGCGAGGATGAGAAGATCGTCATCCAGCTCAAAGCGGATGCGACCAAAGGGCTCATCGGGAGAAGAGGCGAGATCATCGACGCCATCCAGACGCTTGCGGGTGCAGTGGCCAACACGGGCAGAAAAGAGTATAAGCGCGTGGTCGTGGACTGTGGGAACTACAGGGAAGAGCGCGAGGAGACGTTGAGGCACCTTGCCGAGAAGTTGGCGGCCAAAGCCGTCCGCTTGGGCAAGCGCGTCCGCCTCGAACCGATGAATCCCTATGAGCGCAGGATCATCCACTCCGCGCTCGTGGACAACGAGGAAGTCACGACAAAGAGCGAGGGCAAGGAGCCCGCGCGGTATGTCGTCATCACGCCCAAGAATCTTCGTAACGACAAGCGCGGCGGCAGAAACGGCCGCGGCGGGGACAGATACGGCGACAAGCGCGGCGGCAAGGGCGGCCGTGGCGGCAAAGAGTATGGGCGCAAGGATTACGGGGACAGAAAGCCCTATCCCAAGCGGGAGCTCCCTACCGAGGCGACGCCCGAAACCAGCGGCACGAGTTTCTCGCGGAGCGGGACACCGGGCTACAAGAAAGGCGGCTTCTCGGGATTCTTCGGAACGTACCTCGGCAAGGCCGAGGAAGAGGAAATGACGCCGAAAGCAGAGACACCCGAGACGGAAGATGTGCCTACCATGCCCAAGGACGACGAGTAAAAAACAAATTTTTACAGAAAAAAGAGGCCGCAGCACGCAGCCTCTTTTTATCTTCTCTCGGAATTGCGACGGGCTCAAAGCGTTTTCAATGTCATACCGAGGCCTGAAAGGCCGAGTGTATCCCCTCATACGAAGTCCGAGCCCCCTCCATGGGAGGGGGTGTAGGGGGTGGGGTGTCGACGGAGGCCTGTCGAGCCCTCGCTGTCCCTGAACCGTAAAAAACTAAGAGGCCCGCTTTTGCGGGCCTCTTAAAAATTCCTTAGCCAATTGTTGTCGCCGCTGGGATAGATCCCTCCGCGGACCTTAAAGCTGCTTGTGAGTTATATCCCCAATCTGATATATTGCACAAAGAACGAACCTGCTATAAAATCGACCACGGCCGGGATTGCCGTCCAATGCAAGATGTTGAGGATGAGGAAGCACAGAAGAAAGGCTTCTGCGGCTCCCAAGATCCCGCCGAGGATGCGGTCGATCACGGTGAGCACCGTCGATTTCTCCACAAGCGCGCCTGCGATCTTCCCGATGAGCCAGGCCAACAGTTTGGTTACGACCAAGAGGACCACAAAGCAGATGGCGGTGCTGATCCAGCCTCCGATGTTTATCCCCACACCCAAGCCGTTTGCAATGAGTGTCGTAAAGCCAAATGCACTTTCCAGCCAGCTCTGCATGGTGGAGCAGAGCGAGACGGCGAGCACGATGGCGAGGATGGTTCCGCCCAATTTGCACACGCCTTTGACAAATCCGCGAATGATCCCGATCACGATGCCGATCAAGATTATTACCAAAAACACAACATCGGCAATCCAACCGAGTTCCGATGCGGCAAGTAAGTTCATATTCTCACCTCCGATAAGATTTTGTATTCATCATTATATCACCACTTTGAAAAAAAGTCATCCTCTTTCCGTAAAAATGTTATAAATAATTTTGCGTTTGTCCAAACTTTCGCTGTCAGTTTTCAAAGGACGGGGGAAGAGCATGGAGTTTTCCTTTCATTTTTATAATACCATGGCTGAAACGGGCATCTTTTTGGCGCTCTCACGCCTCATAAAACCTTGCGCGGCACCCCCGGTGATCCTCTGCATCGGGAGCGATCTCGCCATTGGAGACAGCCTCGGTCCCATCACGGGCACCATGCTTCGCCGTTCGGGCTTCGGCGGCTATGTTTACGGGACGTTAAAGACGCCCGTGACCGCAAAAGAGATCAAAAATATCGACACTTTCCTCCGAAAAACGCACCCGCGGAGCAAGATCATTGCGGTGGACGCGGCCGTGGGGGAGGAATCGGACATCGGGCTCATCAAGGTCGTCGACGCCCCCTTGAAGCCGGGCTCGGGCGCCAACAAGCGGCTCGGGCGGGTCGGAGACATCTCCATCCTCGGGATCGTGGCCAAAAAATCCGCCTTTTCTTACTCCCTCCTCAACCTCACGCGGCTGAGCATGGTTTACAATATGGCAGAAACGGTCTGCGGCGCATTGCAAATGTTTTTGTCGGGAGACACGTGGAGCAAGAATGCTGTTACGAACGAACAAGATCTTATCAAGACGCGCGAAATAGTGTAAAAAAGTAACAGTATGATATATTTCTTGAAAATTTTGTAAGATTTCTTGACGAAATTCCCGCAAAGGGATAAAATGTTTATGAAGAAATTCAAAAGGAGGGACAACGCAATGATCAAGACGACTAAGACCAAGACTTATAACACCGAGACGGCTGAGCTTGTCAAGAAGGTGACTGTCGGGACTTACGGCGATCCTGCCGGATATGAGATGACCATGTATCGCACGGCCGAAGGGGATTATTTCCTCTATACCTACGGCGGCGAGGCTTCGGCATATCCCACGGAAGGGATCAAGGCTTTCTCGAAGGCAGCCGCGAAAAAGTGGCTCGAAGAGAACTAAACGTTCAAAGACAAAAAACGTGCCGAAAGGCACGTTTTTTTCTTTTCCCCTCGGACATGGTATGGGGCAATTGCGTCTACCGCTCTCTCTAAGGCAAGGCATATCCCCGCTGTCATACCGTCCGTTTGAAACAGTCCCCTCCATGGGGGGTGGAACGGCGCAATTCTCATTCAACAGCCCGGTGGGCTGTGAATGGCACCGTGACAGGAGGCGTGGCCTCGCCGACCACCCGCACTATTGTTTTCTAAGGGTGGCACGAGGGGCTATGCCCCGAAGTACGGGGTTGCGGCGGTCCCTGCCGCCGCAACGGACTAAGGGGG
>CANQJF010000021.1 GCA_947624225.1 uncultured Clostridia bacterium
CCGAGAACAATTCGGAGGCCATCGAATATTTTTTGGGCAGGATAGACGTTGTCGCGTGCGGCGCCGAGGTGGTTTGCACCATGCTCGATTACCTCGTTGAGCCCTTGGAACCGCGCATGAAGGGTGCACTGCTCTCACTCAACGATCGCGCCCTTACTCAGAATGTCTTTAATCGCGGACAGCATACCAAATACATGACGGCCATTCAGCAGGGGAGCTTTTTCGATTCCGTGACGCACTATGACCTCTTCATTGCGTATAAAAGTACAGACCGCGCGGAGGTGGATGCGCTCTTGCGCGAACTTGAAAAACAGCAACTTACTTGTTTTGTCGCCTATCGCGATCTCCCGCACGGGCGCGGCGCGGGCGGCACCAACTATTGGACCCGCCTCAAACTTGCGATGGATCACAGCCGCGGCATTGTGTTTGTCTCCACGCCCAACTCGCGCAGTATGGAGTGCGACGCCATCCGCCGCGAGGACGAAACGGTGGATGGAGGTGAGGGAGAGCTCAACTACTTTGAACAATTTCCCCGCGGGGAGAAGGTCCGCATTGAATACCGTCCCCCGTGTGACCGCGAAACGGAGACGCCGCGCGCCATTGCAAAATTCTTGAAGCGCTTCTTCGGGGACGTGGAATATTGCAAGACGCCGGAAGAAGTGGCGGATTGCGCCAATGAATTTCTCCATCCAGAACTCCACAAGGGGGGAGAGACAAAAAAAGTGCCGCCCATGTCCGAAGATGTGCCCTCTGAAACCCAAGAGGAGACGCCACCCCAGGTCACTCCGCTTTCAAGTTTTGAGATCGAGGACGGCATTTTGAAGAAGTTTGTCGGGACAGAGACGGCGGTTGTCATTCCTGACGGTGTGACGGAGATAGGGAATGGGGCGTTCTCCTGGTGCCGTGGACTTACGAGCATCAAGATTCCCGACTGTGTGACCTCGATTAAGGACGAGGCGTTCTTGGGGTGCAGTGCTTTGAAGAGCATCAAGATTCCAGACAGCGTGATGGAGATAGGAAATAAGGCGTTCTCCTGGTGCAGTGCTTTGAAGAGCATCAAAATTCCCTATGGCGTGACGTCAATCGGAGAGGGGACGTTTTGTTTGTGCAGAGGGCTAAAAAACATCAAGATTCCCGACAGTGTGACTTCGATTGGAGACATGGCGTTCATGGGTTGCTTCGGGTTGAAGGGCATCAAGATTCCCGACGGCGTGACGGAGATTGGGAAAAGTGCGTTCTTTTCTTGCACTAACCTTGTGAGCATCAAGATTCCCGACAGCGTGATGGAGATAGGAGGAGGTGCGTTCCATTTTTGTGAGCGCTTGGAGAGTATCACCATTCCCAATAATAGCGATATCTTGATAGCCTTGATATGGGTCCTTCCGTTCATCGGTTGCGACTCATTGAAAAAGGTCTATGTTAGGGGCTCGAAGGAGGCATGGAAAGAGATTGAGATTGCATTGGGCAAAGAAGTATTGCCAGGCGTGAAAATTTATTTTCGGAGAAGATTTCTGTTCCGGAAGTAAGGTGGCACCGTGAGCCGTTTGAGCGAGGATCGATATGTTTCAGTTGATGCCCAAAGACGAGCGCATTGCCATAGGGCATGTCTGAGGATGGCGTGCAGAAACGAGCCCAAGGAGGGCTCGTTTCTCAATTCTCGTTTTCCAAATTCGCGGTTTTAAAATGAATGCGCGGGGGCAAATTATCCCCAAATGCGGGCAGGGCCGCGGAGGCAAATTATCCGATGTTTGCCGCCATGATCTTGTCTGCCAAACGCACAAAGGCCTGCGCATCCTCCTTGCCAATCGTCTCGATGATGCGCTTGACAATGGACAGGGTGCGCTCGTGCACAGCCAAATAGGTGGACAAATTCTCCGGAACGGGCTTTACGAACGTGGTGCGGCGGTCCAGCTCGCCGTCGCTGCGGATGAGCATCCCCTTGCGCACGAGCGAATCAATCGTGCGGTTGACCAGGCTCTTCAACATCCCCGTCTCCGCGACAATGTCTTTAAAGGAGACCGTCCCGACGCCGTCCTCCTCATATTTCCTGTTCACGATCATCATGACGACCGCTTCGTTATAGATCATCCCCTTGGTGAGCCGCGTGTTTTTCAGCAGGCCCGTGAGCCGCACCCAAGAGGCTATCACATTCTCTTCCAACCTTAAATCTTCGTCCATTTTTTCTCCCTCTTACCAAATCTGTGAAATATTACCCTCATTATAACACAACTGATTTAATATGTCAAGTTTTTTGCAAAAAATTTCGGGTATTTTCCAATAAAAAGTGAAATGGTTGCTTTTTTATTGGAAATGTGATAAAATGGAACAAGAGCGGGCGAACGACTGCCCGCATCCCAAAATCCGAGGAGGAAACCATGGACCGCCTTGAACTTATGAAGATCTTTTCCGAATTCGAAGAATTTTCGGAGGGGGATTTTACCCCGGAGGAATTGGAGGGGTATTTGAAATACCACGCCGAGACGGAGCACCCGCTCTCTCCCTATGAATGGAAAGCGGCCTACTTTGAGTTTTACGACGATGTGAAGGACCCTTCGCTGAAAAAACAGGATTGGTGAAGCAGGGGGTATCTCTTGCGGCGAAATCGCTTTTTAAGGCGGAGATCTCGGACATGGGTGGCACGGATGCGGCCATCTTGGAATTATTTGGATAAAAAAAAGCGGGGCGCGCATACTGCGGTCATGAAAATCACGACTGTCATCTGTTGCGCCCTGCTCATTTTATACGGCCTTTTCGCCGCCGTGTTTGCCCTGACCGGCTTGGATCTTCTTCTCCTCGTCACGGCGGGATTTATGCCCGTCTACCGCGCCCTGCTCTCCCTCGCGGGAGTGGCGGCGCTGTGGCTGCTCTTTTGGCTCATCGCCTTTCGTCCCACCAAATTTTTGAGTTAGCCGATGTTTTCCAGCACCAATTTTTCAAACGGAACGGGCTCCATGAAGTCCCCCCTCCGAAAGACGACGTGGCGGAATTTCGCATAGTTGAAGATGTGCGTTTTGAGAAGCACGGGGGTGGGGATGTCGAGCGCGTCGCAAATGGCGGCGAGATAGGAGAAGAATTCCGAATACGTGAACTTCTCCTCGCGCTCATAGGTGATCTGTCGTTCGATGCGGTCGTCTTTGTAGACCTTTGCCCAAATGCGAAACATACTGCTATTATATCCCATCTTCCCCCAAAATGCAAGCGTTTGAGGGAGGTGCGCGCGAAAATGCGGGGGCGTGCAAGGCGCGAAGAAAGCAAGTAACAAGGCGAGCCAATAAGGCGGGCAAAGGGCGTGAAGAAAGCATAAAAACGGCGCGGGGGATGGGCGAAAGGGGCCGAACGGGGCGCGGAATGCTCATTTTTCTCAAACGCGAGCCTGAAAGTAATTGACAAAAGCAAAACCTTTGCGTATAATAATGGATAAGCCGTGGTTTACGACCACGGTTATTCTGGCAAACAACCGCGGATGCGCGGAAAAGGGGTATGAAAATGGCAGAAAAGTTCTACATGACGAGCGAAGCGAAGAGAAAGGCCGAAGAGCGCCTGAAATATCTTACGACCGTCAAGCGCGGCGAGATCATCGAGCGGATCCAGGAGGCGCGCAGTCACGGCGACCTCTCCGAGAACGCGGAGTATGACGCCGCTCGCAACGAACAGGCGGCAAACGAGGGCGAGATCGCCGAGCTTGATTACCAGATCAAGAACGCCGTCATCATAGAGGAGAGCGACGACAACTCCGTCGTGCACATCGGCTCGCGCGTGACGGTGTATGACGACGAGCTCGAAGAGGAGGCCACGTATACCATCATGGGGACGACGGAGGCCGATCCGATGAAGAACATCATCTCCAACGAGTCTCCCGTGGGCGCGGCGCTCCTCAGGCACAAGAAAGGCGAACGCGTTTCGGTGAAAGCACCCGACGGCGAATATACATTAAAGATCCTCAAAATCGAGTAAAGGATACCTATGGACGAGATAAGAGAAGAAGCGGAGCTCGCCGAGCAGGCGCGCATCCGCCGTGAAAAGCTAAGCAAATTGCAGGGAGAGGGGCACGACCCGTATGCCGTCACGAGTTTCCCCGTGACGGCCTGTTCTTCCGTCATCAAGAATAACTATGCCGATTGGGAGGGGAAAACCGTCACGGTCGCGGGGCGCATGATGTCCCGCCGTGTGATGGGAAAGGCCTCCTTTTCGCACATCTCCGACCGCGACGGCCAGATCCAGATCTATGTCACGCGGCAGGATGTGGGCGAGGACGTGTACATGGCCTACAAGAAAGACTTCGACATCGGGGACATTGTGGGCGTGGAGGGATTTGTCTTTCAGACGCAGACGGGCGAGGTGAGTGTGCATGCGCAGAAGTTCGTCATGCTCTCCAAGGCGCTTTTGCCCCTGCCGGAAAAGTATAACGGCCTGCAAAATGTGGACACCAAATACCGTCTCCGCCACATCGACCTCATCATGAACCAAGACGTGAGGGAGACGTTCTATAAGCGCTCCAAGATCATCCGCGCCATCCGCGCTTTCTTGGACGAACGCGGCTTTTTGGAGGCCGAGACACCCATCCTGCTTCCCCTCGAAATCGGTGCTGACGCGCGGCCCTTTAAGACCCACCACAACGCCCTCGACCTCGACATGTACCTCCGCATCGAGACGGAGCTCTATTTGAAGCGCCTCATCGTGGGCGGCTTTGAAAAAGTGTACGAAATGGGGCGCATCTTCCGCAACGAGGGCATGGACGCCAAGCACAATCCCGAGTTCACCTCGGTGGAGATCTACCAGGCATATGCGGATTATCATGCCGTGATGGATTTCGTGGAGGAGCTCTACAAGTATGTCGCGCTCGAAGCGTGCGGCACGCTCAACATCGAATATCAGGGCACCATGCTCGACTTCGGGCATTGGGAAAAGCTGACGATGGTGGAGGCCGTGAAGAAGTATTCGGGCGTGGACTTTGCACAGATCCCCACGGACGAGGCGGCGCGTGCGGCCGCCGCGGAGAAAGGCGTGGAGCTCGAAAAGGGGAAGGACACCAAGGGGCACATCCTCGCGGCTTTCTTCGACGCTTTCGTGGAGGACAAGCTCATTCAGCCCACCTTTATCTATGACTATCCCGTGGAGATCTCGCCGCTCGCCAAGCGCAAGCCCGAGGACCCCGCGATGACGGAGCGCTTCGAATATTTCATCATGGGGATGGAGATGGGCAATGCTTTCTCGGAGCTCAACGACCCCATCGACCAGGAGAAGCGCATGTCCGAGCAGGCGGCGAGAAAACGCGCGCAGGGGACCAATGCGCAGGTGGATGAGGACTTTATCGACGCCCTCAATCACGGCATGCCCCCCACGGGCGGCCTCGGCCTCGGCGTGGACCGCCTCGTCATGTTGCTCACGGACAGTGCGTCGATCCGCGACGTGCTGCTGTTCCCCACAATGAAACCCAAGAAGTAAGGGGGCAAACTCATGGACGCAAAGATCACCAAAGCAAGACTTGGCAACTATCTTTCTTACGATTGGATCAAGATCCTCGTAATTCTCGCGGTTGCCATCGGTGTCCTGTGCGTCTTTTTTACTACCATCTCCACAAAACCCCGCGACGACCAGGAGTTCGAGCTCTATTGCTATACGGGCCTCTCCGCGGGGACGGATTCGTCCCGCTTCGACCGGGTGCTCGAAGAGGGCGATCCTTTCTCCTATGATATCCTCGTGACGACTTTCGAATCTTTCGACACGTTCGATACGTACAGCAGCACGGCCTATGCCGCGCGCCGCGCCGCGGGGCAGGGAGAGGCCATGTTCGTCTCCTCGGAGGACTACATCGAAAAGGATGCCGACGGCGTGGAGCATGAGAAGAACAGGCTGGTGGATTTCTTGCGCGAATGCACGTCGGAGGAGGGCTTGGAGACAGAGCACATCAATCCGCTCTATGACCTCCCGACCTACATGAACGACTGTGAGGCCTATCTCGCCCGCGTCTTTGGCGCAAATTGGAGGACCAACGACGTGCCCGACGAGGGCGCCGTGGAGGAGATCTTTACTGCCCGCAACGGCGGGGACAAGCGGTTCCGCTCCGCCGCAAAGCGCGAGGAGGGGATCTCCCTCGAACGGGCGCGCCTCATCCGGCTCAGGAGCGATTACTTGGTCGTCTCCGATCTCATTGCGCGCGGGATCTACTCATACACGACATACACCTCCGAGATCGGGAAAACGTATACGGTCGCCTTAAAGATCGACGGCCTTGCGCGGCTCAACAATTTTGTCTTTTATTTGAAAACCGACGAGGAAGAGAACACCGTGCGCGTTGCCGACGGCATCAATTTCGTCATCTTCAAGAACTATCAAACCCCGGACGACCTCCGCTTCGAGAGCATCTCGCTGCTTCGGTGGTTGTATGAGGAATACGGCGCATGACGCTGCATATTGCCTCCATGCTGAAAGGGCAACGGCGGCACATCTCTTTTCACACGCCCGGGCATAAGCGCGCGGGTGCGGATATCACCGAACTCTCTTACTCCGATTGCCTCGTGCACCCCGTGGGCGTATTGCGGGAGGCGGAGGCGGATATCGCGAAGCAATTGGGGGCGGCGGCAAGTTTCATCCTGACGGACGGGAGCACTTCGGGCGTTTTTTCCATGATCCATGCCTTAAAGGCGGCGGGAGGAACGTGCATCGCGGTCCCCGTCTTTTCTCATCCCAGTGTGTGGCATGCGTGTAAGATCATGGGATTGAGGGTGCGCCCGATCCAACAAACCGCGGCGCATGGGATCCCGCTGCAACCAAACGAACAGGCGCTGCACGCGGCATTCGAGGAGGCGGACGCAGTGCTGCTCACCTCCCCCGATTACTATGGCAACTTTCCCCCCCTCGCGGCGGCAAGGGAGCTCGCGGATAAATTCCGAAAGCCGCTGCTCATCGACGGCGCACACGGCGCGCACCTGCATTTTTCGGAAAACTATGCGGGGCGCTATGCCGATCTCTGGGTGGACGGCGTGCACAAGTCGCTGCCGGCGCTCACGCAGGGGGCCGTCGTCTCGGCCAAGGGGGAGGCGTGGGCAAAGCTGTTGCACGCGGGCGTGCTCTCTTTCCGTACAACCTCGCCCTCCTATCCCATCATGGCGAGCGTGGAATACGCGGTAAAGTATCCGCGCAACTTGGCCATCGAGGAGGCTTCCGAAGCATTCAAACGCGGACATGGGTGCCTCATAAACGCTGATTGGAGCAAAATTCTCATCCCGTTTGCAGATACAAGCGTCGCGGAGCGATATTTGGAAGCGCACGGCGTATATCCCGAATTCAATGACGGAAACTACCTGATGTTCTACCTCTCGCCCTGTACCCGGAAGCGCCATCTCAAAAAGCTTGGGCGGCTTGCGGACAGGCTTGAAAAGGGGCAGGTGCCCTCGGATGCGCCCGCGGGAGCCATTCCCATGTATACGGAGGAACAGTGAAAACGCTTTTAAAGGAGACAACGGCATACAAGCTCTTTGCGGCGGAGGCGGCGCGCGGCGAGGCCGCACAGACGACGCTCGTGCTCTTCCCGGACGGGGAGTATCTCCGCTTTCTCTTAAAGACGTTTTCCGGAGCGCTCTTCCCCGACGCGCGTATTTCGGCGCTTATCGAGAAAGAGACCTTTTCCGATTGCCACATCTATCCCGCCGAGGGGCAAAAATATTCGGTTGAAACGGCAAACGGCATCGTGGAGGAAAGCGTTCTCAAACCCGTGGAGGGCGACAAAGTGCTCTTTGTGTTAGACGCCTTTGATACCGCTCTGCCCATCGTGCAGAACAAACTTTTAAAGCTGTTCGAGGAGCCGCCGGAGGGAGTTTATTTTCTCATCGGGGCGACCAACGAGCATGCGGTGCTGCCCACCGTGCTGTCGCGCGCCAAAAAATATTCCATCGAGCCGTTCTCGGAAAAACAGATTGAGGACGCGCTTACCCGTAACCATGTCCGCGAAGAGGGGATCCGTGAGACCGCCGCGGCGAGCGGAGGGATCTATTCTGCCGCGGAAAAACTGTTGCTCGGGGGAGGGAGGGAATTCCTCGAAGCGGAGGACTTTTTCGCGGGGAAGGACGTCGAGCTCTTGGCGAGAAGCCTCAAAGAGAGAAAGGACAAATCCTCTTTCTTCTCCGCGTTGAAGCTGGTCGCGCGCGATCTTATGCTGCTCTCGTCGGGGCAGGGCGTCCATTGCGCGCGCAAGACGGAGGCCATGATTCGGCTCTCCCGCGCGTATCCCACGGGCGCGCTCATTGCGGCGATCGGCATGATCGGCGAGGCGGAGCGCGATGTCAAATTTAACGCCAATCCCGCACAGACGGCGCTTGCGCTCTATGTGCGCATCCAAAAGGAGTGTAAAACATGGCAAAAGTTGTCGTGATCAAATTCAAAGGAAACAGCAAGCCATACTATTTTGCATGCGGCGGTCCGACGCTCACGCGCGGGCAGCATGTCATCGTGGAGACCTCGCGCGGGCTGGAATTCGGCACCGTCGTGCAGCCGGAGATGGAGGTGGCCGACGACAAGATCGTGGCTCCCTTAAAGTCCGTGCTCCGCATTGCAACGCCTCAGGACGAGGAGATCGTGCGGCGCAACGAGGAGCGGCGCCCCGAGGCGATGCGGATCTGCAAGGAAAAGATCGCCGCGCGCAATCTTCCCATGCGCCTCATCGACTGTGAGTTCACGTTCGACGGAAGCAAGGTCGTCTTCACCTTCACGGCGGAGAGCCGCGTGGATTTTCGCGAGCTCGTCAAAGATCTTGCCTCCGTATTCCGCATCCGCATCGAGTTGCGGCAGGTCGGCAGCCGCGATGAGGCGAGGATCTTGGGCGGCATTGCCCCCTGTGGCAGGGTGTGCTGCTGTGCGGGCGCGATGCCCGACTTCAACAAAGTCAGCATCAAGATGGCCAAAAACCAGGGGCTCTCGCTCAATCCCACCAAAATCTCGGGCCTGTGCGGGAGGCTCATGTGTTGCCTTGCATACGAGAACGAGTATTACGCCGGCGCCTGCAAAAAGATGCCCAAGATGGGCTCCACGGTCGGCTCTCCCGAGGGAAAGGGCGTCGTCATTGCAACGGATATGCTGAAAATGACAGTGCGCATCAAGATCGAAAAGGACGGGGCGGTGTTCTACCGCGACTATCCCGTCTCGGAGATCACATTTAAGCGAGGAGAGAGCCAGAGTGAGGCGGAGGGGGATGCGGACGACGCCGAGTAAGCCCGCCGCGCGCATTTGTCCGCCTTGCGCAAGCCCATCCCAAAAATTGTTTGCAAAACAAATTTCGTGAATTTGTCGAAAACTCTTTACGTGCGCCAAAAGATGTGATATAATACGGGTAAGAATTTATGGAGGTGGAACCATGGCTCATACCATTTCGGATGCTTGTGTTGCCTGCGGCGCTTGCGCAGACACCTGCCCCGTCGGTGCGATCTCTTCGGGGGATATCTATGTCGTCGATCCCGATGTCTGCATCGATTGCGGCGCTTGCGAGGACGGTTGCCCTACCGGAGCGATCACCGCGTAAAGCAAAACAAAAGAGAGCGCGGAACATGCTCCGCGCTTTTTTGTTACGCGCTCGGCCCTCGGCGCGCGAGGGGAAATTTTTGTCGTCATGCAAGTCATAGAATCACTCTTGATCGGCAACTACCGCATCATCCAAGACACCGAGTATTACCGTTTCACCTCCGATTCGGTCGTCCTCTCCCGCTTCGTGAAGGCGTCGCGGGGGGAAACGGTAGCCGATTTTTGTTCGGGAAGCGGCATCGTCGGCCTGCATTTCTATGCCGAAAATGCGAATGTCGAGAGCGTCACATTCTTCGAAGCGGACGGATATCTGGCGGAAATGAGCGAGAAAACCGTGGCGTTGAACGGGCTGGGAGACGTCATCCGGGTGGAGCATGTCCGCGTTCAGGACATCGCGCCTCAATATACCGAGAAATTTTCCCTCATCCTCTGCAACCCGCCCTATGAAAAGCGGGAGGGCGGATTTGAAAATGCGGACGAAAAAAAGGCCGCCTGCCGCAAGGAACTGACGCTGTCTCTCGAAGAGCTCGTCCTCTCGGCAAAGAGGTGCCTGAAATTCGGCGGGCGCTTTGCCCTCATCCATCGTGCCGACCGCGTCGCCGAACTTCTCTCGGTGCTCCGCGGGAATGGATTGGAGCCCAAAAAATTGCAGTTTGTCGCGGGAAGAGCGCACAAAAAACCGTATGCCGTGCTCATTCTGGCCGTCAAGGGCGGCAAGACGGGCGTGGACGTGCTCCCCACGCTCATCAATCAAGGAGAAGCATGATTTCATTCGTTGCAACGCCGATCGGCAATTTAAAGGATATCACCTTGCGCGCCCTCGAAGAGCTTCGCGCGGCGGACGTCATCTTTTGCGAGGACACCCGCCACACCGTGCATCTGCTCTCCGCATACGACATCAAAAAGCCGCTCGTCGCCTGCCATAAGTTCAACGAGCGCGAGGCGGCGGAAAAGATGATCGCACTCTCCCGCGAGGGGAAACGCATTGCCGTCGTCTCGGATGCGGGCATGCCCGTCATCTCCGATCCCGGAAACGTCGTTTGCAAGATCTTGCGCGAACAAAACGAGCCGTACACCGTCCTTCCCGGGGCTTGCGCGTTCGTCTGTGCGCTGGTGCTCTCCGCTTTCCCCGCAGACACGTTCACGTTCGTCGGGTTTCTTCCCGATAAGGCCTCCAAACGGCGGGAAGAGCTCAAACGGCATACCCATGTCCGCGGTAGCCTCCTGTTTCACGTTGCGCCGCAGGACATTGACGACTACATTGCGCTCATGTATGAAGTGTTCGGGGAGCGCCGTGCGTGCATCGTCCGCGAGATCACAAAGATCCACGAGGAGGCCGTATCTTTCCAACTTTCCGAGGGCTATCACGGCGAGCGGCGGGGAGAATGTATCCTCATCGTGGAGGGTGCAGCGGAGGAACAGCCGTCCGGTACGCCGCGGGAGCGTGTCATTGCCTACATGCAGGCGGGCTGTGACAAAAAGGAGGCGTTGAAGCGTGCCGCCAAGGATTTCGGCATCCCCAAGAGCGATCTCTACCGCGAAACGCTCGACTTATGACTTGTCGGCCCGGCAAAGCGGCTCGGTTTGGCCGCGCAAAATTTGGTTCAAAGAAATAATCGGATACAAAGGAAAACGTTATGGAATTTATCGACTACTTTCTTGTTGCTTGTTTTCTCTTCTTTATCGGCAGCGTCCTCGGTTGGTGCATCGAAGTTGTGTTCCGCCGCATCTTCACGGCCAAGAAATGGATCAACCCGGGATTCCTCACGGGGCCCTATCTGCCCCTTTACGGCTTTGGCGTCGTCGGGCTGTTCGGGATCTCTCTCTTGCCCATCAACACGGGCATGGTATGGCTTGACGCCGTCCTCATCATCCTCATCATGGGAGTTGTGATGACGCTCATCGAGTATATCGCGGGGCTCATCTTCATCAAGGGGATGGGCATCAAGCTGTGGGATTATTCCAACCGCTGGGGCAACATTCAAGGCATCATCTGCCCGCTGTTCTCGCTGTTTTGGCTGCTCGTGGGCGTGTTCTTCTACTTTGTCATCGACGCTCCCGTCATCGAGGCGGTGACGTGGTTCGTGCATCACATCGAATTTGCCTTTGTCGTGGGCATCTTCTTCGGGGTATTCTTTGTCGACCTCGCGCATTCGTTGGACATCTCCAACCGCATCCGCAAGTTTGCAAAGGAACACGATGTCGTCGTGCACTTCGAAAAACTCAAAGAGGCCGTGCGCGAGCGCAGCGAGGAGCACAAAGCCAAGGCAAGTTTTGCGTTCCCGTTCAAGTCGCTCTCGGAATTCAGGGAAGAACTCACCGCGCGCAAGGAGAGCTTTTCGGTCTCCCGCAAGAAGAAAGGGAAGTCCGAACAGAAACCCCAAGAGGAGAAATAAAACAAGTCTTAGATGCAAAACGAAAGGGGCATGTCCGAAAGACATGCCCCTGCTTTTTTATTTTTACATTATTTTTGCTTCGCGCGAACGGGGAGGTTTTCCCAAATCCAATTCGCATTGGGATACAAAAGAGGTTGATTTAAACGGTCGACAAAAGATGGCGCGTCACTTCTCGCGCAACAGGACGAGGAGCGCCCGTTGCCGAGACGGCGAAAGTGAGTCGACGGCCTCATGAAGCTCCCGTACGGCGAGGGGCTCTTCGGGCGGTTCCTCCATTCCGCAGAAAAATTCCGCAAGCGTAATGCCGAATGCACCGCAGATGGCACGCAGGGTTGAGATCTTCGGCTCCGCTTTGCGTGAGTAGAGATTGTTTAAAGTGGATTGCGTCAGCATTGCCTCCATCGCTAAATTGTTGACGGACCATCCCCGGGCAATGCGCAACTCGTCGATATGTTCTAAAATCGTCATGATATTTCCTCTTTTGAGTTATTCTATAACAAAAAAGAGTTAATTTAATAACCCAAAACGGTTGACATAGAAACTCAAATGAGTTATAATCGATTTGAAGATGCGGAACCCTGTAAAAAAAAGCCGAAAACTTAAAAGAATTGTAGAATGGTTTTCCTCGGCGGGATTTTTTATCAGTTTGCTCTTTGCGCTGCTGTTTGTGCTCCCGTTTGAGTTGGTCATCGTCTACATCAGATCGCGTTTTAAGAAATAGGTTGCGGCGGGGTGACGCGCAAATCTCGGAGGTAAAAAAATGAAAAAGAACACAGGCACGTTAGTTTGTTCGATCATCGGAGCCATCTTTGGAATTCTCGGCGGCATCCTTTGGGCGACATGTGCAGACGCTCTCGGCTCGATCAGCGGTGCTGCCGGCGGAGATAACACGGTGCAGACGGTCTACATGATCGTATTTTTGGTGCTCGGCATCGGCGGTGGCGTGATCTCGCTTCTCGGCGGGATCCGCGGCTATGGCAGACAGTCCAAGGCAACTTTTCTCTCTGTGCTCGGCCTGCTCATGCAGATCGGAAACTTGATCGCACAGTGCATTTCCGTTGGGGGATTTTCTTTCCTGCTGTCGCTCTCCACGCTTGTGGCCATCGTGCTTCTCCTCATAGCGACCGTTCTTTGCGCAAAGAATCGGTAATATGTGTCCGTCGGTCACGGTCTTAGGGTTTTCCTTCTCTCCATACAGTTTGTGTATGGTGGCGGGGGCGGGTTGCGCGATCGCCCTGTTCCTGCTCAGGATCGTCAAGGGCCATATCGGCGGAAGCGAGGAACGGTTTTATGCCGTCCAAACACTCATCATTGCAATGGCGGCGGGGATCCCTGCCGCCATGCTCGCAGATTCGCTCTTCAAGTGGTGGGAGACGGGCGTATTTCGTTTGCGGGGCGCCACATTTTACGGCGGGGCAATTTTCGGGTGCATCTTGTGGGCCGCGATGCTGTTCCTCCTCCGCCGACGCTCGGTGCCCGTTTCCGAATGGTTTGACGCGCTTGCCCCCGGAATTGCGGCGGGGCATGCCATTGGCCGTGTGGGATGTTTTTTGGGCGGGTGTTGCTATGGGCTTCCCACGGATCTGCCGGTCGGCGTTGTCTTTCCCGAGGGTTCGCTGCCCTATGCGCAATACGGCGCCGTCCCGCTTCACCCGACGCAGCTCTATGAAGCGGGCCTGCTCGTGCTCATCTTTTTGGTGCTCATGACAATGCCGCGGAAGGGCGCATTCCCCCGTTACGTCATCCTGTACGGAGCGGGGAGATTTCTCATCGAGTTTTTGAGGGCGGATGACCGCGGGGCCCTGCCCGCTCTTCCCTTCTCCCCGGCACAGGCGATCTCGCTAATGCTCATCCTCATCGGAATAGGGTGGCTGGTCGCAACCCAAATTCTCTCCAAACATAAGCCTTAGACGCAAAACGAAAGGGGCATGTCCGAAAGACATGCCCCTGCTTTTCATTCTTTTGTTCTGTACGGGATCACATGACGACGATGTTTCTCGCGGTAAATTTATCTTTGAGGTCTTGCGGGAAGTTGTCGTCCGTGATCAGAACGTCGATGTCTTCGAGGCGCGCGAAAGTATAGGGCATGATCTTGCCGATCTTGGAGCTGTCGAGCATCATGTACATCGACTTGGCTTTCTTCCGCGTCATTTTCAGCAGGTCGGCTTCCACTTGGGAAGCGCAGGAGAACCCGTTCTCGGGCGTGAATGCCGAGGCCGAAATGATGGCGAGCTCGAAATTTGTGTTGTCGAAATAGGACTTTGCGACGGGGGAAGCCGTCGAGAGATTGTCTTTCATGACCTGCCCGCCGAGCATGGTCAGGTGCACGTTCTTCTTTTGCGCGATCTCGATGGCGACTGCCAGCCCGTTCGTGAACACATGGATGTTGATGTCGGGCATCTCCTTGGCAAGGTAAAGCGAGGTCGTGCCGCCGTCGACGAACAGCGAGGTGTTCTCATCGATGAGGCGGGCGGCCTTTTGGGCGATCTTGATCTTTTCGTCGGTGTGGATGGCCGTCTTTTTGGCATACGGCTCCCCCGAAACTTTTTGCACCTCTTTTACGGACATGGCGCCGCCGCGGACACGGATGATGCGTCCTTCCTGTTCGAGCTGGTAAAGATCGCGGCGCAGCGTCATTTGGGAGACATGGGGGAAATAATCGTCGAGCTGTTCGAGCGTTAATTTGCCTCTTTTGTCGAGGAGTTCTGCAATTTCTTCTACACGGTCACGTTTCATAAGTATTCCTCTCCTTCCAAATCTTTGTCATATTTTAACACACTTTTTCTGAGATTGCAAGCATTTTCACAACATTTTTAGAATTTATTGGGAAACTTTTCTGAAAATTTGGGCAGTCACCCTTGAAAATGATGAAAAATAACGAAAAATTTTTTCACCAATTGGACTGATTTCAAATTTTTTAAATTCTCGTCGCCGCATCGGGTGAGAGTTCCCCGTGCCCCTGCCGCCGTCTCCGTCGGGGAGGGGGCGGCGCGCATGGCCCGAGCGATTCCCGCTTCGGGAGAAACGAGAATCGGGAAAACAAATTTATGAGCATTTCCACACACAAAACGGTTGCGTTTTCGGCAAAGGAATGGTACAATATCGGCATGGAAACAAGCAATTACATTCGGGGGCTCGACGAATATTTCTGTGCCCAATTTTCCGATTACGTCCGTATCAGTGCCATCGAGGGCTATGTCATGCCCGATGTGCTCTATGTCGCGCGGGACGGAAATATCGCCCGCCGTGATTCCGCGTGCATGCGGTTGAATTTCCAAAAGGATCCGGAGGAACTGCTGTCTCGCTTCAAGGCGGGGCTCGCCGATTGCGACTTCACGTTTTCTTTCCGCTTCCCCAAGTTGAAAGAGCGGTTGCACACCCTCTTCCACGGCAAAAAGGGCAGCTTTTGCGTTTTGCTTCCCGCGGCGCTCGCGCGGTGCAATGAGACGGTGGAATCGGCCGGCCGCAAACTTTCCGTGGAGCCGCGGTTTTGGCAGCAGATCGCAAACGGGAAACTGTATCCCGAAAAGAACACCATTCTGGCGCTTGCATTGGTCACGCGCATGCAGGAGGGGGATGCGCTCGCCTTGCTTGAAAGTTGCGGCTTCACGCTCGACCACACCTCTGTGCGGGACATTGTGGTGGAATACCTCATCGTGCGCAAGATCTTCAATCCCGAGATGCGGGACGCCTGTCTGAGAGAATATAAAATTGAAAACCTTCCCATTGCGGAAGCTCTTCCGCATACCGTATAGGGGAGGTTGCTATGTTTTTTAAAAAACTTCGCGCGGACATCGATGCGGCGATGCAAAACGATCCCGCCGCGCGCAGCCGCTTCGAGGTGTACCTCACTTACGGGGGCATCCGCGCGCTGATTTGGCACCGCCGCGCATACTTTTTTTATACCAAGCTGCATTGCAAGACGCTCGCCCGCATGATGTCCTCTTGGGCAAAGTTTAAGACGGGGATCGAGATCCATCCCGCCGCCAAGATCGCGCCGGGTGTCTTTATCGACCACGGAGAGGGCGTCGTCATCGGCGAGACGGCCGAAGTGGAGGAGGGCGTCGTCATCTATCAGGGCGTGACGCTCGGCGGCACGGGCAAGGAGAAAGGCAAGAGACACCCGACGGTCAAAAAAAACGCGGTCATCTCCTGTGGCGCAAAGGTGCTCGGCGGCTTCACCGTGGGGGAGGGCGCGCGCATCGGTGCGGGGGCCGTCGTCTTAAAGGAAGTGCCGCCCTATGCCACCGTCGTGGGCGTTCCCGGCCGCGTGGTGCGCATCAACGGCGAGAAAGCGCAGTCGCTGCTACCCGAAAAAGAGGACCCCATCCAAAAGGAACTGTGTGCCTTGCGCGAGCGCGTGTTTGCGCTCGAAGAAGAGATCAAGAACTTGACAGACAAAAAATGACGGTACCATGTCTGAGGTATGGCTATGAAAATCTATAATTCGCTGACGCGCAGAAAAGAAGAATTTGTTCCCCTTGAACCGGGGAAAGTGAAAATGTACGCATGCGGGATCACGGTCTCCGGAGAGGCGCACATCGGCCATGGCTTTCAGGCGTTGGTCTATGACGTCTTTCGCAAATTCCTTGAAAAACAGGGCTATGAGGTGACGTATGCCCGCAATTATACCGATGTCGACGACAAAATCATTGCAAAGAGCATCGAGACGGGCATCCCTGCCGACGAGTATGCCCGCATGATGATCGAGAAGATCGACGCCGTCATGGCCAAGGCGAACATCGGCGAGCCCACCCTTTGGTTGAAAGCGACCGAGCACATCGGCGACATCATTTCTTTCATTCAAGACCTCATCCGCAAGGGGCATGCCTATGAGGGGGGCAACGGAGACGTCTATTTCGATGTTGACAGCTTCCCCGCTTACGGGCAACTCTCGGGCAGGAGCAAGGAGGAGATGCTCGACGGCGTGCGCGTGGAAAACGACGGCAGCAAAAAGAATGCCTATGACTTTGCGCTCTGGAAAGCGGCCAAGCCCGGGGAGATCTTTTGGGATTCGCCGTGGGGCAAGGGCAGGCCGGGATGGCACATCGAGTGCTCGGCGATGAACCGCGCCGCGTTCGGGGATCGGATCGATATCCACGGCGGCGGCCGCGACCTCATCTTCCCCCATCACGAAAACGAGATCGCGCAGTCGGAGGCGCTCACGGGCAAGCCGTTCGCCAAGTATTGGATCCACAACGGCCTCATCAAGGTGAACGGGCAGAAGATGTCCAAGTCGCTCGGCAACGTGCTGCTCATGGAGGATGTGCTCGCAAAGTATTCCGACGAGGCCTTAAAACTTGCCCTGCTTTCCGCCAATTACAGGAGCGACCTCAACATTACGGACAACCTCTTCCCCGATGCCGAAGCGCACCTCGTGCGGTTCTATACTCTCATCGATAAGATTGAGACGGCTTTCCCCGCAGAGGAGGGGGGCATGTCCGAGATCGACGCCAAGTTCGATGCCGCGATGAGCGACGACTTCAATGCGGCGCTGGCCCTTTCCGACCTCTTCGGATATTTCAAGGAGGCGGGGAAATTGCTCGCGGCGGGAGATCCCGCGGCGCGGAGGACGGTCAACCAGCTCCGGCGGACATACGGCCTGCTCGGCATTCTGCAAAAGGACGCCAAGGCCTATCTTGCGCAGTATGCCAAGGAGGAGGACGTGCCCGCCGATGTAAAGGCGGTGGCGGAAGAGCGGCAGGCGGCGCGCGCGGCCAAGAATTGGGCGAAGAGCGATCTTCTTCGCGAGAAACTCAAAGAGCTCGGCTATGCCGTCAAGGACTCCAAAGATGGCTACACGCTGAGCAAAATTTCGTAAGCCCCCGCCTCTTGCGCAGGGGCACGTTGACCCTCATGGGGGCGATAAGAATAATTTGGAAACGGAGCATAAATTATGAAAATCACAGGCAAAGAACTCAGACAAAAATGGTTGGATTTCTATACTTCGCGCGGGCACACCGACATCGGTGCGGTGTCGCTCGTCGGTGACGGAACGACGGGGGTCATGTTCAACGTCGCGGGCATGCAGCCGCTGATGCCTTACCTCTTGGGCAAGCCCCATCCCGCGGGCAAGCGCCTCTGCAATGTGCAGGGATGCGTCCGCACGGTGGATATCGATTCCGTCGGCGATGCCTCCCACTTCACTTTCTTCGAGATGATGGGGAATTGGTCTCTCGGCGATTACTTCAAAAAGGAAAAGACGGCGTGGACGTTCGAACTGCTCACCCAAGTTTTCGGGCTGGACAAGGACAAGCTGTGCAGCACCGTTTTTGAGGGCAATGCTTCGGCGCCGCGCGACAGCGAGACGGCCCAATTGCTCATCGGCCTCGGGATCAAGCCCGAGCACATCTTCTTCCTCCCCAAGGAGGACAATTGGTGGGAGCTCGAAGGCACCGTGGGCACGCCTTGCGGCCCCGACAACGAGTGGTTCTATCCGCTCGACGCGCAAAAGCAGGATCCCGTTTTCCCCGACGACTATGTGGAGATCGGGAACGACGTCTATATGCAATACAAGAAAACGGCGGACGGCTATGAGCCCCTCGCGAGCAAGAATGTGGATACCGGCTTCGGCTTCGACCGCATGCTGCTCTTCTTGAACGGGTTCTCGGATGCCTACCTCACCGACCTCTTCACGGGCGTGCTTGCAAAGCTCGAAGAGCTCTCGGGCAAAAAGTACGCGGACGGCGGCGAGGCGCAGCGCGCCATGCGTATCATTGCCGACCACACGCGCACGGCGGTCATGCTGATCGGTGACGTCAACGGCGTGTTGCCCTCCAATGTGGGCGCGGGCTACATTTTGCGCCGCATCATGCGCAGGGCCATCCGCTATTGTCGCCAGCTCGGCGTCTCCTCCGACGCCATGTGCGAAGTGGCCAAGATCTACATCACGGAGGTGTATAACGAGGCCTATCCCTTGCTCTCGGAGAAGCAGGGCTACATTCTCGACGAGATCAAAAAGGAGGCCGACCGCTTCGAGGCCACCCTCGTCACGGGGATGAAAGAGTTTGAAAAGTGCATCGCGGGCATCGCGCGCAAGAACGAATTCATGAAGAAGCAGGACCCGGCGTATATTGAGGAGAAAGTGATCGGCGGGAAGCAGGCTTTCCGTCTGTACGACACCTATGGGTTCCCCCTCGAACTCACCGAGGAACTTGCCGCGGAGAAAGGGTTGAGTGTCGACCGCGAGGGCTTCGAAGCCGCATTCAAAGAGCACCAGGAGAAGAGCCGCGTCATCGCAAAGGGCGAGGCCAAGGGCGGGCTCGAATCGCACTCGGACATGGCCGTCAAATATCACACCGCCACGCACCTGCTCAATGCGGCGCTCAAAATCGTGCTCTCCCCCGAATGCAACCAAAAGGGCAGCAACATCAACGACGAACGCATGCGCTTCGATTTCAACTTCGAGCGCGCCATGACGCCCGAGGAGATCAAGGCGGTGGAGGACCTCGTCAACGAGAAGATCGGGGAGGATATCCCCGTCGTATTCCGCGAGATGAGCCTTGAAGAGGCGCGTGCGGAGCACTTCGTGGGCGTGTTCGACAGCAAATACGGCGACGTCGTCAAGACCTATTCCATCGGGGACTTCTCCAAGGAGATGTGCGGCGGCCCTCACGTCGAGCACACGGGCGTCTTGGGGCACTTCCGCATCGTGAAAGAACAGTCCTCTTCGGCCGGCGTCCGCCGCATCAAGGCCGTGTTGGAGTGACGGCGCACTGCGGAGGACCTTATGACGGCAAAAGAGAAATTACAGGCGGGACAATTATATAGAGTGGACGACGAATTGCGCGCGGAGCTTGCCGCGTGCAAGAAAAAGTGCGCCGAATACAATGCCACACCGCGCGAGGAGACGGAAAAACGGCAGGCCATCATGCGCTCCATTCTCGGCAAGTGCGGCAACAACTTCTATGTCGAGAGCAACGTGTGGTTCGATTACGGCTACAACACCGAGGTGGGGGAGAACTTCTATGCCAACCACGACTGTGTGTTCCTCGACACGGGCAAGCTCATCTTCGGCGACAACGTCTTTATCGCGCCCCAGTGCGGATTTTACACGGCGGGCCATCCCCTCGACGCCAAGACGCGCGACGCCCAGTTGGAGTTTGCGCTGCCCATCGTCGTGGGCAACAGCGTGTGGTTCGGCGGCGGGGTGCGCGTGCTCCCCGGCGTGACGATTGGCGACAATGTCGTCATCGGCGCGGGCTCGGTGGTCACGCGGGACATCCCCTCGAACAGCGTGGCGGTGGGCAATCCCGCACGGGTCATCAAAAAATTGCCGCCGTCGGAATAAGGGGCGGAACGGGCACGCGAGTTGCCCGTTTTTGCTTGCAGAGCGTGATTGAAAATATTTTGGACTTTTCCGAAAAAATCTTAAAATCCAAATGCAAAACAGCTTGACGGAACGCAAAATGCGCCCTATAATAAAAGAGTAGTCGGCAAAAGAGGCAGAAAACGCTCCCCGGCGGACCCAAAAACAAGCCGACAACATGTTGTTACTGCCTTCTCAGATTTACAAGGAGTACGGATATGAAAACCTACATGGCAAACGCTCAAACGGTTGAGAGAAAGTGGTATGTCGTGGATGCAGACGGCCTCCCCCTCGGGAGACTTGCCTCAAAGGTCGCGGCGATCCTTCGCGGCAAAAACAAGCCGACCTTTACTCCCAACGTGGATACGGGCGATTTTGTGATCATTATCAACAGCGACAAAGTTGTTCTTACGGGCAAGAAGCTCGAAAACAAATTCTATCGCTATCATACGGGCTACATCGGTGGCCTCAAAGAGACTCCGTATAGCAAAATGATGGCGGAGCACAGCGACCTCGCAGTGTATGAAGCCGTGCGCGGAATGCTTCCCAAGAATTCTCTCGGCAGACAGATGATCAAGAAGCTGAGAGTGTACAAGGGTGCCGAGCACAAGCATGAAGCACAGAAGCCCGAAGCGCTGAAATTATTTTAAGGTGGGGGAATCGACATGGCCAAAGCGACGATCAAGAAAAAGTTACAGTTTTGGGGCACCGGGAGAAGAAAGAAGGCTATCGCCAGAGTTCGTTTGATCCCCGGCGGCAGCGGTGCCATCGTGATCAATGACCGCGCACTCGAAGATTACTTCCCGCAGGGCACGACGCAATACGTCGTCAAGCAGCCTCTCGCCGAAGTGAGCGCCGAGGGCAAGTATGACATCTTTGTGAATGTCATCGGCGGCGGCTACACGGGGCAGGCGGGTGCGATCCGTCTCGGCATTGCAAGGGCGCTTCTCGAAGCGGAACCCGAATGCCGTCCCGCACTCAAAAAGGCGGGCTTCCTCACGAGAGACCCCCGCGTCAAAGAGAGAAAGAAGTACGGCTTGAAGAAAGCACGCCGTGCACCGCAGTTCTCCAAGAGATGATTTCAAAAACCGACCCGCGCGGGTCGGTTTTCACTATGCCTTTGTTTTACCGCAAGTCCGTTGCCCCCTCCATAGGGTGGAGCGGCGCACTTGCCCCCTTATGGGAGGGGGGTGGGGGGTGGGGTGGCGACAAGGCTCACGAAATTTGTTTTCTGAGACTGTCATACCGAGGCCCCAACGGGGCTGAGTGTATCCCCTTATTAAAAGCGTTCCCCCATGTTCAGAAAACAAATTTCCGTGACGGAAATGAGCGTTGGCGTTTTAACAGTTCTGTCTCTCAATCGTTTCAACGGACAACAAGCCGACAGGGCTCGGCAAATTGAGTCGCCCACGCCCGAAATAAATTCGGGCTAAGGCAAGCAAATGGAAGCTATGAGCCCCCTCATAGGGTGGAGCGGCGCACTTGCCCCCTTATGGGAGGGGGTAGGGGGGTGGGGTGGCGACGATATTCACGAAATTTGTTTTCTTTTCGCGCTGTCATACCGAGGGTCCGCAACGGACCCGAGTGTATCCCCTTGGGAGAACGCTATGGTATGGCACAGAAAACAAATTTCCGTGACGGAAATGAGCGTTGGCGCCTTAACAGTTCTGTCTCTCAATCGTTTCAACGGACAACAAGCCGACAGGGCTCGGCAAATTGAGTCGCCCACGCCCGAAATAAATTCGGGCTAAGGCAAGCAAATGGAAGCTATGAGCCCCCTCATAGGGTGGAGCGGCGCACTTGCCCCCAAGGCCCATTTACAAAATAAAAAAAGAGGAGGCCGTATGCTGCAAACGACCGTTGATCTCTATGAATACTACCGCATCCCCCGCGGAGAACATCGCGGCGGGAGGCTCACCGTATACGCGCACACGCAAAATCCCGAGAATACGCCGCACACCCGCCCCGCCATGCTCCTCGTGCCGGGCGGTGCGTATGCCTACATCTCCTTTCGGGAGGGCGAACCCGTCGCGTTCAAATTTTTGGCGAAGGGATATGCCGTCTTTCAGTTGGAATACTCCGTGAGAACGCCCTATCCCACACCGCTCATCGAGGCGGCGCTCGCCATGCGCTACATCCGTGAGAATGCGCAGATGTACGGCGTTGATGCCGACCATGTCTGTGCCACGGGCTTTTCGGCGGGCGGGCATCTCGTGGGCATGCTTGCGACCTTGTTCGACGAAAAAGAGGTCAGAGACGTCATCGGAGGGGGGCATGTCCGCCCCGATGCCGTGATTTTGGCATATGCCGTCCTCACGACGGGGAAAATGACCCACCTGGAGACGGCCGGCCACATCTCGGGCGGAGACGAAGCGCTTTCCCGCCGCCTCTCGCTCGAACAACGGGTGACGGAGCAGAGCGCGCCCGCTTTCATCTGGCATACGGCGGAGGACGACCTCGTCCCCGTCGAGAATTCCCTTTTGATGGCAATGGCCTACCGCGCCAAGGGCGTTCCCTTTGAACTGCACATCTTCGAGCGGGGCGGACACGGCCTGTCCACCGCAGACATCGAGGTGACGAATGCCCGCGGGGACAGAGGAGATTCCGAGGCCGTGCGGATGTGGATCCCGCTCGCGCTTAACTTTTTAAAGGCGCGCGGCTTCGGGGTAAAATGACGGCGCAAGTCCGTGGATGATCGCGGTATGATCGCGGATATGGATGATTGCAGCTATGGCGGTGCGGGGCGCCTCACTCCTTTTTGGCCTTTCGGCTGATCGCCTCATGGCGGGCGAGGAGACCTCCGAGCGCATCGCGGCCGGAGGGCGGCGGGGGAGGATCCTGCACCGGAGCCGGATAGGCGGGGGCAGAGAAAGCGGGATCGTCTGCCTTGGGTACAGCGGATTGCCCCTCCGTGAGTGCGGAGAGGGCGTCCAATAGTTCAAAAATACCGAATTTTTCCATCGCGGCACGCTCCGTCGGGTGCGATCTCGGGGAAAAATCTCCCCGCGACTGCAAAATTCCTCATCTTGCATAAATTTTTTCTGAGAAAAGTGCAAGATTCACGGGTTTTTGATTGCCAAAAGCCTTAATTTAGTTTATAATGAAAAATGTATCGTTAGAACCATAAAATTCTCCAAATACGGTAAGGATACAGCATATGCGAAACATTTCTAAGAAAATTTTAGCGCTTGCGACGGCTGCGGTCTTGTCCGCGGGCGCCATCTCGCTCGCGGCATGCGGGAGCAACTTCTCCCTGCCGGCGGGCAGCATCCCGCAAGGGCCCGTCTCCTCCAACGGCGGTTTCGTGGTCTCTGTCGGCGATGACGCGAACGGGTATTATTACTTTATCAACGGCGTTGAGACCTACACTTCCGACAATACCTACGGCACTCCCGTCAAGGGTGCACTCATGCGCTCCAAGAAAGCCGATGTCGCTGCCGGCAAGGGTGACGCCGAGATCATCGTTCCGTCGCTGATGGTATCCGGTGACTACACCGCGGGCATCTTCATCTATGGCGAACGCGTCTACTATGCGACGCCCACCAACGTGCGCAACACGGCAGGCGTCGTGGAGAACTCCTACCTCGACTTCAAGAGCGCCAAGCTCGACGGGACGGACATCAAGGATCTCTTCCGTCTCTCCTCCAACACGACGGTCTACCGCTATGTGGAAGTGGAGGGCACGGTGTATGCCGTCTATGCGGAGGGCACGAGTTCCTACACGCTGCATTCCTTTAACACCGCAAGCGGTGTGGATACGGTGCTCGCCGAGGGCGTGACGCAATACTTGCTCGACAGCGTCGACAAGACAAATCCCGCCATCTACTACACGATGAGCGTGACGGAGAAGATCGCGACGGACGGTGCACGCACGGCGGCCTACAACCAGCTCTACCGCGTCCGTGCCGACGCCACCGAGATCCCCGACGGCTATGCCTACAAGGCAGCGGACTATTGGGATATGCAGTGGCTGGAAGAGAACAACGGCGGGGCCATCCCTTACGTCAATCTCGGAGAGATCGTCTTGGACGGCAGAAGCACGAACAACATCAAGACGGATTTTAACCACAGCGACGCGACGCCCTCCTCCGCTTACGGCTACACATACACCTTGCGTTCCTACAAAAACGACGGTGTCTACTTCACGCTGTCCGAGACCAACGGCAAGGGCGGCGACCTCTACTATCTCCCCGAATCGGCAATCGGTGCGAGCGGCTTTGATTCCGTCTTATCCAATCCCATTGCGGACGACAGCAAGCAGTGCACAAAACTTGCCAACAACATCGACGCGGCCAACAAAGCGACGGATGCGGCTTTCTTCTATCTCGAGGGCGACACGCACCACTACCTCTATGTTGCGAACAGTTGCATCTACCGCGTGGATATCGATGAGAACGGCAACCCGACGACAGATCTGATGATTGCCTCGGGCGTGGGCTCCGCGACCATCATCGACACCGATTCCACTTCGGACAGCACATTTGACTATGTCTACTATACCCAGACGAACGGGAACGGACTGTCCATTGAACGTGCGGTGTACAACGGCAAGGCGGACAACTATAAGAACCTCACTTACGAGGGCGAGGACAACGCGCCCTACAAGCCCGTGAAGCTCCTCAACCTCCAACACGCGAGCGGTTGGTATAACTATGAGATCGTCGACGGCACCGTGTTCTATGCGGATGCAGAGCAGTTCGGCGGCACGGCCTACACCTACACGAGCGCGGTCAGCCTCAAAAAAGACGGAAAGCTTATGACCAATGTCGAGCTCGAAGCCATCAACGACCTCTATGAATCGGTGACGAGCACGGACAAGACGGTGGGTCTCTTCGGGAAGCTCGACGACGCGTTCGGCGATTCCGATCTCTCGAATGCCGTCAAGTATTACTTCTACACGGGCAAGACGGAGCAGTTCCAGGAGAACATCGACGAAGCCGTCTCCTATGACCAGAAAGAGACGTCCCTGTACACCGAGAAAGAGCAGGCGGCGTTCAAGGCTTTCGCCGAGGGAAAGGGCTACACCCTCGACGACGAGAAGAAGAGCGAGCTCTTTACGGACCAATCCTTTGTGGATGGCGCAGGCAAGTCCTACCGCACTTATGATTACTTCCGCGTCCGTCTCGGGCAGATGAGCGAGAGCGACGAGCAGTCGTTTGCGGAGTATTGGAAAACGAGCGGTCTCGCGCATTACACGCCTCCCGCAGAGACGGAGGAGGGCCTCGCATGGTGGGCATGGCTGCTCATTGCGATTGCGATTGCACTGGTCGTGGCCGCAGGCGTGATGGTGGCTCTGTACTTCTTCTACTACAAGAAAAAGAAGAACGCGACGAGCGAGCCCAAGCGCAGGGTGCGCACGCAGGTGGACGAGGACATCGATGTGTATGCCGAGGACGAGACCTCGGAACCCGAGGAGCACGACGAAGCGGAAGAGCCCGACGAGGGCGAGCCGGAGGAGCCCGCGGAAAGCGAGGCGGAGGACGTTGCGGAAGAGCCCGCAGAACCCGAAACGCCCGAGGCAGCGGAGCCGGTAGCGGCAGAGGAACCCGCGGCACCTGCACCTGCAACAGAGGAGCCCGTGGCGCCCGCAAATCCCGAAACGCCCACAGATAACAACTGAGCATGAGATCCCCCGCTTCGGCGGGGGATCGTTTTATAGAACGGGGAACGGGCGGGGCGAAAAGCGCCTGCCGAGGGGCGCTCCCGTGGGGAGACGGCACGGGCGAGGGCCGCCTCAGATCCCTCAAAAAATTTTTTTTGAGTTTTTTTTAAAATGTATAAAAAAACGGTTTACAAAAAAAATAAATCCTAATATAATTTATTAGCCTTGTGATAAGGGGCGATGAGCGGAGGATGGAAGAATGGTTCGTTATATGAAGTGCCCGCGCTGTGAGTTGAATTACATCGACGCGGAAAAACAGGAATACTGTGACGTCTGTTTGAAAGAGATGAAAGGGATCCCGACGGGACTTGAAGAGATCGAGGAGGCCGAGGACGACCTTCCCACCGAGCTCTGCCCCGTGTGCGGTGAAAATATGATGCGCGCAGGCGAAAAGATGTGCGATGAGTGCCGCAAGAAGATGGAATACGATGAGTCGGAGGATATCGAAGCCGAGGAGGATGACGACGAATGGCGCGAATACCTCGACGACGACACGGAGGATCTTTCGGGCGAGATCGGTGAACTCGATGCGGAATTGGGCGAAGAATTCGCCGAGGAAGAGGAGGAAGAAGAGGACACCGAATACGAAAACACAGATGACGAAGAGGACATGGAGTACGTCACCGGCGACGAGATCTATGCGCTCGCAGGCGATGACGACGATGAGGACGAGGACGACGAAAAGCCCGAGGACGATGATTTTTAAAAGAGAAAGCGGGGCGGCGACCCGCTTTTTTTCAACCGTGGGCCCATGAAATTTTCCATAAAGAAGATGGTTTCCTCGCTGAGGGAATACGGCCGCCGCTATGACGACAGCCACAACTATACATGCGACGTCTGTGGACGGGAGGTATTCGGCGGCGAGCGCATTTGTGAAAGGTGCCGCGCGGCGCTCCCGTACAATGTGGGCATCATCTGTCCCCTTTGCGGCCGCAGGGAGAAAGAGGAGGGCATTTGCCTCACTTGCAAGCAAAAGCCCGTCGGCGTGAAGAAAGCGCGTTCCGTGTTCAACCATGAGGGCGATGCCGCCCGCCTCGTCGTGCGATTCAAGCGTGGAGAAGAGTATCTCGGCCGCACACTCGGCGATGAACTCTATGCGCTCTGCAACCGTGAGTTTGAGGGGATCGACGCCATCGTGGCCATACCCATGACCGAGAGCGCCATCAAGAAACGGGGATTCAACCAGGCGGAAGTTCTCGCCGAAAGGCTGGGCGAGCGCTGGGGCGTTCCCGTCATTGCGCCCGTCATCAAGGCCCACGCCACGAGGCCGCAAAAGTTCCTCGGGCGGCGCGACAGGGAGGCCAACCTCAAAGGCTCCTTTCACGTCAAGGACAGAAAGGCGGTTGGCGGAAAGAGCATTCTCATCGTGGACGACACCATGACGACGGGTGCGACGGTATCCGAATTTGCGGATGTCTTGCGCCGCGCCGGGGCAAAGGAGCTGTATGCCGCAACGGTCACGAGCGTTGAGGAGAGGAGTCCTCTGCCGCGGCAGAAATAAAAGAGTGCATCCATGTCCGAGAGACAGGCTTCGGCAAATTTCGTATAATAATTTTTTACCTCCGCATAATGACGATATACGGAGGTTTTTTTATGAAGGCAACGGGAATCGTAAGGAGGATCGACGAGCTCGGCAGAGTCGTCATCCCCAAGGAAATACGGCGGACGCTCCGCATCCGGGAGGGGGACCCGCTCGAACTCTTTACCGACCGCGACGAGCTGATGCTCAAAAAATATTCTCCCATCGCATCGGTGGACCGCTTTGCGGAGGGCACGGTGAGATCTCTGAACGAGCAGAGCGGGCTCACGGCCGTCATCACGGATGGTGACGTCGTGCTTGCGGCGGCGGGCACGGGGAAAAAGGGGCTGGTCGGCAAGACGGTCTCGGACAAGCTGACCGAGATCATGGCTTCTCGCAGGAGCTACCTCGCCAGCCGTGCCGAGAGCGGGGAAGTGGTGCCCATCACCGCGGAGGGAACGGACTTCACCGCAGAGGTCATCGTGCCCATTGTGGCGGGGGGAGATTGCCTCGGCAGCGTGATCCTCCTTGCGACGGAGGAGGGCGCTGTGCCCGAGAATTCCGCCGTGAAGCTGACGCGGCTGACGGCAGACATCATCGCAAATCAATTCGAATGATCTTGGCTCCCCCCGGGGTAAAAGGGGCATGGGCGGCGCTTGGCCCAAAGTCTTTCAAGGCCGCGGCGCTTCCCCGGGGGGCCTTAACGTCCCCGGGGCCCTTTAATGGGGTACATAACGGCCAACTGTACATAATGAAACACGCATCCTATTTGCGCGGGGCCGTGCTTCTGACGCTCGGCGGCCTTGCGGCGAAGGTCATCGGTGTGCTCTACCGCATCCCGCTCGCCAATTTGCTCGGCGGGTACGGCATGGGGCTGTATCAGATGGCGTATCCTCTCTTCTGTGTACTCTTGACGTTCACGTCGGCGGGCATCCCGTCGGCGCTTTCGTGCGTCATAGCGCAGGAGCGTGCGAGACGGGCAGAGGACGGGGGAACGGCGCGCGCCGCACTCCGTCTGTTTGGCGTGCTTGGATTGGTCGGAAGCGTTGGCATGGCGCTTCTCGCACTACCCATGTCCGGATTGCAGGGGGATGAAAGCCTTGTTTCGTGCTATTTTCTTCTCGCGCCTGCCGTCCTCCTCGTGGCGCTCCTCGCCGTCTTGCGGGGATACTTTCAAGGATGCGGCGACATGGCGCCCACGGCGGTCTCGGAATTGGTGGAGCAGGCGGTGAAAGCGGGCGTCGGGCTTCTTCTCGCCTATGAATACCGCGGTGATCCCGCGCGGGCCACGGCATTTGCCCTGTTCGGCGTCACGCTCTCGGAGGCCGTCGCGCTGCTCGTTCTGCTGCTCCGTTACCGTCGGGAACGCCACGACAGGTTTCTCCGTGCGCGCAGGATCCACCCCGTCTCCCTCCTCTCTCCCGTGCTGCCCGTCATGGCCGCGGGGGCGCTCTTGCCCCTTTCCCAGATGCTCGATTGCGTCCTCGTCGTGCGCCTCTTGCGCGTGCATACGGCGGAGGCCGTTGCGCAATACGGTCTCTTTTCGGGGGGAGCGGTGGCGCTGTACAGTCTCCCCGCGACGGCGGCTTACGGATTTGCGGCGGCGGCCGTTCCCGAGGTTTCGCGGGCGGCGGCGAGAGGGGATGCCGCGGAGAGCAAGTCGCGTGCGCTCACGGCGCTCATGATCACCCTGCTCCTTACGCTCCCCTGTGCGCTCGGGCTGGCCCTGTTTGCCGACTTCATCGTCCGCCTCCTCTACCCCTCCCTCTCCGCAGGCGATGCGGCTCTGCTCGTCCGCCTCGTGCGCATGACGGCCGTGTCCGCGGTGTTGCTCTCGGGCACGGAGACGCTTGCGGCCTGCCTTACGGGCATGGGGAGGGCAAAATATGCCGCCCTGTCCATGCTGGTCGCCGTTGTTTGCAAGGCCGTGTGCCAATTGCTCCTCGTCTCCGATCCCGCGTTCGGGATAGCGGGCGCCGCAATTTCCGCCGATGTTTGCTTTTTGATTGCTTTTTTTATGGATCTGTATTATACTGTAAGAAAAACCAAGGAGAGAGCCTATGATCACAGTCATCAGCCTCGGGACAGCGCGCGGGGAGTTGACCCTCAAAGGGCTAAATGCACTTCGGTCGGCGGACGAGGTGTGCATACGCACGGCGGCCGCACCTTCCTCAAAGACGCTTGACGACGAAAAGATCCCCTATTCATCCTTTGATGACCTCTATGAGAGGTGCAGAAATTACGATACCTTGACGCGCCGCATCGTGCGGGAGGTGCGTTCGCGCGCGAGAGGGGGCAAAAATGTTGCCTACTGTGTGGACGGCGGGGTGTTCGAGGATGCCGCCGCGCGCATCTTGCTCACCAAGAAAACAGTGAAGTACATCGACGGCCCCACCAAGGCGGGCAGGATCGCCGCGCTCGCGGGGTTGGAGCATTACACCGCCCTCTCGGCATTCTCCATCCACGAGGCAAAGCTCTCCCTCCCGCTCGTCGTCTATGATCTGACGGCCGACAACGTGGGGGACGTGAAGCTGGTCCTCGCCGACAAATTCGGGGATGAGGCGCCCGCGCTCCTTTGCGCAAAAGGCGGGTGCATTTCTCTCCCGCTCTATGAAACGGACCGGCATCCCTTGGACATGGGTGGGGGACTTGCGGTCTATGATCCCCCGCTGTTGGAAAAAAAGAAGTTCGATTTCGAGGACTTTGTAGCCATTTTAAAGCGCTTGCGCGCTCCGGACGGCTGCCCGTGGGACCGCGTGCAGACGCATGAGAGCATCCGCATCAACTGCATCGAAGAGGCCTATGAGCTCGTGGATGCCATCGACAAGAAAGATTCGGACCGCATGCTCGAAGAGACGGGGGACGTCTTGATGCAGGCGCTCTTCCATACCCTCATCGAGGAGGAGCGGGGAGGGTTTACGGTGGCCGACATGCTCTCGGCCGTCTCCCAAAAACTCATCACTCGCCATACGCACATCTTCGGGCAGGACAAGGCTCAGGACGCGGACGGCGCGCTCTCCGTTTGGGACAAAAACAAGATGAAAGAAAAGCACCAGGAGACCTTCTCTGATGCCGTCAACGACGTGCCGGAGTGCTTCCCCGCGCTTCTTCGCGCGCAAAAGATCGCAAAGCGCATGCAGAAAGGTGGCTGGGACGCCGCGACGATTGAAAATTTCGAGAGAAAGTTTCAAGAGGAGTATGAAGAGCTCATGCAGGCCTACCGGGAGGGAGATGCGGCGGCGGTTGCGGAGGAACTCGGCGACGTGTTGTTCTGTGCGGTGGAACTCGGGCGCGCGGTGGGCGGCGATTGCGAGCAGGCGCTGCTCGACACCGTCAAGAAAATGCAGGCCCGTTACACCGCCTATGAGGGGATGGTGCTTGCCGACGGCAAGGACGTGAACGCCCTCTCGAAAGAGGAGCGGGATGAATATTATAGGCGGGCAAAACATGTCTCAAACACTTGATATCGCGGGCATGGTATGCCCCAACAACTTCTTCCTCGCGCCGATGGCGGGATATACCAACTATCCTTTCCGTACGATGTGTGAGAGCTTGGGCGCAGGGCTCACGTTCACCGAGATGGTGAGCGCCAAGGGACTTCACTATAAAAACGAGGAGACCCGCCTGTTGCTCTACCACGGCGCGGGGGCGCACATGCGGCCGCTCGCCGTGCAGCTGTTCGGCAGCGATCCCGATATCATGCGCGAGGCGTGTGAGAGCGAGGAGCTCAAAGATTTTGACCTCGTGGACATCAACATGGGCTGCCCCATGCCCAAGGTGACCCGCAACGGAGAGGGGAGCGCCCTTATGGACAACATGTCCCTCGCCGAAAAGATCATCTCCGCCTGTGTGAAGAGCGGCAAGCGCATCTCCGTGAAATTCCGCACGGGCGTGGTGCCCGAACGCAAGGTCACCCGCGAGTTTGCCAAGATGTGCGAGGGCGCGGGCGCCTCCATGATCACCGTCCACGGCAGAACGACCGATAAGATCTATGCGGGCCCCTGTGACTTTGCGGAGATCGCCGCCGCCAAGGAGGCAGTGGGCATTCCCGTCGTCGCCAACGGGGGCGTCTGGAACAAAAAGGATGCAGATAAAATATTGAAGAACACGGGGGCAGACGCGGTCATGGTGGCCAGAGCCGCGCTCTACAACCCGCGCGTGTTCTGTGAACTCACCGAGCAGGAGCCCCCGCCCATCCTGCCCCTGTTCCGGGAGCAGATGGCATGGACGCGCACCATTTACGGCGACCGCTTTGCCCTCGTCTACATGCGCAAGATGGCTGCCTTTTACATCAAGGGATTGCCGGGTTCGGCCACGCACCGGCGCGAGCTGTTCGAGGCGGAGAGCTGTGAGGATGTCTTGCGGCTCACCGAGCGCATCTGGGCGCAGTGACCGCAGTTTTCCCCGTTCGCGCCCGCAAAAACACGCGCTATTGCACGAAAAACGCGCAAAATCGCACGAAACGCGGATAAAAAAATAAAAAAATTTTCGTAAACCGTTTTCAAACGGTTTACTTTTTTATTGCGTCATGTTATAATAACCCTGTCTCGCGCGTGCGCGCGCGTTTATAGATTATTATATAAGTAAATCATAGTTATTCGCGCGCTCGCGCGTAACGGAAAAATAGGAGAAGTTTTTATGTCTGACAAAGTAGAAACCGCCTATGGTGCGGAACAGATCCAAGTCCTCGACGGCCTCGAACACATTCGCAAGCGTCCCGGCATGTATATCAGTTCCACCGATGAAAAGGGGCTTCACCACCTCGTGAGCGAGGTCGTCGATAACTCCATCGACGAGGCTCTTGCGGGCTACTGTGACCGCGTAGACGTCACGGTAAACGCCGACGGGAGCTGCACCGTCGTGGACAACGGCCGCGGCATTCCCACCGAGATCCACCCCAAGGAGGGCATCTCCACGGTGGAAGTCGTCTTTACCAAGGTCAACGCGGGCGGCAAATTCGGCGGCGACTCGGGCTACAAGGTCTCGTCGGGCCTCCACGGCGTCGGCGTCAAGGCCGTCAACGCCCTCTCCGAATGGCTGGAAGTGGAGGTCTCGCAAAACGGCCACATCTATAAGCAGGTTTACAATCGCGGCGTGCCCCAGCGCGAGCTGCACATCATCGGGGATACCGACAAGACGGGCACCAAGGTGACGTTCTTCCCCGATGCCGAGATCTTTGAGACGATCGTATTCAAATACGACATTCTCCGCGTGCGCCTCAAAGAGCTTGCTTTCCTCAATAAGGGGCTCACCATCACGCTGACAGACAGGCGCGAGGGCAAGGAAAAGAGCGACACGTTCTTCTATGAGGGCGGCATCCGCGAGCTCGTGGAGGAGCTGAACAAGGGGCAGGAGACGCTGTTCGAAAAGCCCCTCTACTTCGAGGCGCAGGACGGCACGACCGTCTGTGAAGTGGCTCTTCAATACAACGAGAGCTACAACGAGGTCATCTATTCCTATGCCAACAACGTCAACACCATCGACGGCGGCACCCATGTCGAGGGCCTCAAACTCGCACTCACCAAAGTCATCAACGACGCGGGCCGCAAGCTCAACATCTTAAAGGACAGCGACAAGCTCACGGGCGAGGACGTCCGCGAGGGCATCACGGCCGTTGTCTCCGTCAAGCTCGAGGACGCGCAGTTCGAATCGCAGACCAAGGATAAGCTGAACAATTCTTTCATCCGCCCCTTCGTCAATAAGGCTGTGGCCGACGAATTGGGGGAATACCTCGAAGAACACCCCTCCGAGGCGCGGGAGCTCGTGCTCCGCTGTATCACGGCGCAGAAAGCGCGTGACGCCGCGAGAAATGCCCGTGAACTCACGCGGCGCAAGGGCGTGTTGGAGAGCACGACGCTGCCCGGGAAACTCGCGGATTGCTCGGATAAACGCCCCGAACTGTGCGAGATCTACATCGTCGAGGGGGACTCGGCAGGCGGCACCGCCAAGCAGGGGCGCGACCGCCGATTCCAGGCCATTCTGCCCCTCCGCGGCAAGATCTTGAACGTGGAAAAGGTGCGCCTCAACCGCGCACTCGAAAACGCCGAGATCAAGGCCATGATCACCGCTTTCGGGTGCGGCATCCTCGATGATTTCGACGAGAGCAAGCTCCGTTACGACCGCATCATCTCCATGACGGATGCCGATGTCGACGGTGCGCACATCCGCATTCTTCTGCTCACTTTCTTGTTCCGCTACATGCGCCCGCTCATCGAGCACGGGCATGTGTATTCGGCCAAGCCGCCCCTCTACAAGGCGAGCGTGAAGGGCAAGGAGGACGTATATCTCTACTCCGAGGAGGAGAAAACGCTCTTCGACGCCGCAAACAACAACAAGGTGGAGTATCAGCGCTACAAGGGCCTCGGGGAGATGAGCACCGAGCAGCTCTGGGACACGACGATGAATCCCGCCACGCGCACGCTCATCAAGGTATCCATGCAGGATGCGGTGGAAGCGGACAAGATGTTCAATATCCTGATGGGCGAGAGCCCGGCGCTTCGCCGTCAGTTTATCGAGGAGAATGCCACCCTGGTGACCGATTTGGACATCTAACCGTGGATGACGGCTAACCGTGGATAAGCGGCGCTTGCCCCCTCCATGGGGGAGGAGCGGCGCAATTCTCATTCAACAGCCCGGTGGGCTGTGAATGGCGCCGTGACAGGAGGCGTGGCCTCGCCTCTGGGGTTGCGGCGGTCCCTGCCGCCGCAACGGCCCCCAAGGGGGTGGGGTGGCGACGGAGGCATTTCAAAAGTCATTTCATCCGCAAAGATAACGCCCAAGGAAATCAATCAAAAATAAATCATATTGGAGTCAATGTATGGCCAAAAGAGAAACAAGTCCCGAATTGACCGAAGAATTCAAAAAGACACTCGAAATGACCAAGATCCTCGACGTGGAGGTCAACGACGAGCTCAAACGTTCTTTCATCGCCTATGCCATGGCGGTCAATAAATCGCGCGCCATTCCCGATGTCAGAGACGGCCTCAAACCCGTCCACCGCCGCATCCTCTATGCCATGCACGAGATGGGGCTGTATAACGACAAGGCATACCGCAAGTGTGCGCGTATCGTCGGTGACGTCATGGGTAAGTTCCACCCGCACGGCGACAGCTCCGTTTACGATGCTCTCGTCCGCCTCGCGCAGGATTTCTCCATCAACTTCCCGCTCGTGGACGGCCACGGCAACTTCGGGTCGGTGGACGGTGACCCGCCCGCGGCCATGCGTTACACGGAGGCCCGCCTCACCAAGCTCGCCGCCGAAATGCTCCGCGACCTCGACAAGGAGACGGTGGACTTCTTCCCCAACTTCGACGGCAACGGTTCGGACGGCATCGCCGTGGGCATGGCTACCAATATCCCGCCCCACAACCTCGCCGAAGTCATCGACGGCACCATTGCCATGATCGACAATCCCGAGATCACCGTCGATGAACTCATGGAATACATCCCCGCCCCCGATTTCCCCACGGGCGGCATCATCATGGGCCGCAGCGGCATCCGCAAGGCCTATCGCACGGGACAGGGCAACATCGTCATCCGCTCCAAGTGCGAGATCGAAGAGCACGGCACGGGCGCCAACGTGCGCTCCCGCATCGTCGTTACCGAGATCCCGTATCAGGTCAACAAGGCCCAACTCATCGTGTCTATCGCGGACATGGTCAAGGATAAACGCATCGAGGGGATCTCCGATATCCGGGATGAGAGCGGGCGCGAGGGCATGCGCATCGTCATCGAGTGCAAGAAAGAAGCCAACGCACAAGTCGTTCTCAACACACTCTTCCGCCACACCAACTTGCAGGTCTCTGACGGTATCATCTTATTGGCGCTCGTCGAGAACGGCACCGAGCCCAAATATCTCACCTTGCGCGACATCCTCTCCTACTATCTCGCCCATCAAAAGGAGGTCATCATCCGCCGCACGCGCTATGATCTCCAAAAGACGGAAGAGCGCGCACACATCGTGGAGGGGCTTGTCATCGCCCTTGCGAACATCGACGAGGTCATCCGCATCATCAAGGAATCCAAGGATAAGAATGAGGCCACGGCACGCCTCACGGAGGCTTTCGAGCTCTCCGAAAAGCAGGCCAACGCCATCCTCGAAATGCGCTTGCAGCGCCTTACCGCTCTCGAAGTGGAAAAACTTCGCGCCGAACTCGAAGAGTTGCATGCCACCATCGCCGACCTCAAAGACATTCTCGCCAACGAATCGCGGGTGATGGCCATCATCCGCGCCGATCTTCTCGCCATCAAGGAAAAGTATCCCTCCGAGCGCAGGACGGAGGTCTCCGTGGACTATGGCGACATCGAGGACGAGGACCTCATCGACGAGGAGGACGTCGTCATCTCCATGACGCACGGCGGCTATGTCAAGCGCATCCCGCTCACCGAATACAAGGCCCAGCACCGCGGCGGCGTGGGGGTCACCGGGCACAAGACCAAGGAGGAGGACTTCATCGAGCAGATGTTCGTGTGCTCCACGCACCACAACATCCTCTTCTTCTCCAACTTCGGCAAGGTCTATGCCATGAAAGGCTACATGATCCCCGAGGCCAACCGGCAGGCCCGCGGGCGCGCCATCGTAAACCTCTTGCAGATCTCGCCCGGCGAGAAGATCGCGGCCATTTTGCCTGTCTATGAGAACGGAACGGGCTTCCTCGTGATGGCGACCAAGAGGGGACTCATTAAGAAAACGGCGACGAGCGAGTTCGAGCACATCATGAAGAACGGCAAGATCGCCATCAAGATCGCCGAGGGCGATGAGCTCATCGCGGTGCAGTTCACCACGGGCAACGACCAGATCATGATCGCCTCGCACTCGGGCAAGTGCATCCGATTCAGCGAGACGGATGTCCGTCCGATGGGCCGCGGCACGATGGGCGTAAGAGGCATCACGCTCGTGGGCGACGATGTCGCCGTGGACATGCTCGTGCTCCGCGAGGGCTTCGACATCCTTACTGTGTCAGAGCTCGGGTATGGCAAGCGCTCCGATCCCGAGGATTACCGTCTGCAATCGCGCAGCGGCAAGGGGATCAAGGCGGGCGTATTCAACGAAAAGACGGGCGCGCTCGTCAACATGAAACTTGCGAGCGATCTCTATGACGTCATGCTCGTCACGAGTGCGGGCATCATCATCCGCATGCACCTCGAAGCCATCTCCAAGATCGGCAGGGCGACGCGCGGCGTAAGGCTCATGAATGTGCGCGAGGGCATTGTGGCGACGATTGCCGTCACGGACAAGGATGAGGAGGCCGAAGTGGAGGCCCCCGAGGAGACGGCTGCCGACCTCGCGCCCGAGGATCTCGTGGAGAGTGCGGAGGATGCTGCCGAGGAGGCCAAGGAGGCGGCGGAAGAGATCGTCCCCGACGACCCCGCGGATCCCTCCGACGAAGAATAAATTTCCGAGAAAGCAAAAGCTCCCCGCTCGCAAAGCGGGGAGATTTTTTTACCCGTTCTTTTTGACGGGTTTGATTTTCACGGCGCCGCACAGGACTTCGGCATAGGAATAGGAAGTTTTCCCGAGAAATCCCTCGTCGTTGGGGCGCACGGTGAAGAGGGCGGGGTAGACGCCCGAGAGCTCGCCGCAAAATTTGAGCACTTTGTTGCGGCCGAGATTGACCGTCACGTCCACCTGTTTTTGAAAATAATCTGCAATGGTCTGCTTGATGTGGGCAATATCCGTTTTTGGCTTGATCATGGTTGGATTATTGCCCGAACCGGCAATTTTTATTCGCTCGCCGCGTCACCGCTTCTCGTTGTGAGGCGTGGCCCTTGCCCCCTCCATGGGAGGGGGTGTAGGGGGTGGGGTGGCGACGGAGGCATGGTCGAGACCTTGCCTTCCCCTTTGGGTCGCAAAACGCACTTCTCGCACACCAGCACAGTGTGCTGTGGGCGG
>CANQJF010000022.1 GCA_947624225.1 uncultured Clostridia bacterium
CTCCCCGAGTATACGCTCCATTCCCTCACTTTCACCCTTGCCGTCTTTGTCCAGCTCTCCGAGGACTCCCTCTCCGCTCCCGACGCAACCGCCTCCTCCGACGCCCTCCTCGCCACTATATTATAATTGGTGCGGAGGGGGCGCGGACTTCGTTTGAGGGGATACACTCGGCCCCGTTGGGGCCTCGGTATGACAGCGGGAGAACAGGATTCGCGGGCGGTATGACAGTGGGAGAACAGGGCTCGCGGGCGCGGATGATGACAGCCTCAATCATTTATTTCACAGTAAGAGTAGAGAAATTCCTCTGCTCTTTTTGTATAGCCTTTTAAAGGCGGCTATTGATGCTTTGCAAATGAAAAAACTCCTTTGCGGGGAGCCGAGGTGGGGCAACTTGGCCGCACTTCGGCAACGCACAAAGGAGGACGTTCCATGGGGGAATGTTCAATTTTCACTCATCCTTTTCCTTTTCAAGATATTTCCGAAGAATGAGGTTGATGAATTGCGAGAGCGAGCGCTCATCTTTTTCCGCTTCCGCTTTCAGCTCCTTCAATAAGTCGGAATCCACAGTGATACTGATCTTTTCTTTTAACGGCTTCATTTTTAACTCCTCCTCTATTATAAATAAAATCTTACTTTTGCTTGACAAATAAGATAAAGTAGGATAAAATACTACCAAAACAACACAAGGAGGAACTTATGGAAATTGCTGAGTTTGTCGCGTTGCTTATGGCTGAATTGAAAGACGACGTGGTGGGGACGGTGCGGACGGAGGGCAATGAGATCGTCGTTGAGTTTGTGCATGGCACGAGCAGAACGATCATGGTGACGTGAGCACCCGCAAACGAAGCTCCCGCGGAGCGGGTGATGAGGTCACCTCATCCGTCTCACTTCGTTCGACACCTTCCCCAAAGTGGAAGGCAAGTCCCCCCCACCACCGCCTTGCAGGCGGAGCCTCCCCCCGTTGGGGGTAGGCCTTGGGTGTCGACCAAGGCATTCCAATTGTCATTTCGTCCGCCCGCACATATTTGTTGTCTAAGGGCGACACGAGCGGCCCGCTGTCATGTCGAAGATGCAAAGCAGCGCACGAGCCAAAGGCGAAGTTGCAAAAGTCGAGACATCTCGGGCGCGAAGTAGCGGCGGCGAAGCCGAAGTCGAGAAATCTCTACCTTATTTTCATTCTTACTCACTTGGTCGTAGTAAGATTTCTCGCGGATGTGCAGTTCGTTGAAAGCCAAGCCCTGTTGGCTACTTCGCGCCGTTGGCGCTCGTGTCGCCCTTAGACTACAATAGAAGCCTCGGGCGGGCGAAATGACAGTCGGCTACTTCGCGCCATGGGCGCTCGTGACGCCCTTGGATTACAATAGAAGCCTCGGGCGTTTGGTCACCGTTCGCGCGGCAAATGCGCTACTTCGCCTTTGGCTCGTGACGTCCTTAGTAGCACAATTTGAAGAGCGGACGGACACTCACCGCAAAACGCCGCCCACAGCACACTGTGCTGGTGTGCGAGAAAGTGCGTTTTGCGACCTCTCAGGGACAGCAAGGTCTCGACCATGCTTGGTCGCCACCCCACCCCCTTGGGGAGTCCCCCTCCCATGGAGGGGGCAGCGAAAAAGAAAACAAATTTCGTGAACCCCATGGAGGGGGCAGCGTTTCAGAAAACAAATTTCGTGAACATCCCCCGCTCCATCCCCTTAAAAAGGGGCGAAAGGGGGCGTTTTTTCGTGCAAAAACACAAAATTTTTCCGTTTTCTAAAATTATTGTTAAAAAGTAGTAAAATACTATTGACGTTTGTGGTTTGATGTGATATAATAAATGCAAACAAGAAGAATACGGAGGGATCTGTATGTTTGGAAAAAAGAAAAAAATGAGTGAAGAGGAGGCCGCCGCGCGCCGCGAAAAACACATCAGTGAGACGGCGGATAAACTTCATACGCAAGTCATTACGATCGGGAAGCAAAAACAGCTGCTCATCGGAAAGGTGCTCGAAGCCAAGCGGAAGGGCTTGCCAGTGCAGGAAAAACAGGCGCGCGGTCTGCTGAAAAAATGCCTCGCGGCAGAAAAGCGGACGAGCGGCATGCTCATGACGTTGGAGCTCGCCGTGCAGTCCCGCGACCTCGCCGACCTCAACCGTCAGTTTATCGAGTGCATCGGCGACCTCTCGTCGGAGATCGATTTCTCGACGGGCAAGACCAAGGTCAAAGAGGCCGAGAAGAAATACCTTCACGCGATGTACAACGCCGAGCAAAAGACCCGCGAGCTCGATGAAATGCTCGAAGTGGGGGACTATGCCTCCGCCGTCTCCGAGTCGGACGAGAGCTTCTCGGAATACGATGAGGAGATCGACTCGCTCATCCAGGACGCCGAATCGGTTCCCGCCGGCGGCTATAAGACCAAATATTGATGGGAGGAAACGTCAATGGCATCGTTCCGTTCATGGAAAAAGGAGCTGGACCGCAAACGTGAGGAGGATAAGATCCTCACATCTCTGCAAAACACCGAGAGAACGCTCGCGCGCCGCAGGGACGAATATGCGGAGAAGGCCAAGAATGCACTCAAAGAAGGCAACCGTTCGCAATACATGGCCTATGTCGCCCTGTTGAAAAATGCCATCTTCAACCTCGCGCAGGCGCAGGATATGACGGCAAACTTCATCATTGCCCGCGATCTCCGCGAGATGCAGTCGATCAGCCAGCGCTTCGTCCGCGCCATCGACAGCGTCATGAAGGAGGTCTACAAGACGAGCCAATCCATCAATGTCGCCGCCTCCCAAAAGATCTTCCTCAAAGCGCTCGAACGGCAGAATTACACCGCCAAGGAACTGCAACAGTTGCTCAGCAGCAACAACGTAGCCTTTTCGAGCAGCGTGACGGCGCTCTCCGATATCAGCGATGACGAAGTGCGCACCATCCTCGAGGGGGAGATCAAGAAGGACGAGAAGGATTTTGAGGACACCTTGAAGAAGCTGGAAGCGGAATTTTCCGTTCAGCCGCAGGCCGCCGAGATCCCCGCACAGCGGGAAATGGAGGTTCAGCCCGCGCCCGCGCCCGCACCCGAGCCCGTAAGACCCGCTCCGACGCCCGCGCCCACACCCATGCCCGCACCGGAGCCTCCGAAAACGCAATCTCCCAATCCGGAAGAGCTCAAGGCTCCCGCGCCGCGGCCCGCTCCCCCGGAGGAGCCCAAGTCCTTCGACGTCGACCACATTGCCTTCCGCCCGCAATACCTTCGGGATTACATCGGCCAGCCCAATGCGGTCGCCACGCTCAGCGATCCCATCAAAAAGGCGCGCCTTACGGGGCGGCCGTTGCCCCACATTCTCATTTGCGGCTCCTATGGGCAGGGAAAGACGACGCTCGCCAAGATCATCGCAAACGAGATGAAAGGGAGCTTTATCACCGTCTCGGCGGCCATCAAGCACCGCGAGATGTTGCAGACCATCCGCAATCTCAAACCCAACGACATCCTCTTCATCGACGAGATCCACAAGCTCGCCACGGATGTCATCGAGACCCTGCTCTATCCCGCGATGGAGGACTTCGAGGTGCACGTCACCGAGACGATGGACGGGCGCACGCAGACCAAGACGCTCAAAGTCGCGCCCTTCACGCTCATCGGCGCCACCACCGAGACGGGCAAGCTCTTGAAACCTTTTTACAGCAAATTCCCCATCAACGTCACGCTCATCGACTATGACTTGGAGACCATTGCCGCCATCGTCAAGAATTCCTTCCGCGTGACCAACATCGCCATCTCCGACGAGCTTGCCCATGACGTCGCACGGCGCAGCAGGCTTTCGCCCCGCATGGCGAACGCGTATGTCAACGGCATCGGCGCATCGGCGATCGTGCGCGAGGCAGAGCGGCGCGCACTGCCGGACGGCTCCTTGCGCGACGAAAAGACGGTGCGTGCCCTGAACATCCGGATCACGCAGGCGGATGTGGAGGACTACTTCAAGCGCATCGGCGTGGACGAACTCGGCCTTCGCGAGGAGGAGCGCAAGATCTTGCGCATCGTCATCGAGATGTATCACGGCGGACCCGTCGGACAGGAGAATTTGGCCAAGGCGCTGAACATGGCGGTCAACCGCATCGACCAGGAGTATGAACCCTACCTCATCAAGCTCGGCTTCCTCAATGTGCGTCCGCAGGGGAGGTATGTCACCGAGGCGGGCTACCGCTACCTCGGCTATGAGGAGGAACCCGCATCGCCCGCTCCCGAGGAGGGGCCCGCGGATGCTTCCCCCGAAGGGCCCGCGGATATCTTCCCGTCGGAGGATGAGATCCTCCTGCACGGCAACGGGGCACAGGATGCCGCTAAGACGAAAGACGTGCCACCCATGTCCGAGGATAATGGCTTAGATAGCCAAGAAGAGCCCGCCGTCACCGCGTGCCGCATCGGCGCGGTGGGGCCGAATACGAACGGTTGGCTCGCGCTCTTTGCGGGCGAGGGCGCGCCCTGTGAACGCTCGCTCGACGAGCTGTTCCCCGACGGCGAAGGGGAGGTCTTTGCGGCGACGGGCTTTGTCCTCCAAGTGGAAAACGGCAGGCAGATCGTCTGTCCCTCTTTGGCGGGGCGCGATTTCTTGAAAGCGCTGTTTGAGAGCGGCGCCATCGTCGATGCAAAGGCGGCGGCGTTCACGGTGTCCTCGCAGCGCGCGGCGGGAAAACAGCAGCCGTATCCCGATTTCGTCTTGAAGCTGTATGACGGCAGGATCGCCGCGGTCGCGGTCATGCCCCTCTCCTCCATGGGCTATCACGTCGCCATCAGCCGATATGTGGACCTCATGCGCTATTGCGGCGAGCGCGGTTTCCTGTATGCGCAGGTCGCCGCGGGCGACACGCCGCAGGGCTATCTCAGCGCCGAGCAACTCAAAGAGGAGCCCGTCAATCTGCAACTGCACGCCTTCATCCGCGCACGCATCGAGGAGAGCGGCTTCTGCCCGTCGGGAGAGCTCAACAGCTATGGCTATTCGGTCAAAGAGCTGATGACCATTCTTCTGACCGACCGCACGCTCAAAAACGTCGACCGCACGGGGACCAATCCCCAGATCATGAGCGCGGACGAATGAGCCCGCTTAAAAATCCAGCATTCGAGGAGAACACATGAATTTTTCCGATGAATATTTAAACAGCGGTTTTCGCAAGAGCTATGCGGAGGCGATGGCCGCAAAGAATGCGGGGAACCTTGCGCTCGCCAAGGAGAAGTTCCACGCGGCGGCGGATTTTCTCGAAAAACTCGCCCTCGTGGCGGGCCCCGACAAGCGGGAGGAGCACATGCGCAACGCGGCGCGCCTGCATGCCGTAGCCGATGCCATCCAGCCTGCCAACCGCACCCCCGTACAGCCCCCCGTGGAGGCCCCCGTTTCGGGCTATGACGCGGGGACGGACGGTTCTCCCACGCATATCTATCCCATGGAGATCGAGCATGCGGTGGAGGAGGTCCCCTCGGGCATGGAGCAGTTCTTCACCTTCTACCAGACGGAGGATCTGAAAGGATTCGAGAGCGTCATCGGGTTGGAAGCGGCCAAGGCGGCGGTGACGGAGTACGTCATCAACCCCGTGCTCTACCCGGAAGCGTATAATTACAGCTTTCTCGACAACAAGGCCATCCTCTTGGAGGGCCCTCCGGGAACGGGCAAGACGACCTTTGCCAAGGCAGTCGCCCACGAGATCCACCAGCCTTTCGCGCTGATCAACGTCGCCGCACTCGTCAATTGTTACATCGGCGAGACGGGGAAGAACATCGACAAGGTGTTCGCCTTCTTGCGCGAGTATGCCGAGCGGAACAAGTGCGGGATCACCGTATTCTTCGACGAGTTGGATGAGATCGCCAAGCGCCGCGGCGGAGACGACAAGGCGTCCGAGGCCGCCGTGCCCGCACTCTTGCGCAATTTGGACGGCGTAAAGGGGAACAGGGCCTTCTTGATCCTCGCCAACACCAACCGCAAGGACGTGCTGGATACGGCAATTTTGGAGCGCTTCCGCAAGCAGATCTACATCCCGCTCCCCGACGAGTCCATGCGCCTGCAACTCTTCTCCTCCAAGCTCTCGGAGATCGAGGAGCGGTTTTCGGAGAAGCTCGACCTTTCCCGTGCCGCAAGCATTTCGGAGGGGCTGAGCGGGCGCGACATCACCTTCCTCTGTGACGACTTTAAATACTTTTTGTCCAAGGTGAAGGCGGGATTTGCGGACGTCGAGCAGTTGCAGGAACAGCTCGAAATGCTCATTTCCGAACGCAAGAACGCAAAGACGGAGTGAGGCGGGCAATCAATCGCCGCTTCGCGAGATAGGGAACCAAAATCATCTCATATGGGACGCCTTGCCCCCACGCAAGGGGTCCGATCAAAAAAAAGTTAGGGAGGGAGAGACATGACAAACAACGCAGTGCCCCCCGCGAAAAATATATCGGTCCGGCTCAAAGTCTTGCGCGCCGAATACGGTTGGACGCAGGCGGAGATCGCCGGCAAGCTTGGCATTTCCCAGCAAATGTATAGCAAATATGAAAGCGGGAACACGGTGCTCGATGCCGACATGGTGAAGAAAGTGTGCGAAGTGTATGGGATCTCCGCCGACTATCTCCTCGGGATCGAGCCGACGGGAAAGAGCGTAGCTCAGCAGCAGGTCGCCTATGAGACGACAGACGAAAACATCGACCTCATCGTGGAGAAGGTGCTTTCACGCATGAAAAAAACAAACCTATAAGGAAGGATTGATATGAAAACTTGTTCGAATTGTGGAAGAGCTTTTGCAGACGGGTTAAATAGTTGCCCCGCTTGCGGAGCCAATTGGGCAGGACCCGCGGGCAAACGCCCCGTCATCACGGCGGATACCTCCCGTCCCGGCAGCGATCTCACCAAATTCGCGGACATGATGGATGACGAATCCCTCTTCCACGCGGCTGTCTGCCGCAAAGAGGGGATCGGCATGGCCGCGGATATCAAGCAAGCCAAGGAACTCTTTCACTTGCTTGCGATGCGCGGCAACCAGGACGGAATGTTCAAATACGCGGAGATGTGCTTAGGAGAGAATCCCCCCGATCTCAAAACTGCCGTGCACTGGCTGACCGTCGCGGCACAGGGCGGCCACATTTCCAGCCGTCTCAAACTCTCCGAGATGGGCTCGGAGGGGATCGTCAACGTCGACGGCATCATGCCCCCTCAAAAGTCCGCACCCGCAGACGGCGGCGTCAAGGCGCCGACGAGCGGCCCCCGTCCCGGCGAGAGCGCTTTCGAAGCGCGCGTGCGCAACGCTCTGCCCCTCGTGGTGCAGGTGGCCTCGGAGAAGCGTGGCGGCAGACTGCTCGGCTCCGGATTCATCCTCGAAGGCGGCCTCGTCATCACCAATGCGCACGTCTTGGGCGAGAATCCCACGCATGTGACGACGCGCTTCGAGCCCGGGCTGGACTCCAAGACATACGAGATGCAAGTGCTCGCCAATGAGCCCGATTACGACATTGCCGTGCTTCGGTTCAAGGGCGCCGCGAACGAAAAGTTCTCCTCTCGCCCCGGGCTCAGCCTGAGGTTGGAGGATATCGGCTTCGGCGAGGAGGTGTACACCATCGGCAATCCGCTCGGGATCGGGCTGAGCGTGAGCAAGGGCGTCGTTTCCAGCCCCAACCGTGAGAGCAACTATCCCAAGCGGGTAGACCGCGTCATCCAGACGGACATCACGGCCAACCACGGCAATTCGGGCGGTGCGCTGTTCGACAGCAAGAACAACGTGATCGGCGTCATCACCTTTGTCCCCGGTTCCTCCGACGGCGGCATCGCCATGTGCGTGCCCGCGAAATACATCGTCCGCGTCATAAACGCAATTTAAACACGACAAAAAATCAAGAAGGAGATATCAGCTATGTTTTTCAAGAATAAGGATAAGGGGGTCAAAGAGCTCACCGTATCCCCCAACCCCGACTATTGCATTTGGGTCATCCCCTCGGACGACCTTGCCTATGACGCCATCGCAAATGTCGATCCGGGCTGCCAGCTTCTGTATGTCGTGAACGGGCAGCTCCGCGACAAGGTGCGTTCGCGCAGAGTGGTCATCAATCCCAAGCGCGAGCGGAGCGAGAACAACCACATCACGCTCGTCGGCGTCAACTTCGACAAGATCTTCGAGATTCTTTGCGGCGTGGGCAGGATCCCCTATAAGGACTATGAGATCGGCGCGGAGACGGTCGTCGGCGTGAGTGCGGATATGAAGGTCCGCATCATGGACGGCTGGAAGCTCTTCTCCATGCTCGGCAACAAGAATATCACGGCAGATGAGATCAACGACCTCATCCGTAGCAAGTGCGCCGAGATCCTCAGCGCGGAGCTCTCCAAGAAGCTCCAAAACTGCACATATCACACGCTCACCAAAGAGAAGAATACCATGTCCAAGACGCTCGAAGAGAGCATCGCGAAAGTGCTCGACAGTTTGGGTGTCTACCTCGTGGACGGGACGTTCGCGCTCGGCGAGTTCTTCTTCCAGCCCGACTATGTGAAGTTGCGCGAGGATTACGGCGCCCATCAGACAGAGAACATGATGGAGGAGGACCGCCTCCGCTTGGAGCGTCGCAAGAACCGCATGGAGATGCAGATGATAGAATCCATCGCGCGCACCAATTCTCAGAACGCACAGGCAGACCGCTCTTCGCAGGGCAATGCCGTCTGCTGCCCCGAGTGCGGGATCATGGTCTCGCCCGACGTGAAATTCTGCCCCAATTGCGGCAAGAAGATCAAATAACAAAGAAAAAAGAAGGAAAGAAGGAGAGATACAAAAATGCTTACTAAACGTGCTATTCACGATTTGATCGAATTCGATCAAAAAAGAAATGTCGAACGCTTGAACAACCTCTTCACAAGTTGCAAAAACCGTTCCCTCCAGAGTGAGTTTACCCACCTCGCCTCCACCCTCGAAGGGCAGGTCTCGCCGTCAACTAAGGAAGCCTTCCTGCATGACCAAAAAATCTCGCAAGTGATCTCAGATCTCGAAAATGACATCGCACAGGAATCGTATATGGTGGCCGCGTCGAGGATCAGAACGCTCAAGACTCTGCTTGTCCAACGTGAGAAATATTGCAACGCCGGGACAGGGGTGCTTATGGGCAGCAAGGCAGATCAAAAGAAAGCTAAAAAACTCGACAAGATACGCACTAAAATTTTGAAGGGCGAAGGATTTACCCATGCTGCGGCCTACTCTGTGGATAGAATTGTTGATTTCATGATCAACCAGGCGGCCGAGAAACAGCAGATGGCTGCCGCGGAGTTGCAGGATCTGCATGACAGGATCGTGAAGAATCCCCAAGATTCCGTCGCCAAGGCATCGTGGCGCGCCAAGGTCATCAACTACAATAAATGCAACAAAGCTCTCGCCGTGCTCAGTCTGCAGGCGCAACGCGTTGCGCTTGTGCAAGCCGCCGGTGATCTGCTCTCAGGCAGTGAGCAGGAAGAGATTGCAAAGGCAATGTCTTCCGATTCCGCTCAAATCGATGATGCAAAGTTTACCCTTATTATGGATAAACTCAACAGATGGGTTGAACGGCAGATTGAATCGGGCAGAGTAACGGAAGAGGCTGCAAGGGATTTTTTGGATGTGGATATTATCAGTGAAGTGGATAAAGCCACACAGGGAACAAGCGGAGCCTCTCAAGGAGCCAGATCCGCACAGCAAGGAGGATTCGCATCCGCACAGCAGGGAGGATTCGCATCCGCACAGCAGGGAGGATTCGCATCCGCACAGCAAGGAGGATATGCACCCGTACAACGTGGAGGAGCTGCATCCGGGCAGCAATTCCCCGGGGCGGACGGCGCAATTCCTTCGGATATGAGTGAGTTTGAGAACGATCCGATTTTTGCACAATTCGGCGGGTTCCCTGACACAAATGAGCAGGCTTTCCAACAAATCTATGAGCATGCCCCTGAGATCATTTCGCGCTTAGAGGCTGAACAGAGGAGGAATGAGGCCGAGATCGACAAATTGGATGCGGATCGGCAAGATGTGGCAGATGAACTTCTCGACCTTCTCCGTCAGCGTGAAACGGCAACGCCCGCGGAGTGCATCGTTCTCGACGGGAAGATCGACCGCCTTGAAAAGAAGCACGCGGGTCTCAAACGTGATATCAAGCGTCAAAACCGTTTAATGTCCAAACTTTCGGAAACCTTGGACATGGTGAGAAACATTCAGAGCAGCCGTCGGCCGGTAACGAGAGACGAGTGCCTGGAAATCTATGGTCTTTCCGGTCTCATGCAGGGTGGCGGCGAACGGTTTGCCCAGTATATCTTAGACGAGGAAAGAAAACAAAATGCCGAGCTCGACCGCATGGGCGAAGCCAACATGATGGCCAATTCCGAACCCATCAACCAATACACGATGCGGTCGGAGAGCACCACGGATCGTTACGGCGCCGATAAAAAGGATCCCGAGAAGTACGCTTCCTTGATGCAGGAACTCTCCGGTGAAGTAGCCGGCGGAGGGAGAAGATGAGTTTTGAATATGCCATGCGGATGGCCGAGATATTGGAGACGAATGGCCAAAATGCCGCCCGCAACGGGAACAGTTCGGCGGCGGCCAGATTCTTCCGTTTGGCATCCGAAAGATTGCGGGAGGCGGCGTCGTACAATCCCGATAACACTTCACAACTCTTGCGCAAGGCCAAACAGCTCGAGGAGCAGTCCCGCACCTTAAAGGACAATCCCGGCGCTTGCGGTTCCGTAGGCGCGGCGGGCGGTGCACCCACGGGTGCTTCCACGGGTGCGGGCGCCTCGCAGGGCTACACCCCGCCCCAGAGTGCGGGCCAGTCCAAGACGGAAAAGCAGAAGGAGACGGCCCCGGCGCGAGAGGGGGGGAGGAACGATGCGACGATCGATAACGACCTCCTCCAAGACGCGCTCAACCGCCTCAATGCCATGGTCGGTTTGGACGATCTCAAAAAGCAGATGATGGATTGGGTGAAGCAGATCCAGGTCTTTCAGCTCCGCAAGGCCCGCGGGATCAAGGTCCCCGATGTCAGCTACCATATGGTCTTTATGGGCAACCCCGGCACGGGTAAAACCACCGTGGCGCGCCTGCTCGTCCAAATCTACTGTGCGCTCGGGATCGCGGAGAATACCGAGTGCGTGGAAGTGGCGCGGACGGACCTCGTCGCGGGCTATGTCGGGCAGACGGCCACCAAGACGCATGAGGTCATCGAGCGCGCGATGGGGGGCATGCTCTTCATCGATGAGGCGTATACGCTTGCGAACGGCGATGACTTCGGGCAGGAGGCGATCAACACCCTGCTCAAAGAGATGGAGGATCACCGCGACCGCCTCGTGGTCGTCGTGGCCGGGTATGACGACTTGATGCACAAGTTCATCGATTCCAACCCCGGTTTGAAGTCGCGCTTCACCACCTACCTTCACTTCTCCGACTACAACGGCGAACAGCTCATGCGCATTTTCAAGGGCCTTTGCGAGAAGAACCAATTCGTCCTTGCCCCCGATGCGGAGGAGATGCTCACCAAGTACTTCGATGAACTCTATGAGCATCGCGACAGGAACTTCGGCAACGGGCGCGACGTGCGCAACGTGTTCGAGGAGATCGTAAAGAGGCAGTCGGTGAGGATTTACGGCTGCATGAATTCCACCAACGAAATCGATCTCACGGAGATCCGGAAGGAAGATCTTCCCTTCTACGGGGAGTAAAATCGGGCAAATGCCGCGAAAAACGTGGAAAACGGCGTAAAAATGCGGCATAGGCACACGCGTTCGGGGCACGTTCGGGTGCTTCAAAAAAACAGAAAAAACATCATTTTGACGGGCATACCTCGGACATGGTATGCCCGTTTTCTGTCATTGCCCCCAAAATGCGGGAGAGAAAGTGAAAGGCGCGTGAAGATTTCGTAAAAAATTTATGGAAAACTTTAAAAATGGGGGGGGGTATTATCTTGACATGAGTCGGCAAGATATGATAAAATACGCAATTGGTAGTATCTATCAATACATATTATTTTGCGTGCGCGCACGATATATGCGCGGATATCCGCGCGGAGGCGCGGATGCGGGCGCCTCGGCGCCGCGGCACGCAAAGAGGAACGAGCGGATCCGGCGCGATGAAGAGTTTTTATAAGAGAAAACAACCCCCCAAGCGCTTTTTTTGGGCCAAGATGCAGTTGCGGTCAACGGCATACGGCGAGGAAGTGCTGGGGAAATACCTCTCCTGGCTGAAATTTTTCTACCTCTCTTGGAGGAGGAAAGACACCCACTTTCTGCTTTCGGCACAGGGGGACCCGGGGGCCAATCCCGTGCGCGCGGAGGGCGTTCCGCCCCTCGTCCGTGCCGTCCCTGCCCGGTCGGTCGAATGGGATTCCCACTTGCCGCCGCTGTGGTATCGGACATGGTTCTTCGAGACAGACCGCGTGGGCAATCTGAAGATCAACGGGGAACGCTCCCCGGTGAACATCGGGATGGACCTCAAAGCGTGGGCGCTCATGGCCCTGCCCGAGGCGGACGGCGGCACGGAGGCACTCTTCGTCATCGGCACGCCCGGGGGCAAGGGCGACGCACAGCTGAGCATGTACGGCTTTCATGAGGGAAAGCTCGGGCCGTGCTTGCAGAGCATTCCGCTCGGCGCCACTTTCGAGGCGTTCAGCAAGCTCGTGTGTTTGGGGAGGCACGTCTTTGCCGTCCACGGCGGGAGGCTGTTTTACTTCTACCTCTCCCCCTTTACAGAGCGGTTGGAGGAGGTCTGCATCGGAGAGGGCGCGCGGGATGACCGCGTGAACGGCGTGAGCGGCACGGTCACGGCAGATGGGTACGGAAACGTGTTCTGGATCTCCCGCAACGAGGTTTACGGCATGCGCATCGGCGCTCCCTCCCGTTTGGTGACGGTGGGCTTCTCCATCAATCTCGAAACGGTAAAACTCGTGTGCAGCGACAGATTCCTCTTCGTTTACAGGCGGGAAAAGGGCGCGTTCGGGTCCTTGCTCTGTGAGGCCTACCGCACCGATTGCCCGCAGCCCGAGAGGCTGGAAATGCACTTCACCTCGGGATGGAACAGCATCCTCGGCGTGCGGGATGTCGCCCTGTGGTATCTCAAAACGCAGGATGGGCGGGGCACCGTGGCCCTGTGCTCCAACGAGGGGCACGAGCGGCAGGTCTCGGAGGTCGAGACCGTGCGAGCATTCAACTGGTTTTGCCTGTTCGGGAACGTGATCGCCGGCGCGCGTTACGCCGGATACGACGAACATCGCAACATCGTCTATATAAAAGCATAAGAAATTGAAGGAGTGGACCCATGATTGATGCAAATGACGTAAAAATGCCCGAACAACGGGAAAACAGCGAGACGCTCAAAAACGACGAGGAGCAGGTCAGAAAGATCGAGGAACTGCTCCTGTTGGTCAATGAGGAGAAGGCCGAGCAGAGATTGCGCCTCGGGGAGGAATATTACAGGCGCTTTTCTTGGTTCGGCGCAGGAAACGATGAGAGCCGCGGCTCCAAGAGCTTTTATTCCTACCAGCAGGAGGCCGTGCACGACTTCATCTTCAACCTCAACAAGAGCGGCATCCTGTCCGACCAGGTGGGTATGGGAAAGACCATCGAGGCGGGCATGATCATCAGCGAGCTCGCCAGCAGGAACGAGTTGCACTCCCTCCTCATCGTGGTCCCCAACGAACTCATGGTCGCCAAGTGGGAGGATGAGCTCTCCAAAAAATTCGGGATCAGGGATCACTCCGTGCCCGAGAAGGGCATCAAGTTCCCCGGCGTAAAATCCATCATCGATTACGATGATTTTTGCCGTTGCGTCTTTGACTGCATGGCCGATGAAAAACTGGGCGGCATCAACGAGCACAAATTCCGTCACACGTATACAGAGGGGATGGGCGATTCGTATGAAGAGGTCATCAAGCTCTTCGTGCAGCAGGATATCGCCTTTGCGGTCGATCAGATCAACGAGTGTTTGGAGATCTCCGAAAATCTCTCCGATATCTCCGTGGACTTCGACGGGGATACTTTCCGCATCAACGGAACCAAATCCCGCTATCGCCGCAAATACGTCTATGACGCGGGCCACTATGACAAGACGACGGGCCGGACGGTGCACGAGGTCGACAAGTTCTTGAAGAGCAGGCGCAGCAACCGTCCCACGGCGGCCATGATCAACAACGACCGCTTCACGGATGCCTATCAAGCCATCATCCGGCAGGAACTCAACGGCCTGTTCACCCTCCTCGGGCAGTATTTCACCTCCGTGCCCGGCGAGCTTGCGGGCGTCGCCATGAGCATGACCAAGCGGTATCCCATCCTCGTCATCCACAACGCCGTTGCCAAGTCGGAAAACGGCAAGGAGGAAAACACCACCTTCCTCAATCATCCCCTCGCCAGCTCCTTCGAGGACTATACGCACCAATACGTCGAGCGGGACGAGAACGGCAACATGACCGACCACTTCGAGGAATACCGCATCATCGACTTCTTCATCGACGTCGGCTACCAGACGCTCATTGTCGACGAGGTCCACGACTATATCGGCGACAGTCGCCGCATTCCCCGCCAGGACTATCACAACAACCTCAGAGTGGGGCAGGATCCCTTCCCCTCCAAGAAATACGACCGCTATGAGCTGTTCGACGACTACTATTTCATCGAGAAGCAGGGCCTCTACAAGAAGTTGAAGAGTTTGGCGGACAAGGCCAACCGCAAGATCTTTTTGACGGCAACGCCCATCAAGTCGGACATGATCGACTTCTACCTTTTGACGCTCATCGCGAGCAACAAGGACTCGGATACCTACCGCATGCTGAGAGGGGAACTCAAAAAGATCCCCAAGGCAGAGGAGCGCAACCGCTTGATCCTCGAACTCTATGAGGCGCTCGTCGCCTGCTTGAACGCGGGCGACGTGGTGGGGTACTTCTGTGACAACCGCCAGCACTTCTGGGAGGAGACCGTGAAGGCAAGCACCGGCCAGAGTGCCGCCAACCGCAAGAAGAGATACAAGTATCCCTACTTCGGCAACACCTACCTCATCCAAAACGCCACATCTCCCGACCGCATCAAGGACTATCTCATCAACTATGTCCGCTACATGTCGATGGAGGAGATCGCGCTCGAACTCATCATCGCCTACATGGCGGAGTGCACCGACATCTCGCGGAGCGCCGTGGGCATTCGCTACATCATCGATGCTCTGTGCACCCTGCTCAACGGCGGGAAGAGCGATTTGCAGACGCGCGTCGTGTTCCGCAGCCTCTTGAACAACACCGTGAAGATGCGCTTCGAGGAGGACTTCTCCCCCAAGGAGAACGGCGGCAAGCCCATCCGTCGCATCCGTGAATTGCTTGCGCTCGAAAACGGCCCCCGTCTCTGGAACAAGGCCTATCAAAAATACGGCATCCGCCACACCCGTCACCAGACCTATGACCTGAGCGGGTGCAAGGATTTCGACAAGATCAGGGCGGATAAAGTGGAACGCTACCGCAATCTTCCCACTTGGCCGCGGCGGGACGGCAGGGTCATCTTCCTTCTCCGTGACGACATCTTCTTCGATAACTTCTTGCAGATCAGGCGCGAGCTTCCCAAGCGGGCGGAAAAGAAGATCACCCCCCGCGATCTGCCCAACTCCGAGCGCATCTACACCGACGAGGAGGACGACGATCCCGTACTCAAAGAGCGCCGCGAAAACTTCGAAAAGCAGTTCGGCAATGCCGAGGCCATCTTCAAGTACATCGACGACTCCATGAGCGGCGGCGACGCCAACCACGATCCTCAGAGCGTCCGCTATGACTCCGTCGACCTCGGGGACGACGAGATGGCGGACTACAAACTTGCGCTGGTCACCCGCCTCATGCTCGGCAGAGACGAATCTTTGGGCACCGTCAAAAACAAGGTGCTCCTCTTTGCCGAAAACGACCGCGCGCGCATCCTCGAATGGTTCCAATACATGGAGCTGTTCCCCCAAACGGAGCAGATGCAAGAGCTGGATGCCGCAAGGTTGGAGCAATTCAAGGAGCAGTGGAGCCATTACGGCGTCGAGAGGCCCAGAAACTGGGCGGTCTCGGAGGACTGCAACAGCTTGCAGACCATCTCGGGCAACGTCCTCATCATCATCGACCCCACCAAGTATGCACAGGGCATCGACCTCCAAAAGGCGGATACCATCATCAACTTCGATATCGACTATGACCCTCTGAAAATGGAGCAGCGCATCGGCCGTATCGACCGTATCCGCCCCAGCGGACAGAGCCAAAACATCAACATCATCTCCTTTGTCCCCTACAACAACATGAGCGGCTTCGTCATCAACTTCTTTGCGAACGAGATGAAGATGTTCACCCAGTGGATGGGCGAGACGACGGGTATCGTCTCGGTGCCCGAAGAGGAGGGCAGCGTTGCCGAGGGCGTGAAAGACTCCTTCGGGGCGCGCGTCAAGGCATTGGAGGAATACTACCTCAGACTCTACCGCCTGTGCACGGAGGACGTCGACGAGGACACCCTGACGGAATTCGTGGACAGCTTCTCCACCTATTTCAACCGTCCCCGCCACGAGACGCAAGTGGACTTCGAGGCATTGCAGAAGTTGCGCGGGGCCTTCGACACGGCCTTCCGCAACTCCATTTCCCTGCGCCGTTCGGGCTTCTCGGTCGCGGGCGGCGAGCCGGTGATGCGCTTCAACAGCACCATGCACATCGCCTCCCAGTGCCCCTCGTCGGTGTGTGCCTCCTGCCCGGACTTCCACAGAGGCTGCTCGCTCCCCAACAAGGAAAAGACCAACGACTTTGGCAAGTTCAAAGACGCCGTCAAGACCTTCTTCGACGAGGGCTCGAAATTCTATGAAGAGAGGCGGAGCTACTTTGCCAGCCGCGAAGAGGTGATCTTCGGCAACGACGATGCGGGCAAGCAGATCTTCCTCGACTTCCTGCTCAACCAGGCCACCCAATTCCAGAGCGAGAAGAAGCAGACGGCCGAGCGCCTCAAAAAGCTCGGCGGCAACAACGCGGGCACGCCTTTCACCGTTCCCTTCGAGCAATATCTCGAACTCTTCGAGCCCATCAAGAAGCTGTATTGGGACAACGTGGTGCAAAAGTATCTCGCGCTCATCCTCGACAAGTTCTATCGGCAGTGCGACACCGTGCTGGAAAGCTCCCGCCTGTTCGAGCGGTTCATCAAGACCTTCTCCATCGCCGAACTCATGAATAACATGGAAGGCTCGGCATCATGAATCTCAAAGAATTGACAAATGCCGTGCGCCGCCGCCTCACGGAGAACGGGGGAAAACTCTTCCTCGTCGGGGACTCCAAGAGCGCCTGTGCGCGGGCCGCGGGAGAGTGCATCCCGTCCGCCTCCTCTGTGCTCGTCGTGGTGCAGTCGGCGGAGACGGCCCGCGACTTTGCCGAACTCTACCGGGCAAAGGGCGACTTCACGGTCATAGAAAATTACGCTCAATTTACGGACATGGCGGCATCCGCGGGCATCGATCTCTCCCGTGCATGGGAGCATGCGGAGCGCTTTTCGGAAAAATATCCCGCGGTGATCGTGTGCGGAACGGAGCAAGAAGGCTCTGTCTTTGCGCACGCCCTTTGCGAGGATCCCTCCCCGGCGGGCATCTTCCGCGAGCGGGATGCGGCGGGCAACGCGCCTTTCCTGTTCATGGATTTCTTGGCGGCCTGCCGCTACCAAACCGTGATCGTCGACGAAGTGTATGCCCTCATCGGCTCCGAACGGCTTGCGGGCGAGCCCGACCCCGCCCTGTATGAGAGATGGGATTTTCTCGGCGAGGTCACCTATGCCGACTGTGCCCATTCCCACCGCCGCCTCAAACGGCTTGCCGAGAGCACGGAGCGGTGCATCCTCCTCTCCTCCACGGTCGCCGACAGCAGCATCGCCCGTCTGTATGCCGTGCTGCATCTCCTGCACGACAGCGTGAACGAGAGAGAGCTCAAAAAGCAAGTGTGCGCGGCATGCCCCGATTTCGGCCGCGTCTGCGAGAATATCGGCGGCAATCTCGCCTATGTGCGGGAGGAGGAAGCCGTCCTCTCGAGCTGTCTGAGTTACAGAGAGGAGTGCGTGCAGATGATGCCGGACAGCATCTCATCTCTCCGGCAATATATCCTCGCGCGGTTCAAATACATGCCCGAGGAGGAGATCGGCCTGCGTGCGCTGGACGCCATGCGGCAGATCAAGCCCAATCTCTCCTTGGAGGGCCTCGTCGAAGCGTTCGGCAACGCGAGCGATGTCGAAATGGCCCGGTGCCTGTACGGGATGTTCTTCCGCGACACCGTCAAGGGAGAGCTCGAACGCGGCAAGAACACCGCGGAATTGCAGCTCTCGGACGCCAAGGCGCTCACCGATGTCATCCGCGTCTTTCTCAAATACGGCGTCTTGCAGACCAACGAGGGGAAGGACCGCCTCAAACTCGTGCGCATCCGCTGTGAGAGCGACGGCTACGAGGGCAGCGTGCGTGCGCTCGAAGAGGGGGAGAGCGGGGACATCGTCTACTCCGTCTGTTGCGCACAGGACGAGCACACCTACAAATGTCTCGCCATCGCCGACCTCATGAAAAACAACCTTCTGCCGTCGCCCGTTCTGCTCATTGCGGGGGAGGAGCGGCAGGAGCTCAAAAAGCGGTTTGCGACCCTGTTCCCCGGACATGTCCTGTCCGAAGATCTTCACGATCTGGAAGAAAAGGGGAACAGGTTCGTGTTTGCGGACATCCGCCGCCTCCGCGAGACGGCCCTGCCCGTGTCGCCCGCTTCCACATTGATTTACGATTTCCCGACCGACCCCGAGTGCGTGATGCGGCTGCTCGCCGATTTGTATTCGCGCGCGGGTGCACAGGTGTACATGTTGACATCTCACAGCGACCTCAGCGACAGGCTCGCCGACGCATGGGGGAGCGCCCTCCGCCACCACGCCACCGTCCCGTTCGGGTTCTCCGAGGTGACCGTCAAGGAGGGCACGGACAGAAATTATGCAGACGTCCTTGCCGACCTCGAAGGGATCTACCGCACCGTCGATCCCGCCGCACGCGACGCGCTCCGAAAGAACAGCCGTCAGGTCGCGGGAGAGTTCGACCGCGCGGTGGGGGATTACACCACAGACCCGCCCCCCGTGTCGGACGCCTCGGCGCTCGAACTCGTCTTTTTCAGACGGGTGGCAAAGAGTTACGGGCAGATCTTCTCAAACAGCGTTTCGGCCGGCGGAGCGGGGGAGAGAACGGTGAGGGAGGAGCGCAAATACTTCCGCATCAAGCCCAAGACCAGAAAGGAGAAGAAGAATCCCGTCTACCGCGAACAGGTGGATATGAACGAAGAGGCCCCGCTGGTATTCTTCAACGTCTGTTCGCGCATGTTGCTCAGGCATTGCGATCCCGACCAACATGAGTGCTTCGGCTGTAAGGACTACGAGAGGCTGATGTGCAACCGCTTTGCGGACTTCGAGGCGGCGGTGCAGACCTTCTTCAAGGAGGCGGAGGATTTCACGGAGTCCCTGCGGCTCATCTACGACAAGCGCCTCTCGGACCTGATCATCATCGGCGGCGCGGAGGCGGACAGGAGCTACGGTCTGCCCCGGAGCGAGGCCATCCGCGAGCAGGGGGAGAAGGCGGCGGCCGCACTTGCCGCGATCAAGAAAAAGCGGACGGGCAGCAAGATGTTCGTTGCCGATTACAGCGACGTCTTGCAGATCAAACAGGCGGCGGCGAGCGTCTATTCGGAATATTTGAAGAAGTACACGGGCCGCTTGCTCGGGATGTTCGAGGACGTCACGCAAAAGGCCGTCGCACAGTGGACACAGATCGCCTCGGCATATGACGGAGCGGCATCGGAGAAATAACGCGAGAGGAGAAAGGAAACCATGGCTTTAACAGATATCGCAAGGCAATTGAAGGAAACCTTCACCGGATACGAGATCAATGCGTATGAGGATGACGTCAATAAATTCAAGCAGATCTATGGGGATGCCGAGGCCATCCGCATCGACGGGCTGGATTACATCGTCATCAACCAGGAGTATGACAGCCAAAAACTGTATCAAGAGGAATACAAGGTTCCACCCACGGTCAGCGTCTACTTCTACAACAGCATCCAGCAGCCCTATGCCATCATCGACGAAAAGACGTCGTCTACCTTAATCGACGAGGTGTACTCGCGCGTCACGTACATGCAGCGCACCATCCAGCTCTCCTCCAAGCCCGACAAAGAGGAGATCCGGAAAAACCTCAAAACCCTCGTGGGAGGCGGCACCGACATCGCGGGCGTGGAGATCCCCGAGGACGGCGGAACGACGGACAACAGCGCCAACATCTTCCAATGCCGCCTCATCAAGGATACGGGCGTCTCGGCCGTGCCCGACGAATACAGCTTCATGCTCAAAGGGGACCAGGTGAGCGACATCTCCGAGTCCGTTATGCGGCAGATCAACTCGGGGGATTCCCGCGACGGGAGCGTCACCCTCCTCAAAGACCGCGACGTGCTCGAGGAGAGCAGCACCAAGATCCGCGAGAACGTCTTTAAAAAGTATCGCGATGCGGACATCGATATCTCGTCCATCAAGGTCAAATCCATCTTCGAGATCAAGATGTCCTTCGTCAACATCCGTCTGCACCTTCAAGACAAGGTGGGGCGGAAGGGCATCTTTGAGAGCTCCTACCTTGCGAGCAAGAACAACGAGCTCGCCCCCCTCAACAAGAGCATCCACACCTGCAACTGTTGCGGCAAGAGCCTCGTGGACGTGGCCGATCCCGCCAAGATCTCCTATCTGCACATCAACACGGATGCCTTCAATCCGCAGGCCTCCAATCCGCAGAAGGGAGAATATGCCCTCGCCGTGGGCTGTGACGACTGCCTCGTCGAATGCGATGCGTGCGGCGGATGGCACTATAAGTACTCGACCTTTTCCACCTCCCGCCGCCTCAACAAGGCAGATAACCTCATGCCCGAGCGCCGCTTTGTCAGCGGGCTCCGCATCGGGATCGGGGAGGAAGAAATCAACTACTGCTCCTGCCGCAGGGAGATCGAGTGGACGTATGACGAGAAATCGGGCTCGGAGGAGAGCCGCGACGTCATCCCCCTCAGGAAGATGGTCTTTCTCAGCCACGTGGACGAGGTGATCGCCACCTATGACGAATATGAAAAATTCTTCAAGGAGGACGGCGATTACAAGAAATACTTCAAGGAGGAGAAGTCCGGCCGCGGCAAAGACGTACAAAATGCCGCGCTCAAACAGAGCACGGCGGCACAGGGCATTCTCGCTCGCTTCAAAAAGAGACTGGCTGCCTCCTTCAACCTCGACGCGAAGGACATCACCGTGACCACGGCGGACAAGTGCCGCGTATGCACCGTGTGCGGCGGAAAATTCTTCCGCAACACCGCCGAGAGCGACAGCACCTACCGCTGTGAGGTGTGCGAGAAGATCGTCACCGAGCGCAAACACATGGTGACGCGCGCAGACGGCATCGTGTTCATCCACAGGAAATGGCACAACCGTGACATTATCAACAAGTATGTCATGACGCGCACGGGGGGGCTGAAACTGATTTCGAGCAACGAGGAAGCCGTCAAGGCGGAAGGCAACGGCCGTCCGTCGGGCAACCGATAAACCTCGGGCAACAAATAAACCATCGCAAATGTTAGAACTGCATAGAGAGGAACATATAGCATGATGAAAGATACGACAAATTCGACTGTTCTCACCGAGCATGGCGGGGTCTCCCTGGCGAGGCACCTCCTGTCGCTCGTCGTATTCCTCGCCGTCCTTGCCGGAAGCATTGTCACATGGTTCTTTATGGGCAGGAGGGGAGCTCCGGACGGGATCCTGATCATTCTGTATCTGCAATTTGCCGTCAACGGGTTGCAGATCTTGCTCTGTTTCATTGATTTAGTGAGCAAGTATTCGGGCAGATATCTCAAAGCGCTCGCACCCATTTCGTGGGCGGTGGGCGCACTGTGGGTGCTCATCTTGGCGGCGCAGATCTTTGTGGGATACGCCGAGCTGGGCGACGTCCGCATCGACCTCATCGTGATCGCGGGCATCCAGCTCGTCTTTGCGCTCATTGCCTACTTTGTGTGGCCGTGGATGGACTACCGCGCCGTCAACGCCCTCACGCTCAAAAACACGAGAAACGATCCCAAAAAGCGGCGCAGCAAGTGCATCCGCTATGTGGTGAGCTATGTGCTTTTGGCCCTCGTGTTGGTCGTCGTGCAGGCGGGAGTGCTCGTCGCTTACCGCATCCCGCCCAAGGTCTATGACCTCTTCGCCGATACGCGCGCCGTGCGCTACACGCCTACCGAGGATGGGACCGGCTACATCGTAACGGGCATCTATGAGGGCACTTCGCCCACCGTCGTCATTCCCGCCACGCACAACAACAGGCCCGTGGTGGGCATCGCTGAGGGCGCCATCGTCGACGTGGACCTTGTCGATTCGCACCGCATCAATTCCATCATCCTCGGCTCGGAGGAGACGGATGCAGACGGCAACAAGCAGCTCGTGAGCAACCTCCAATACATCGAGACGGGCGCCATCGTCAACGACCATATCACCAGCCTCACCATTCCCGAATCGGTCACGCGGATGGCAGACGCCGCAATCGACTGCCGCGCGCTCACCGTGCTCAATTACAGGGCGCGGGCCGACTTCTCCATCAGCTATCTCAGTTGCGAATCGCTCAAAGAGATCACCGTGACGGGGGACAACGTCGGCCAGATCGTCTCCCTTGCGGGCATGAGCGCCAACGTCACGCTCAAAATCGGCAAGGACATCTACAACGAATACAAGCGCGCAAACATCGCCTTCTCCGAACAGTTTGTTCCCATTCTCGGCGACGGCGAGATCTATATCGACTTCTATACGGACAGCGATTACTATCTCGACAGCATTTTCAGCGGCACGAGCTCGGTGATCGACCTGCATTACAGCCAGCTCGTCAATTCGTCGCTGGATGGTCCCGGTCTCTCGGTGGATACGCTGGCCTACATCAACGATCCCCACGAGCTCGGCACGGAGGGCGCCAAGGCAGACAGTGCCTTCCGCGGCTGGTATTACGATGAGGCCTTGCAGACGGAGTGCACCTTCTCGCAGGGAGAATCCGTGCGCTTTGTGCGCAGTGCAAAGCTCTATGCCAAGTGGATCGACGAATACACGGGCGTGCTCGATTGGGGCACCTACCGTCCCGCCGATCAGCCCGCCGCCATTTATTGGACGGATGAGGACGTGGTGGACGTGCCCGCCGTCACAGACAGAGTGGGCTATGCCGGAGGCGTCGTCTGGAAGGTGAACGGCACCGCCATCAAGAACACCGAGACGCTCACCGGCAACACGACGCTGCATGCCGAATGGCTGCTCGACGCGCCCGCGGTGGACGTCAAGCCCGTGGGCTTCGACGGGAACGGCGTGATGGACGCGTTCAGCATCTACAACGACAACAACACCGTGCGCTTTACCTATGACGAGGACCGCTACCTCACGCTTCAAGCGGCCGTCACGCACGGCTTGGACGGGGTGAGCTACAACGACCTCACCACGTGGTATACCTATGAATGGACCAAGGTGGGCAACGGCGACTATGTGGAGACCGCAAAGGACGTCGTCAAGCAGATCGTCTCGGACACGGGCGACTATTTACTCACCGTCGTGGCGCATTCTCCCTATGGAGAGACGTCCTCGGCCTCCTCGGCCATCTCGGTGACCGTCATCAAGAAGAAATTGGAGACCTCCCTGCCCGACTTGCGCTTCGAGGACGGAACTACCGTCTATGACGGCGAATATCAGACCCTTCCCTATATCGACCGCGAAGGGGATGTCGGCCGTGCCAATGTCGCGGCGACCTATGTCTATGAGTTGCAGGAGGGCGTGACCGCCGGCGGCAACAGCGGTGTGCGCAATGTGGGGAAATATTCCGTCACCCTCACATTCAGCAAGAACGATGCGCGCGACCGCGCAAACTATACCGACCTCACGCTGTATGCCGACTTCGAGATCATACAGCGCAGCCTCTCCTTCATCAGATGGCAGGGTGTGGGCGACGGCAACTGGACGGTGGGGGACAACGATGTGAGCATCGTCTATGACGGCAATCCCCATACCGTTGAGATGGTATACGACGGGGTGGTCTCTGCCGACAGCGCCCAATTTGCCCTGCAATATGAGGACAACAGCGCCACCGACGCGGATGAGACGCACTTTGTGCGCGTCGTCGGTTGCAACAACGGCAACTACTCCGTGGAGAACATCAAGCTCCGCAGCTGTGCCTTTTCCGTGTCGCCCCGTCCCATCAAGGTCAACCGCTGGACGCTCGACGGCAACCAGAACTCCAACATCATGACGGCCAAGTATGACAGCCGCGAGCATTACGTCACGGTCAGTTTCAGCGATACCATCCAAGGGGATACGTTGGGCGTGGAACTCACGGGAGACCGTGCACGCGACGCGGGCGAGTACCTCGCCAAGATCAATAGGCTCACCGGCGACGACGCCAAGAACTATACCTTCCCCGCAGACGCTTCGCAGGTGTGGGGGATCAACGCCAAGGAGCTCACCATCTCCATGTCCTCGCGCGCCTATGTCTACAACGGCAACGCGCAGACGGTGGTGGCAACGGTGAGCGGCTTCACCGAGGGCGAGGCGAGCGCGGTGCAGATGTCTATGTTCGACTTCACGGGCACGACCACGCCCGAGAGGTCGGGCACCGACAGCAGCGGCAACTATGTCATCACGTTCTCCGCAACGGAGGCAAATCCCGGCTCGGGCGACCACTATAACGCAGTCATCAAGGGGCTGCTCAACACGTCGGGCAACAGCGTGCTCCGCAACTACACCATCTCCGCGACCAGCGCAACGCTCACGATCAGCCCCCGCAAGATCACCTTCACCGTGGACCATGCCGCCACCTACAACGGGCAGGAGCAGGAGCTCTCCGTCACCGTCGGCAACCTCATCGAGAACGACATCCCGCAGATCCAGCTTGCGGACTTCAACTTCTCCACGCTGAGCGCAACGCGCTTCGACGCGACCACCCATGCCCTCATCTACCGCTTGAAGGAGGCGGGCACTTACGATCCCGCAGTCGAGCAGTTCAATGATACCAACTATGAGATCGACGGCGGAAGATGGAGCGGGCACCTCGTCATCAACAAGCGGAACATCTGGGTGAACGGTTGGAGCGTGCACGACAGCGCGACCAACGCCGACCAGCCCCTCGGCCTCACAGGGACGTATAACGCGGTCTACAATTACCACGGCTACACCATCAAGCCCCTCTTGGGTGGCGTGGTGCAGGGGGAGGAGGTGGAGCTCGACCTCACCAACGGCATCGAAAAGGAGGTGGGCGACTACAAGTCGGATGCCACGCTCGACGGTGCGCGCTACCCCAACTACACCTTCACGCCCGCCTCGTTGAGCTGGCACATCACACCGTATGTGCTCAACTTCACGTGGACGGCGCGCGGGCAGGAGGAGCCTCTCGAAATTTCCGACGGAACGGTCTCCTTCACCTATGATGCCGAGGCGTGGAGCGTGAAGCCCTCGTACACGGCCCTCATGGACGACGAGATCTCGTTGCAGTTTGCATCCTCCACGGATACGGCGACCGACTTCGGCACGTACACCGTCACCATCAACGGCACGGGCAACAAGAACTACACCTTGGGCGAAAACAAACAGCTCATCTGGAAGATCGCCGCAAAACCCGTCACGGTGAAGTGGGCAGAGACCCCGACCACGGGCGAATACAACGGCGCCTACCAGGGCCCCGGGTTCAGCCTCGAAGGCCTCATCGAATCGGAGGTCGCCGAGGGCGAGCTCAGCGTGAGCTACACCGTCAACAGGACTTCCTTCGCAAATTCCGGGCTGCTCAGCGGCCTCGATATGCCCCTCAACACGGGCAATTCCTATTCGTTCACCGAGACGTACGGCCATGCCGTGGACGTCGGCGAGTATGAATTCTCCCTCGTCGCCATCCGCAAGGGCGGCACCGACAGCAAGAACTACACCTTCACCTCGTCGCAGCAGGACTTCACGATCACCCAAAAGACCATCGGGCTGGCCGACGAGTGGAAGTACAGCAACACCGTTGCGACCGAGGGGGCCGTCGTGTTCTCCTCCGATGCCCACCTCGTCTACAACACCTATGCCTATGTCTTTACCAAGGACATCGCAAGCGGCGTTGTGGAGCGCTTGGGCTCGCGCGACGAGATCGGCCTGTCCTATTCGGGCGCGCAGGCCACCGATTACAAGGCAGAGGGCTACACCGTGCTCGTCACGGGCATCACGGGGACGTACGGCGGCAACTACAAGCTGCCCGCGGGGGATCTCTCCTGCAAGTATGCCATCGAGCAGAAGGTCATCTCCCTGACGTGGGCGTCGGACGAGAAAACCTTCACGGGGCACGAGCAGACGCAGACGGTGTCGTATGAGACCGTGGACGCCACGTCGGGCAATGCGACGGACAGAAAGGTATACAACGGCTACTCCGCCGAGCTCATCAAGGAGAACGTCACGGGCACCAATGCGACGACGTATAACGCCTCGGTCAGCCTCGCCGCGGACAGCAACTATAAGTTCGACGAGAACAGCAACACCACCCATGCGTGGACCATCAAGCCCCGCCCCGTCAGCCTGACGTGGACGTATAGCAGCACCGTCTACAATGGAGAGGTGCAGTATCCCACGGCAAGTTATGTCTACAACGACATCACCGTGAAGGCCTCCTCCTATGACGGCTCGTGGAGCACCTCCAAGGACGCCAACGACGGCGCGGAGGAGGAAAAATACACCATCACCGCGACGCTGCTCGACAACAGCAACTTCACGCTTATCGAGGGCACCAACGTCACGCACGAGTACACCATCACCAAGCGCGTGCTCGACTTCGAGTGGCAGATCCAAGGCACGGGGACCAAGGCCGAGAGTACATATTCCTATGACGGCACCTCCAAGACCGTCATCGCCCACGTCAAGAACCTGTGCAACGAGGATGTGCTCTCCCTCCAATACACCGACAACACGCTCCGCGACGCCAAGAGCTACACCGTCACGCTGACCGCGACGGGCAACGACAACTATTCCATCCCCGAATCGGATAAGTCCTTCTCCGTCGTCGTCAACCCCGCCGTCGTGCAGCTCGAATGGTCGTGGGACGATTCGACCTCCGAGACGAGTTTCACCTTCGACGGCAAAGAGCACTCCCTCACGCCCAAGGTCACCAACACGTTTGCGGAGGACGAAGTAAAACTTCAATTCTCCGAAAACAAGCTCCTCAACCAGGGCACGATCACCGTCACGGTCAACGGTGTGGAAAACGAGAACTACACCATATCCGGGGCCACCAATCTCTCCAAACAGCTCACCGTTCTCAAACAGAAGGTCTCCATCGAGTGGGCGGGCGATGAGACGGTGGTCTATGACGGCCACGAGCATTCCCTGACGCCGACGGTCACGGGCGCCGACGATCACAAGGGCGGCATTGCGGAGGTGCAATACTCCAACAGCTCCAATCTCACCAATGTGGGCTCCACGGTGGTCACCGTCTCCCTCACCAACGACAACTACACGCTCGACGACGCGGTGTACACCAAGACGCTCACCATCACGCCGCAGCCCGTCAAGATCACGTGGACGGGGAACGGGACGCAGGCCTACAACGGCGAGACGTTCTCCATCACGGCAAGCGTCATCGGGCGCAACGACGAACAGGGCGTAGACTTCCAATACCGCTCCGGGGGCGGAAGCTCGACGGACGCCTACACCATCACGAGTGCGGGCGAGCTCAAAGTCAGCATCGAACTGAAAAACAACAACTACACGTCGGACGGCGCCGAGGGCGAGACGTCGGCCACGCTCGTCATCACCAAGCAGGTCGTCAACGTCTCGTGGACGGGCCTCGAAGGGGGGAATTCCCTCGTCTATGACGGCGCGCTGCACACCCTCACCGCAACGCTGACGGGCGCAACGACCAGCGCACCCGTGGAATTCACCTATTCAGTCAGCGGCAGCAACTATGCCTCCGACCACACCATTCAGAACGTCGGCACGCTCACGACCACCGTCGTGCTCTCCGATTCCTCCAACTACACGTTTGACGGCGGCACGGGCGAGACCACAAAGACGCTCACCATCACGCCGCAACCCGTCAAGATCTCGTGGACATGGGACGGCGAGAGCGAGCAAAAGACGTTCACCTTCGACAGCGAAGTGCACACCCTGCTCGCGACCGTCGTCGGCAAGAACGACTCCGAGAGCGTGGACTTCACCTATAAGTCGACGGGCGGCACTTACGGCACGGACAACACGCTCTCCAAGGCCGGCACGCTCACGGTGGGGCTCACCCTCAGCAACAATAACTACACCTTGGACGGCGCCGAGGGCGAGGCGTCGGCAACGCTCATCATTGCCAAGCAGGCCGTCAAGATCACGTGGGACGGCGAAAATTCCTTGACCTATGACGGCAACGCCCATCAGTTGACGGCAAGCGTCGTGGGCGATACGGACGGCAAGACCGTCGGGTTCAGCTATGTCAAGGGCAACAGCCTCACCGACGCGGGCAGTCTCGAAGTGAAGGTGCAGCTCACCGACGGCAACTATGAGATCACGGAAGCCTCCGGCCCCGACGCCAAGACGCTGGAAATCAAGCCGCTCGTGGCCCAATTCTCTTGGGACGGCGCCGAGTCGCAGACGTATAACGGCTCCACCTTCTCGCGCACGGCGACCATCACCAACCTTGCCCGCAGCGAGAACGTCACCATCACCTATTCGGCGGAGCGCACTTCGGAATACGGCTATATCGGCGCGGCGAGCAACGGCACGGCCAATGCGGGCGAGTACACCGTCACCATCACCGCCCTCAGCAACAAGAACTACACCATCGACGGGGCATCCGAACTGACCGCAAAGCTCAAGATCCTCCCGCAGAAGGTGCGCATCACCTGGAAGAACAGCGGCAGCTATGTGTATAACGGGAACTCCGTCACGCTCGAAGCAAATGTCGTGGGAGCAGACACCAATTCTGCCGTGAACATCGTTTACAGTGTGAACTCGCGCACGCTGAACGGCGTGGGCAGCATCACGGCCAACATCTCCCTGTCCGCGAACAACTACACGAACACCAACTACACCTTGGACGAAGTGGAGGGCAGCACGACGGCCACACTCACCGTCACGCCCCTCGTCGTTACCGTCAATTGGACGGGCACCGAGGTCAACTCGTTCGACGGAAGCGGCCATGCCCGCACGGCGACCATCACGAACGCCTTCCTCTCCGACCGCCTCACCCTCGGCTATACGCTCACCCGCACCTCCGAGAAGGGCGATGAGAGCGGAACGGGCAACTCCGCAACCCATGCGGGAACTTACACCGTCACCCTCGTCTCGCTCGGCAACGAAAACTACACGCTCGACGAAGCCGAGAACTTGACGGCCCCGCTCACCATCAACCAGCGCGTTGCCAACGTCGGTTGGAGCGGCGAACTGAGCATCGTGTATGACGGCAGCGAGCACTCGCTCACGCCCACGGTCACGGGCCTGAACGGCGCAGACCTCTCGCCCACCTTCACGACGAGCGACGGCAAGGCGGCGGCTCCCACGGCGGGCATCAAGGCGTTCAAGGATGTGGGCACGTATACCTACACCATCACCGGGATCGGCAGTGACGACTACACGCTCAACGGCATCACTGACCTCTCCAAGCAGATGCAGATCACGCAGCGCAAGGCAGAGATCTCTTGGGCGGGCGATACGGTGGTCACCTACAACGGCGCGGCGCACGCGCTCACGGCTTCCGTCTCCAATGCGGCCGGCCACGATACGTTCAAGATTACGTACACCAACTCCAAGGTCTCCGAATACGGCACCATCACGGGCGGCAGCAACGGCACGACCGCCGCGGGCGTTTACAACATCACGCTCGCCGGGATCGGCAACGACAACTACACGCTCGCGGGCGTCGAGGGGCTCAGCCAGACGCTCACCATCAAACAGCAGAAGGTGCGCATCACGTGGACGGGCGCAGGCTCCTTTGCCTACAACGGCGCGGCGCACAAGCTCACCGTCTCCGTCACGGATATTTCGACGGGCATGCCCGTGCCTCACAAGACGACGGGCACGGATACCCTCACCAATGTGGGCAGCACGACGGTCAAAGTGACCGAGCTGGATACCACCAACTATGTGCTCGACGATGCAACGGGCAGCGTGCAGGAGACGCTCACCATCACCAAGCAGAAAGTCAAGATCGTCTGGACGGGCGCGGGATCCTTCGATTACGACGGCAAGGCGCACAACCTCTCCGCCGCCGTCACGGACATTGCGACGGGCGCCGATGTCGCGTTTAAGACAAACGGCACCGCGACCATCACCAATGTCGGGACCATCACGCTGACCGTCACCCTGAGCACGGACAACTACACGCTCGAAGGGCTGACCGGAACGACGAGCGAATCGGTCACCGTCAACGCCCGCGTCGTCACGCTGGGCTGGACGGCTCCCTCCGACTTGGTCGAAAACGGCAGCATCAAGCAGTTCACGCTCTGGATCAACAACCTGGCGACGGGCGACAACGCAAACGAGGTAACGCTCTCCTACACCATCACCGATGCAACGGGCAAGACGGTGCAGGCGAACGAAATCACCAAGGCGGGGACTTACACCGTGACCGTGAACGGGCTCGGCGGCGCGAAAGCAGGTAACTACACGCTGAACGGCACAACCACCAAGAGTTTCACCTTCACGATCAAGGCCGCCGCTCCCGCCGTCCCGAAGGAAGTTTAACCGCCTTCGGGGCAAAAGAGGAAACATATGGGCAAACATCAGACAAACGATCTTATCGTAGACAGCATCGGCGTGTGTGCCGCGTTCCCCGCGGGTAAAAAGCAGCAGCCGTGCATCTTGGTCGTCTACATGACGAAGGGTGGAGAGGAGGTCGCCTACACGGCGATGCCTCTTCCCGCCAAAAATAAAACGTACTCCCGTGAAGATTTTTTGGATGCCGTGGCACGCGCGGAGGAGGCCGACCGCATCACCTATCTCGATGCCGTAGGGTGCCCCCGCGACGTGTTCGTCGTCCGCGCACAGGAGGGCATGGCGGTGGACATTGCACCGCGGGAGCCCGAGCACAACTGCTTCTCAAAGGGCATTGCGGAGATCGCCGCCGTGCACGTCCCCTTTGACGTGGAAGCGCCCGCGAGTGCGCCCAAGCCCTTCACAAAGAATGCACTCACCATGGCGCTCGGTGCGGGCCAACAGTCTGAGATCGACGGCTATGCCTATGCGCTCGCCAATGCCTACAATGCCTGCCTCCTCGGGCAGATCTTTGCGGGCGAGGAGCTCGCGCTCACCGACGGAGCGGGGGCACCTGTCAAAATAGAGGTTCGCGCGGGCAGAGTGGAATTTAACGACGGCGCCCTCTACTTCAAGCCCGTGTCCACCGAGACGGGCGGCATCGTCAACAGCTATGAATCGGAGGAATTCGACCGGTACGACGGAGAGAAAGTCTCCACCTGTTCCTATCGGATCGCCTTCAAAACCCGCCTCGGGCGCTATTCCATCGAAAAAAGAGTGAGGACGTAAAGCATGGCGAAACGGACTAAACGCAAAAAGGCAGAGAAAGTACAGATAGAAGGGGAGCTCGGTCTCAATCCGGAGCTGCTCGAAACGCCGCTCCCCTCAGAACTCCCCTCAGAGCAGGAGACCCCCGTCAAACAGGAGGAGGCCCCGTCGGAGGAGCAGAGCGAAGAGGCGTTTTGGGAGGAATTTGATCGATTCGGGGACGTTCCGCAGGAGCCTCCGTATCCGGAAGAATTTTTCGGGCGGACGGATGTAGCTCCCGTCGAGAACAGCCCCATTTTTTCCGTGCGGTTCGGATACAAGCGGGGGCCTGTCTGCAAGGAGAAAAATTGCGCCGCCCTCTTCGAACGCAACACGGGCAAGGAGATCGGCATCTTCTCCCGTCTGCCCCTCTCGCGCGTGTGGGACAGAGCATGCGCGCACGAGGGCGATGCGCCCTTCGGCCTCAGCAAGGGGGAGTGGGATTCGGTGAGGGATACGCTCGAAGAATGTATCCGCCGCAGGCACATGCGCGGGCGGGACAGCTCAATGCCCATCCTCGTGCAAGATATCTTCGCCATCGGGGGCGTGGAGTTCACCGTGCTCTGCCTTCCCCATGCCAACAAGGTGCTCAAACTCATCGATGCGGCCGTCCGGGAGGACATCGCCGATTCCTTGCGGCTCAAAAAGCGTTGGCACAAGATCAAGCGCTATCCCTACAAGATCCCCCTCGAAAAAAAATACGGCGGTGTATTTAACGATGCAGATGTGCACGTTCTCAAAAAGAACGGCGTCCGCTACCTCAACGACCTCCGCAAGTGGAATGTCTATGACCTCAAAAACTTGCTCTTAAAGCACGACCTCGTCTGCCTCCCCGAGGAGATCAACGCCGCCTTCAAGGCCGACCTCGAATGGAGAAGGGATACGCGCTACAAGATCTATCCCTATGTCTTTGGCATCCCGGCACTCACCTTCTCCACCGTCGTGGGGAACATCTACATGTACACCCTGCTCAAAAATTACGTGATGACGGCTTGCATCATCGCCATGCTCTTGCTCTGGGCGATCACGGTGTTCTATGTGATCAAGGGTGCCGCCCGCGTCAAGCGCCGCCGCCGCAAGCGGCCGGGATACCGCTATTTTACGCGGCCAGTCAAGGCAGTCTTTTCCTTCTTCGTCATATTCTCGGTCTACACGCTCACGGCCGTCACCGTGTTCTATGAGCGTTACGACGGGTATGACGACGAAGTCTTTTACCGCAATCTCAAAGACGGCACCGGCTCCGTCACCATAGCGGCGCTGTTCGACCGCAATGCCGACAGCGTCACCATTGCCGAGGAGATCGACGGAAAGCCGGTCACGGAGATCACCGGCGGCGCGTTCAAGGGCCGCAACATCGAGAGTGCCTCTCTGCCCGCTTCCCTCCGAAAGATCGGGGAGAAGGCCTTCCGCGACTGTGACGATCTCACGGAAGTCACCTTGCGCTCGGATGCGGAGACCTCTGTCCGCATCGAATACGACGCCTTCAACGGCTGCACCGCCCTCGAAGAGCTCAATGGCTTCACTTCCCACGTCTCCTATGTCGGCGATTGGGCGTTCGCAAATTGCACGGAGATGGACTCCATCGACATCGGCGGCGCGGTAGAATATATCGGCAAGCGGGCGTTTGAGAATTGCACCGCGCTCACAAAGATCGGCTTTTTGTCCACACCGCTCTCCTTTGTGGGGGAAGAGGCCTTTTACGGATGTATCAGCCTCGGCGAGGTCGCCGTGCCCTTCATCGGCCCCACGCCCGCAGATTATCGGGATTTCAGCTATCTTTTCGAAGCGGATATGCCCATTTACTCCGTCACGGTAGACGGCACCGACGCCATTGCCGAGGGGGCCTTTAAAAACCTGCCATACCTCCGCACCGTCGTGCTGGGCGACAGCATCCGCACCGTCGGCGCCGACGCCTTTGCATATTGCACCACGCTTCGATCCGTCTCGCTGCCCTCCTCTTGGGATACGTTGGAGGACGGGATCTTCCAAGGGTGCATCTCATTCACGGAACTCAAAAACGCGGAGGGGATCACCGCTGTGGGCGACAACGCCTTCAAGGGATGCCGCAAGTTCGCCGATGAGGAATTTATCTCCCGTTTGACAAAGATCGGCGCCCATGCCTTTTCCGATTGCATTGCCCTTCATCATCTCGACCTCGGCAGTGCGGCCAACACGCGGGAGACGGTCTCCATGGGGACGGGCGCATTCTTCGGTTGCTCCGCCCTCGAAGAACTCACGGTGGGGGAGAACCTCCTCTCCCTGCCCGACGAGGCCTTCATGCTGTGCACAGAGCTTCAAACCGTCGATTTCGGTTCCACCTTGCAATCCATCGGCGCAGAAGCATTCAGATCGTGCACATCTCTTAGCTTCGTCGTCATCCCGAACAGCTTGAATTCGCTCGGCGAGGGCGCATTCACCGACTGCACCGAGTTGACGGACGTCACCATCCCGTTCATCGGGCCGACGCGTTCCACCGCAAGCGGCGCAAAGCTCGCTACCTACATCGGGAACGGCAGCGACAGCCTCGTCATCAACCTCACAGACATGCCCACGCTCTATGAGAGCATTTTCAGCGGCTCCGTCGTCACCGCTCTCACTGTCGGCGACGCCACGAACACCATCGAAGAGCGGGCGTTTATGAACGCCAGCCTGCTGGTCTCGGTGACGCTCCCCAGCAGTGTCACGGCCATCCCCAACGATGCTTTCAACGGCTGTATGCAGTTGAGGAGGATCGATGCCACCATCCACAGGATCGGCGACAGGGCCTTCCGCGGGTGCATGTGGCTGTCTGAGTTTGACCTCTCCGACGTGGAGGCGCTCGGCGAATACGCCTTCTCGAACTGCCGCGGGCTCGGGAATGTGACGCTTCCCGCATTGGATGCCATTCCCAACGGGCTTTTCAGCGAATGCTCCGCGTTAAAGACGATCCATCTCCCCGAGACGGTGAAAACCATCGGCGCAAATGCTTTCTCGGGCAGTGCCCTCACGGGCATCAATTTGAAGAATGTGACCTCGGTCGGATCGAACGCATTCCGCGGTTGCACGAAGATACAGACATTGACGGTTCCCGATGCGGTCACCTCGCTCGGTGAGGGGGCGTTCGCGGACACGGGTATCACGTCTGCGGTCATGCCGTTCCTCGGCTACTCCGTGGACGACACGCAACACGGCTATGCGAACACCTTTAACGGGAGCCCCGTGCGCACGCTGACATTGACCTCACAGACGAATGTTACAGCGGCGACGTTCGCGGGTGCGACGTCTTTGCAGAGCGTGGCCTTGCAGAATGTGCAGACGATTGGCGAGGGGACCTTCCAAAACCTCAATAATCTTACGGAAGCGAGCTTCAGCGACGGCTTGACGACCATTGGCAACCGTGCCTTTGCGGGCAGCGGACTTCGGACTGTCAACATTGAAAATGCCACCGCGCTCGGCGAGTACATCTTTGCGGATTGCGTGAGCTTGGCGGATGTCACTGTTTCGCCCTCGATTGAGGCTATCCCTGTTGGATTTGTGCAAAATTGCAGCAACCTCAAACAGGTCGAGATCCCTGACAACGTCACTTCGATTGGCGCGAGCGCATTCGAAAACAGCGGGTTGACGAGTATCGATTTGAAGAATGTGACCTCGGTCGGATCGAACGCATTCCGCGGTTGCACGAAGATACAGACATTGACGGTTCCCGAT